>DVHT01000078.1 GCA_018711885.1 Candidatus Choladousia intestinipullorum | reverse complement strand
AGATAGCCATTGTGGATGAAGATAAGGAGATACATGTAAAGCAGCCGTTCTTCCCGTGTATAATAGTCGGCTGCGCTGGTATCTGCGTTTGCGAGCAGCCGCAGGATCGCCTCTTTTGATTCCTCAGGGATCCGGATATTTTTCTGAGGTGAGGTGCCGAAGATGAGAATGGGGGCATGTTCACTCTTTAACAGCTTATTCAATTTTTCAAGACGGTAGAGTGTCTGGCGCTTTGTCGCATTCGTACCGGCAATGATGTCATTCAGGGTAGGGAAGGTATTCGACGACAGAAACTGCATCAGCGAAATAAGGTCGTAATACATGGAAAAACCTCCTTAATACTCTGGAAAATCTGCAATATACTTATTTTAAACGATTTGAGAGAAGTGTTCAACAACAAAAGCGAAGGAAATTCCTGAATTGAAAATCTCTGCCCAATATGGTAGAATGGAAAAAATCAGGCGAATACGGAGGTTTATTGAGCATGGAACAATACAAGCAGGAATTTATCGAATTTATGGTAGAAAGCGACGTTTTGAAATTCGGGGATTTCACTTTAAAAAGCGGCAGGAAGTCTCCATTTTTTATGAATGCGGGCGGCTATGTGACGGGAACGCAGCTAAAGAGACTTGGGGAGTTCTACGCAAGGGCGATCCATGAATGCTACGGCGATGATTTTGACGTTCTGTTCGGACCGGCTTATAAAGGAATCCCTCTGGCGGTGGTTACGGCAATGGCGTACAGTGAGCTGTACGGGAAAGAAGTGCGCTACTGCTCCGACCGGAAAGAGGAGAAGGACCACGGCGCTGACAAGGGAAGCTTTCTCGGAAGCAAATTAAAGGACGGCGACCGCGTAGTCATGATCGAGGATGTGACAACTTCCGGCAAATCCATGGAAGAGACTGTGCCGAAGGTAAAGGGCGCGGCTGAGGTGACGATCGTCGGGCTGATGGTTTCCCTGAACCGGATGGAAGTAGGGAAGGGCGGAAAGAAAAGCGCTCTCGACGAGATCAAAGAGCTGTACGGCTTTGACGCAAATGCGATCGTGACGATGGCGGAAGTAGTAGAATACCTGTACAATAGAGAGTGCCGGGGAAGGATTGTGATCGATGACGCAATGAAGGCGGCGATTGATGCATATTACGAACAGTACGGCGCATAATCTATCTGGAGGGATTTATGAACGAAAAAGTGTTTAAAACGATTTCCAGTTCAGGGGTCGCAAATATTGTGATCGGAATTATTACAATCGTAACAGGAGTATCCGCGGGGGTACTTCTGCTTGTCAGCGGAGCAAGGTTAATCAAAAGCAAGGATGACTTAATGATCTGATGGCGGCAGTGATTCGGAAAAGTATCAAAATATCAGGGGCTTGTCTGTTTATGGTATATATGGTTCTTCTGATCTATTTCCTGTTTTTCTCGGAAGAATACGGGCGCGGCGCGGCTGAAATGGTTTATGACTACAACATCAGCCCGTTCCGCGAGATCAGGAGGTTTCTGACCTACAGGGACATACTGGGATTCCGCGCGGTATTTCTCAATCTGGCAGGCAATATCATAGGATTTATGCCCTTTGGCGCGCTGTTGCCTGTGATGGCGAAGAGTGCGCGCAAAGGCTGGAAGGTGACGCTGCTCAGTTTTGAGGTCAGCGCATTGATTGAAATTTCCCAGCTTTTCTTCCGGGTAGGCTGTTTTGATGTGGATGACATCATCCTGAATACGCTGGGCGGCCTGCTGGGATATGCAGTTTTCTGGCTGTGCAGCAGGTGCTACCTGTGGCTGGAACGAAGATAGCTGCGCGTGGTGAGGAGGCAGTGATGGCGAAAAGGCAAGTATATTCGTTTGTAGAGAAAAAATATTCGTCGAACAGCATTGCATCGGCAGTACTCAGTGTTTCATCTGTTCTGGTACTGCTGATGCTGCTTTTTATTTCCTTTCTGCTGAAAGGAAGGGCAAATACATGGATCGGTGCGATGGGATTTGCCGGCATTCTGATGGCGTTCGGGGGCCTGCGTTACGGTTTTCTGGGATTTAAGGATGAGTGTAAATCTTATTTCTGCAGTAAATTGGGGACGATCCTCGGCACAGTTGCCATTATCGGCTGGTTCCTGATCGTATGCATCGGTCTGATGAACTGACAGGCAAATTACCTGGCAGAGAGCTTTGGAGGAACGAAATGGAAGAAAATAAGAAAAAAGAAGACTATCTGGGGGAACGGTACGCTCTGGCGATGGAACGGATCCGCCAGATATGTGCGGAAGAGACGGTCCCGGTGCCGTTTTGTCTGTACTTTTGCAGGACGGCAGAATTCCTCATACAGATGGAGGAATTAAAGCACATTATTGACTCGGGAAAAATAAAGAGCTATACACTGGAAGAGCTGGAAGCTCTGAATGAATCGCTTTACCGGGATATTCTGCCGGGGCAGTATGAGGAGAGTTTCGGTAATCCGGCATATGCGGTGGCGGTATTGGGAAATGTGCATGGACGCATTCTGAGTTTTCTGTACGCAGAACTCCGGGGACTGATCGTATATGCGTATGAGCAGAGGCTGGAAGAGACTGTCGTTCTGCTGGAACTTTTTATTGAAATCTATAATTGTTTCGAACAGCCGGAGACGCCGGAATATAAAGAAATCCAGCAGAT
>DVHT01000077.1 GCA_018711885.1 Candidatus Choladousia intestinipullorum | reverse complement strand
TCGGCACTGCATTGCTCTCAAGCCATTTAAATACAGCCAGATAGCATACAAGATAAATCATTGCCATGCCGTACGGATGCTTTTTGCACCAGAGCTTAATCTTTTCTAATTTCATACTGTTTCTCCCCACTCAGTATCTTTCCTGACAGTTTTTACTCTTTCACATAAGTGCCGATCAGCGGTGAACCGGAAGCATCATAATCCTCCTCATTTGAAACGGAAACATCCAGCACATCGCCGTTGATACTGAAGACGACAACGTAATGGTCATCTCCATTATAAACCGCCTGATATCCATCTACCTTCGCCGTGCCGGAAATCCCGGACTGCGCAAAAGCAAAGGAAATGGAATCTGCGTTCACATAAGTCAGCGTTACGCTTTCGTTTTCACTCGCATACGTTCCGCTCCAGATATCTTCCGATGCAGCGTCTGACTGCACCTCCGAAACGGATTCCTGTGTCTCCCCTTCCGTATCGTTCTCAGCAGCGTCCGCATATTCATCCGGGATCACCTCGCCGACTGGCCCCCCGTCTTCAACCGGCTCTCCAGCCGCCTCTGGCGCTGCGCTGTCATCGACCGGCGTACCCGATACCTCTCCCTGAGACGGCACAGACGCATCCGCCTGCCCGTCTGCAGCCGGCTCTGTCTGGCTGCTTTGCTGTGCAGCATCAGATGAAGCATTGTTCGTCTGTCCTGATGCCGCGTCAGACGGTGCGCCGGCGGACTGCCCTGCGCCATCTTCTTTTGATGTACAAGCCGTGAGCAGCAACATTCCTGCAACTGCAGCAGCTGCAAAAATCAATACCCTTCTTTTCATAAATCTATATCCTCCCTTTCAGAATTCCATTCTGACCCACTCAATTCTTTATACTTGTCTGTACATTCTAGCACTTTTCTTTTCTCTTGTCATGGTGTTTCGATTTTCTTAAGAAAAAGATATGTTTTGCATCACTTTTTTAGAAATTCTTCGTTTCTTATTATTGATCCGCAGGTATAAAAAACCAGTTTTTTTCTTGCTTTTTCCGGGTTCAGCGAAAAGAACTGGAGAATCATACGGCAGTCTACCTGTTCCCATTCATAGTTTCCTGCGTAAGTATTATAGCTGCTCCACCAGTAATCCTCCGGTCTGGCCGCATAGCCTTCCTCCAGAGGAAGACGGTGGATATATCTGCTGCAGCAGGCGGCTTTCCACGGAGAATCCAGCTCCCTGTATCCGCAGCCGCAAAGCCCCGGCACAATCCCTCCAACATGGGGAATCTTTTCTCCGCACCTTCGGAAAAACTCATCACAGGCCCTTCCGGTCTCACGGCGGACCGCCTGGTACGTTTCCGCTTCCGCCATAAAATGTGCGCTGTCATCTGTCACGCAGAACGCGTACATGCGCCATCTGTTTTCCTGATAAATATGAAAGACAGTATCAAGCAGCTTTTTTTTATTTCTCTCATCTGCAAGAATATAACGGCTTCCTTTCATGACGTGATAATAGACTTTTCCGATGTGGCTGTTTTGATATGACATATAGATGGTTCCTCCTTGGCTTAAAGAATAAATCGAGTTCCTGATACTGTCTCTGTGCTTACATAATAATTGATTTATATATCTTTTTCAACATATTGAAACAATTAGTGTCATATATTTACAAATCTTATGGCACAGATTTTGCTGTCAGAAAACCATCCAGATAAAGAAAAGGCGCAACGTACCGTTGCACCCTTTCTCTGCAAGTTCTCATCTATCCGTATTATTCCAGTCCCGTTGATGCAGTAAACGTCTGACCGAATGCGCTGCTGTACTCATTCAGCCGGTTTATGATGCGTTCTGCTTCCGTCCCCTGCGCCGGCGTCGGCTGATAATTATTATAGCCGGAAACAGAAGAAATCGAACAAGGGATAATCTCCACTTCGCCCTCACCCACTGTTCCGTCTTTCGTCACAGAAAAGGTCTGCCGGAAAATAATCGTATCCATGTCAGACGGCGCACTGTTTCCTCCAAAACAGAAGTTTCCGAGACTGTAGGCAATATATTTGCCGTTGTACTTTTCAATCCCCTGGAGTACATGCGGATGGTGGCCCACAACAAGATCGGCTCCGCTGTCTACTGCCGTATGCGCAAGAGAGATCTGCGTCTCGTCCGGCTGCTCCGCCTTCTCTGTTCCCCAGTGGAATCCGACAATGACAAGCTGTGTTCCGTCCGCTTTCGCCTGTGCGATCGTCGACTGGACCTGCTCCGCTTTCGCGATCCCTTCATCCAGCACGTAAATACCGATAAAAGCAGTCTTTATCCCGTTTACGTCTTTAATCGCGATCTCATCGCCGGTACAGTAGTCAATCCCGGCCTCCGTCAGATAACCCTTCGTATCCGTCAGGCTCTGCGCCCCGTAGTCGCTGCTGTGATTATTGGCAAGTGTTACGACATCAATGGAACCGTCTTGCAGGATTTCCGTATAAGAAGGGTCGCCTTTAAATGCGTATTCTTTTGCTTCTCTCGTATCCGCCGTCGTAAGCGTTCCTTCAAAATTAGCAAATGTCGCGTCATCGTTTTCCAGAATATCTCTCACATTCGCAAAGAAATAGGAATGTCCGTTCACCGTATCGAAGGCGTTAAAATCCGTCGTGGTATTAAACGATTCATCCGTCCCCAGCGTGCAGTCTCCGATGGCGCTGATCGTCACAGTCTGCTCATCGCTTACCGCAACGGCGCAGGAGGCCTGTCCGACGCCGTCCGCACTGACGCGGATCGCCGTGCTGCCCTGCGCCACCGCTGTCACAGTGCCATTCTCGTCAACCGTTGCGACCTCCGGATTTGAGCTTTCAAACTGCAGTCCGTTAAGGATCGCCCCTTCCGGACTCTCTTCCAGCGTCAGATACACAGTATCTCCCGGGAACAGCGCAACCTCTTCTTCTGCAAAAGCCAGGCTCTCCGCCGTCTCTGCCGTCGTGGCGATCGGCTGGCTTTCATTCCCCGCATGATCCACCGCATAAAAATAATACATCGTATCCGCTTCATACGTAAGAGGACCTGTATATTCCTCGTACAAAGGAATCGAAATATAATCATTGCTATGTACTTCTGCGCACCAGATTTTTGAAACGCCGGAACGCCCATCTGCTGCCGAAACAGTAATACTGCTGCCGTCGCGCGTGACATTTACAGAAGGTGCCTGCGCGTCGATCATCGGGATCTCAATCTGTGCATTTAAGATCCCATCCTGTGTCTCTGCTGAAAGTTCCAGCAGATAATCAGACGCATCCACTTCTATAATCCCATTTTCATCCGGTGTACAGGAAACGCCGTTTACCGTCACAGAGGAAAGATCATTCCTGCCGGCACTCACTCCCAGCCGGACGGGATAAGAACTGCACCACGCTTCCGGCTCATCCTCGACAGTCACCGTCAATCCAGGATCGGCGGTCACATGTTCCATCTTCTGCCTTCTCTCCATTGATGACGAAACAGAATTAACGATAATGACTACGATAAGTACCGCAAGAACCGCCACCGTTCCAATCATAAAGAGTTCTTTCCGGCTGATGCCCCTTTGTACAAGACCTTCCCAGAATTCCTTGAGCGAAGCGCCCCACTTCATATTCGAAAGCCCGGACAGTTTCCCGGATCTGAGCTTACGCTCCGGCTCATTTTCCGGAGCTTCCTCTTCTTTCTCTTCCGCAGTCTCTTCTGCCGTCCCGGTATCCAGAAGGCGGTCGATGATCTTCCCTTCCTCTTTCCGCCGCTCCTGTTCCTCGTCCTCTTCTTCCGAATCCGGTCCCTGTTCTTCTTCTGAATCGTGTTCTTCCCGGTCCGGTTCTGCCGGTTCTTGTTCCGGCTGCGCTGTTTCTTCTCCCGGTCCGCTTTCTTCTGCCTCCGCATTTCCTGCTTCCGGCCTGGTCAGCGGCTCTTCCTCCAGCTCCAGCTCGTCCTCCGGATCTATTTTTTCCTGCTTTTTGCGGCTTTGCAGAACGCCGCCGAAAGCTCCGGATATCTTCTGTACACCTCCTGCACAGCGCTCAAGAAGCGCACGGAACGACGCACTCGTCTGCTCGTCTTCTTCCAGGATCTTTTCAAATTCGTCGTCTTCAAATCCATCATCTTCCTGATCCTCCGGACTTTCTCCGGAAGTTTCAGGCTGTACCGGAATCTCATCTTCCTTAAAAATCTCCTCTCTTCCGCTTTCATCCGCTTCTCTTACCGCGTCACGGAAATGCCTGCGCCGTTTTGCTCCTTTTCGTTCCCTTTTGGACTCTGATTTTTCTTCCTTGGGATCATTCTCCGGATGCGACTTCGGAGAGTCCGCCAAAGGCGCACTCTCCGCTTTCATTCTGTTCAGCGCTTCCTCCGGTTCTTCACCGTTCTGGACCGCTTTTACAATCTCTAATAGTTCTTCAACACTGCCTGCTTTTATCTTCTTTTTCATCACTTAAAGTATGCTACTCCAGACTCAAAGAGCTGAATATCCTGCTCTCCGTAAATATTAATGGCTACAGAATCGCCGCGGCGCTCGGAATGTGCCATCTTGCCCAGCACACGTCCGTCCGGACTTGTAATTCCTTCAATCGCAAAATAGGAACCGTTGACATTCCATTCTTCATCGCCGACGTAGATATCTCCCTTGGGATCACAGTACTGCGTCGCAACCTGTCCATTCGCAAACAGTTTTTCAAGCCACTCCCTGTTTGCGACAAACCTGCCCTCGCCGTGTGAAGCAGGATTCGTATAAACACCTCCAAGCTCCGCTTTCGCAAGCCACGGAGATTTATTGCTCACCACTTTCGTGTACACCATCCTGGAAATATGCCGTCCGATCGTGTTGTACGTCAGAGTCGGGGAATCCGGCGTCTGGCCGACGATCTCACCGTGCGGCACCAGTCCCAGTTTGATGAGCGCCTGGAATCCGTTGCAGATACCGAGCGCAAGACCATCCCGCTCATTCAGAAGCTTCATGACCGCTTCTTTCATTTTTGCATTCTGGAAAGCCGTCGCAAAGAATTTCGCAGAACCGTCCGGTTCATCACCCGCGGAAAATCCTCCCGGGAACATGATGATCTGAGCCTGGCTGATCGCTTTTTCAAATTCCTCCACCGATTCTCTGATGTCCTGCGCACTCAGATTGCGGAACACTCTTACATCGACTTCCGCTCCTGCGCGCTCAAACGCTTTTTTGCTGTCATACTCGCAGTTCGTACCCGGGAATACCGGTATGAAAACACGCGGTCTCGCCACTTTATGCCTGCATACATAGACTTTTGAAGTCTGATAGCAGCCGCCTTTCTGCGTGACACTGCCGTCCGTATCTTTTGGCGCAAAGATATATGCAGTCGGGCCATCCGCCGGTTTTCCGTCGATGTCCAGTCCTCCTCCTACGGTCGGGATACCGGAAGACGTCTTAAACACACGCTCCAGTGTGCCCTTCCATGCGTCATACGCTTCCCGCAGCGTGATCTTCGTATTTTTATACTCGAATGTGCCTGAAGAAGTCACTTCACCGATGACTGTGTACGTGATGGCAAGCTTTCCGACCGCTCCGTCCGGCACTTCCGCCACAATATCTCCGAATCCGGCCGTGAACAGATCCCTCTCATCTACGTTGTGCTCGATCTTTACGCCCATGCCGTTTCCAAACGCCATCTTAGAGACAGCCGCCGCAAGGCCTTTTCCGTCCAGCGCATAAGCCGAAATGATATTTCCGGCCTTAATATCCTCAAAGAACTTCCCGTACTGATCCATGATCTGGCTGTAAACCGGGAGGTCATACGCATCCTTTTCAATCCGGAGCAGCACCAGCTTGCTTCCCGCCTTTTTCAGTTCAGGCGTAATGATCGTCTTGTCGCTCGCAACGTCCACTGCGAACGATACGAGTGTCGGCGGTACGTCGATCTCGTTGAACGAACCGGACATGCTGTCCTTGCCTCCGATCGATGCAAGCCCGAAGCCGAGCTGCGCGGAATAAGCGCCAAGCAGAGCTGCAAACGGCTGGCTCCATCTCTTCGGGTCCTCTGTCATCCTGCGGAAGTACTCCTGGAACGTAAAGCGGATCTTTCTGTAATCTCCGCCGTTTGCCACGATCCTTGCCACAGACTCAAGCACTGCATAGACAGCGCCGTGGTACGGACTCCAGCTTGACAGATACGGATCGAAACCGTAGCTCATCATTGTCACGGTATCCGTCCTGCCCTCCAGCACAGGAAGCTTCGCCACCATCGCCTGTGTCTCTGTCAGCTGATACTGTCCTCCATACGGCATAAATACGGATCCTGCGCCGATGGAGCCGTCAAACATCTCGACCAGTCCCTTCTGGGAACAGCAGTTCAGATCGCCGAGCGTCTCGAGCCACTTCGCACGCACATCAGCCACTTCATTCCTTACGAAATACTTCTCTGTCTCAGACGGCATCTCCACCGTGACATCCGTCTCCTGGTGCGCCCCGTTCGTATCGAGGAATGCCCTTGAAATATTGACGATTTCTTTGTCCCTCCAGATCAGGACGAGACGCGGCTCTTCTGTCACGACCGCCACCTCGACCGCCTCAAGGTTCTCCTGTGCAGCGTACGCCATAAATGACGCTACATCTTTCGGATCGACGACGACTGCCATTCTCTCCTGCGATTCCGAGATCGCAAGCTCTGTCCCGTCAAGTCCGGCGTATTTTTTCGGCACCTTATCCAGCTCGATCCGAAGTCCCGGTGCCAGCTCTCCGATCGCTACAGATACTCCGCCTGCGCCGAAATCATTGCATTTTTTGATCAGACGGCTGACTTCCGGACGGCGGAACAGCCTCTGGATCTTGCGCTCCGTCGGCGCATTTCCTTTCTGGACCTCAGCACCGCAGACTTCAATCGAAGATTCTGTATGCACCTTGGAGGAACCTGTCGCTCCGCCGATTCCGTCGCGTCCCGTCCGTCCGCCGAGCAGAATGATCACATCGCCGGGATCAGAATTTCCGCGCACGACGTCTTTTCTGGGCGCAGCCCCCATCACCGCTCCGATCTCCATTCTCTTTGCCGCATAATCCGGATGATAAATTTCTTTTACGTATCCCGTAGCAAGTCCGATCTGGTTGCCGTAAGAGCTGTAGCCATGCGCCGCCTCACGGACCAGTTTCTTCTGCGGAAGCTTTCCTTTCAGGGTATCTTTTACAGATGCGGTCGGGTCTGCCGCTCCCGTCACACGCATCGCCTGATAGACGTACGTACGGCCGGAAAGCGGGTCGCGGATCGCGCCGCCAAGGCAGGTAGCAGCCCCTCCGAACGGCTCGATCTCCGTCGGATGGTTGTGCGTCTCATTCTTGAAGTTGACCAGCCACTCTTCCGTCTTTCCGTCAATCTCCACCGGTACAACAATGCTGCAGGCATTGATCTCGTCTGATTCTTCCAGATCGTTCAGCTTTCCTTCTTTTTTCAGTTTCCGCATCGCCATCAGCGCCAGATCCATCAGGCAAACGAATTTGTCATCCCGCCCCTTAAAAATCTCTTCGCGGTCTGCCAGGTACTGCTGATACGTTCCTTCGATCGGCGCACGGTAATATCCGCCCTCAAATTCCACTTTTTTCAGTTCTGTAGAAAACGTCGTATGGCGGCAGTGATCCGACCAGTACGTATCAAGTACACGGATCTCCGTCATCGACGGGTCGCGTTTTTCTTCTTTTTTAAAGTAATTCTGAATATGGCAAAAATCTTTGAAAGTCATGGCAAGGTTCAAAGAAGCATACAGATCTTTCAGCTCCTCCTGCCCCATATCGGAAAATCCGTCAAACGTGATCACGTCTGCCGGCTCTTCAAATTCTGTCACGAGTGTATCCGGCTTTTCAAAGCCTGCTTCTCTGGAATCCACCGTATTGATACAGTACGCTTTCACTGCTTCAAACTCACTGTCGGAAACAGTTCCCGCCACCACGTAGACTGTAGCGGAACGGATGATCGGCTCCTCATCTTCTTTCAGGAATTTTACGCACTGTACGGCAGAATCAGCCCTCTGGTCAAACTGTCCCGGCAGAAACTCCACCGCAAACGCCCGCTCATTTTCTGCCAGCGGGAACTCCTCTTCGTACAGATCGTCTACCGGCGGCTCGGAAAACACCATCCGGCACGCATCAGCAAAGACACGGTCCGATATATGCTCTACATCATAGCGAATCAGGATGCGGACCCTCTCAAGCCCCTCCACACCGAGATAGCTCTTTATCTCGTGCGCCAGTCCCTTCGCCGCCACCGCGAATTCGTCTTTTTTCTCGACATACACTCTTCTTACTTTACTCATGAAAGACCTCCTGATTTCTGCCTGATTTATAATAAGACAATATTATCTAAATCTTATCACACCTGTGTTTATCTGACAAGATTCGACCAGAATATTTCCGCTTTCTCCCGCACATTTTTGAGCGTACAGTATCCCGGCCGCTGCCATTCGGCCGGAAACATCCGCGCATACCGCTGCGACGCAAAACGCTCATCCAATAACAGAATGGCCCCGCAGTCTTCCTCTGTCCGGATCACACGGCCTGCAGACTGCAGCACCTTATTCATTCCCGGGCAGAGATACGCATAGAAAAACCCGTCTTCGCCGCGTTTATCATAAAACTCTTTTAGAAGCTCCCGTTCACGGCAGACCTGCGGCAGGCCGGTCCCGACGATCACGGCTCCGATCAGCCGGTCACCCTGCAGATCGATCCCCTCGCCAAAAATTCCGCCCATCACGCAGAATCCCGCAAGGCCCTGTTCGCTCGGTTCTTCGAACCGCGCAAGAAACGCTTCCCTCTCGCTCTCATCCATGCCGGATGTCTGGCAGAGCAGTTCAATCTTTTCTCCCTGTTCCCTGCACAGGTCCTCAAACTGAAGCGCAACCTCTTCCATCATCCTATACGATGAGAAGAATACCATGTAATTGCCGCGCTTTGCCTGTATCATCTGCAGCACATACGCTGCCATTTTGCAGAATTCATCCTCCGTCCGCATTGTATAACGGCTGCTGGTATCCGTACCGATCATCACGAGCCGTCTGGACGGATCAAACATAGAGTGCGCATATATCGCATAATTATCCTTCTTTGTGCTGAGCAGACTCTTGTAGTAGGCGATCGGCAGAAACGTTGCTGAAAAATAGATGGTGCTCCTTCCCTTGTCCAGACATTCCTGCAGATTCTCCGAAACGTCCACACAGTACAGCCGGATGATAAATCTCCCGTCTTCACAAAGTTCCGTGTAGACGACGTAGTTTTCATTCAGCTTATCACAGGTATCCAGAAATCTGCGCACTTCAAAATAAAGGGCCAGCACCTTCTCATTCAGCTCCGCATAGCGGGAATCCTCAAGAAAATCCTCCATGATGCCGCACAGATTCATCAGATAGAGCGGAAATGTCCCGGCGTCCTCCCACACCTTCAGCTCCTCCGTTTCCCGCTTCCGTTCGAGCAGCCACGTATTGCAGCGGTTCAGCGCCCTTGCCATCCTGGGACTGTATGGTTTTACTTCTTTTCTGAGTTCCAGAAAACTCTCTTTTGTCAGTGCGGCAGAATACATTTCCCGCGCCCGCTCGACCAGATTATGCGCTTCATCGATCAAAAACAGATACTTCCCTTTTACTCCCTCTGCAAAAAAACGTTTGAGCTTCGCCCGCGGATCAAAAATATAGTTATAGTCGCAGATGACCGCATCAGACCAGAGCGCCGCATCAAGTCCCAGTTCAAACGGACATACCTGCCATTTTCTTGCCTGCGCTTCCAGTGCCGGACGGTCAAATACTTCTCCGTGTTCGATCAGGTCGAATACAGCGTCATTCACCCGGTCATAATGGCCTTTTGCATACGGGCAGGCGTCCGGATTGCACACAGCTTCATCGAGAAAACAGATCTTCTCTTTTGCCGTCAGGGTCAGAACCTTCATGCGCAGCCCCTGTCCGCGCAAAATCCCATACGTTTCTTCCGCAACGGTCCTTGTGACCGTCTTGGCCGTCGCATAAAAGATCCGTTCAGCCAGTCCCTCCCCGACTGCCTTCACAGCCGGAAAGATGGTCGAGAGCGTCTTCCCCGTCCCGGTCGGAGCCTGGATAAACAGGATTTTCTCCCGCAGGATGGACCGGTAGACCGAAGAGGCAACGTCTCTCTGGCCTTCGCGCCAGGGATAAGGGAACTCCGTCTTCTTTATGGACGTCTGCCGGATCTGTTTCCACTCAATCTGCAGCCTGGCCCATTTCTGGTACTTCCCGGCAATCTCCATAAACCATTCTCTCAGGTCATCTGCGGCAAATTCCTGCCGGAACCGTCTGATCTCCTCCGTCTCGATGTTGCAGTACGTCATCTGTACGCCGACGCGTTCCTGCTGATTCTGTTCCGCATAAATGTACGCATAGCACTTTGCCTGTGCAAGGTGGAGCAGATACGGCTCTTCCAGTGCCATTACATCGCGGTAAACGCCTTTGATCTCATCGATAAATGGAATCGTCCCGCCTTCTTCCAGATCCTCCGATCCATCTGTAAAGATTCCGTCAGCCCTTCCCTCCACAGTCAGAATATACTCTTCCTCTTCAATCTCGAATGACAGCGGCACCTCCGCCCGGTAGTCCCCTTTCATCCTGCCCTGGATCTTCCGGTGGATCCGGCTTCCTTCCTGCATCGCGTCTTTGTCCGCGAAGCCGCCTCTCCTGCTGTCAATATCTCCGGAACGGAGAATAAACTCGACCAGACTGCGCACGGAAATCCTCACCGTTTCTTTCTGTTCCCGTGTCTTTCCTGTTCCATCTTCCATTTCCTGCTCACGCTGTATCTGTTCCAATCCCTGCGCCTCCTGCATTTTACTCCAATGTCATTACGATAAGTATAGCACAGGCATGTGCCGAATGACAGACTCTTCTGAGCCTTTCGTTTTATGCCTTTCGTTTTATGGCGATATGAAATTTCTCAGGATAGGCTCATGACGCTATACTCAATATATCATGGATATAAGTCCTTAAACCTTCCTCTGTATTGATCTTATACTTTTTATTTACTGCAGTATAATACTTCATAATACGCTCTTTTGACAGGAGCTCACTGGACGGGATCTGACCTTCCAGATATCTCGGTATCGTAACTTCGCCAAAACCAAGGGCAAGAGACAACGGCGCTTTTCCTATCTTATAAATCTTCATCAGCTTTTCAATATCGTCAATCGACACTAAGCCCTCCGCCGCTCTGTACTGTTCATCAATCTCCTTTTTCTGTAAAAGATATTCCGTTTCTTTCCCGCATTCAATGCAGAAATCCCGTCTTCGCCTCTCTGCCATAATGATATCCTCCGCTTTTGTCAATATCCGATCAAAGCCAAAAAAGCGGAAGTTTTTTCGCTTTTGCAAGCAAAAAATCTTCCGCTTTTCCATATATCCAACAGCCTGTGACAAATGGCTCTTTCTTTTTATTATAAGTGATTATGCTATCACGAATTTACTCAGCACGCGCTCCCATGCGCTGTCCTCTCTGGTATACTGCACAATCAGAGGTTTCGTCAGGTCGAGACTTAAAACACCCATGATCGACTTTGCATCAATGGGTATTCTGTCATAATAAATATCCACATCAAACTCACATTTGCCTGCCGCACATACAAATTCAATCACTTCATTGACTTCTCTCAGGCGTATCCTCTTTTCCAGCATCATGCTTCCTCCTCTTTTATCACGAGAATTCACATCTTAGCTTGTCCTACTCTAACATAAGTGGCAGTTTTCGTCAAGATACTTTCCGCCATCCTTTTTCTGGCATTTTCCATCATCCTTTTCCTGCGGGTTTTCTGTCATCCATTTTCTGAATTTCAGCGGCCAGAACTGCTGCTGCAGGCGGAGATTCTTCCGCTCCTCTATGGCAATGCTCTGGCAGAATCCTCTCCAAAGCTGCTGCATCATGGCTTCTCTTTCGGAGCTCCGTCCTGTCACCTCTTTTTCCGGCTCCGTGTCCCTTAGAATAAACCAGGGACGCTGTCTTCCGTGGATCAGGCAGTCATTATGCCCGATATCGTAGATCATAAAATCCTCATTCGGGAACCTGTCCGCAAAATGATCTCCCACAAGTGGCAGAACCTGATTTTCCGCCTGTATCTCCGAAAACAGGACGCCATTTTCCAATTCCCGGAAACGGACAAACTGGAGATAGCGGTGGGCCTCATTCCCGGTTTTGCGGGACAGCTCAAATAACCTGCAGACATCGGTGTTCTGAAGGTTCCAGATCACATTCCTCGCCTCATACGGCGTAACACTGGCGGACATGCCGCGCACCAGGACGCGGTAGATACAGTCCGCGCGTTCCGGCTCTTTCGAAAGCGCCGCCTGATAAATCGTCTGGTATGCATCCAGTCCCATCTTCCGGCGGACGGAGCGCGCCACTTTCTGCGCTTTTCCGGCATCCGTCCCGGTCTTACGGTACTCGGCAAAAAGCTCATAATTCATCTGACCGCCTATACGCAGCGCTACATTTTCATGTCCAAGCCTGCTTGCCCAGGCGTCATATACGGCAGTAAAAATCCCGTCTACACTGCCGTCGCAATAAAATATCACCATTTTCTTTTCCTCCCCGCGATTTTCACCGTCCGCTCTGTCTGTTTTTACACACCGGCCTGCAAAAGCTCCTGCGGCACCTCGCCAAACATCTGTCCGTCATCAAACAGCGACAGCTGACGGTATGTCACTGTCTCCGAAGGAGCTTTGCTCTTGCTGTACAGAAGATTCCGCAAAATAAAATCTTCTTCTATCTTCAATGGATACATCTGCCTGCCGCCGCAGGTAATAAAGTATACCGCCCGTTTTAATACAACACCGGCTTTTTTCAGCGCCGGATAATCGAGGCTGCCAAGCCGCCTTGCGCGTACGATCCTCTGCGCGGACTTCGGTCCGATTCCCGGTACGCGCAGCAGCGTGTAATAGTCCGCCGTGTTCACCTCCACCGGGTACTGATCCAGATGCGAAAGTGCCCAGTCGCATTTCGGATCAAGGAAGACATTAAAATTCGGATGCGACTCACTTAACAGCTCCTGTGCCTTAAAACCGTAAAAGCGCAGCAGCCAGTCCGCCTGATACAGACGATGCTCCCGCAAAAGCGGAGGGCCGCCCGGAAGAGACGGGAGCAGCGCATCCTCATTTACCTGGACAAATGCAGAATAAAAGACGCGTTTCAGCTCAAACTTCTGGTACAGAGATTCAGCCACCGAGAGGATCTGATAATCATTTTCCGGAGTCGCTCCGATGATCATCTGGGTGCTCTGCCCCGCCGGCACAAACTGCGGTGCATGCGAAAAGAGAGCAAGCTCATTTTTATTCTGTCTGGTCATAAGCTGTACCTGCCGCATAGGAGTCAGAATGCGTTTTCTCGTCTTATGCGGGGCCAGCTTTTTCAATCCCTCTGCCGTCGGAAGCTCCAGATTCACACTCATACGGTCCGCCAGAAATCCCGTCCTGGCGATCAATTCCTTATTCGCGCCCGGAATCGCTTTCACATGGATGTAACCCTCAAACCGGCATTCATACCTGAGCTTATATAACGTCTGATATAAAAGCTCCATCGTGTACGTCGGATTTTTCAAAATACCGGAACTTAAAAACAGCCCCTCTATATAATTTCTCCGATAGAATTCCATCGTCAGAGTACATACCTCGTCCGGCGTAAACGATGCCCGCTGGATATCATTCGACGAACGATTGATACAATATCTGCAGTCAAACACACATTCATTCGTAAACAGGATCTTCAGCAGCGAAATACATCTTCCGTCCGCCGAAAAGCTGTGGCAGATCCCCGCCGCGGCACAGTTCCCCATTCCCTTGCCGCTCCCTTTTCGTTCAACGCCGCTCGAAGTGCAGGCCACGTCATACTTCGCAGCATCCGTCAGAATCGCAAGTTTCTGATACAGATCCATCTCTTTTGCAATTTCCATTATGTCCGCCCTCCATTTCGAACATATGTTCTTTTTCTTCATTATAACATATTTGAAGGAAACTGCAAGCACGAAAAGGAACGATAACAAAAAACAGAAAAATGCCAGAGCAGCCTGCCGCATGATCATCTGCGCAGCCCGTTCCGGCATTTTTCTGATGATGAAACTGCTATATCTTATTTCTCCAGCGCTTCCATAAATGCATTCAGTCTTGCAAGAAGTACATCAAGCTCAATTCCGTGCACCATAGCCGCCTCTTCAAGTGTCTCCATCTGTGAAGACGGGCATCCCACACAGTGCATGCCTCCGGCCATCAGTACCGGTGCCAGTCCCTGATTGATACGGAGAATCTCACCGATCGTCATATCCTTGGTAATCTGTACTGCCACTTTGCATTCCCTCCTTTATTGTTCATATGCCGCTATTATAGCACAAATGCCGCATTATGCAAGGTGTACCCCCATTTCCCCCGCCGGCAGCGTGCAGAACCTTCCAGTGTTCCCATTTAAAAACAACACAAAATCCGCTTTTTTGCTTGTGTATTCCGTCATTTTGTATTAGAATAAGTGAAAGGTTCCAAATGGACACCAAAAACCGTATTTTAAAAGGAGGATACTATCATGGCATATGTAATTTCTGATGAATGTGTAGCATGTGGAACATGCGCAGAGGAATGCCCGGCAGACGCTATCTCTGAGGCTGATGGAAAATACGTAATCGACGCTGATGCCTGCCTTGACTGCGGCACATGCGAAGGTGCTTGCCCGACAGGCGCTATTTCTGCTGAATAATCAGACAGATCAGGTATAAAAATAAAAAAGGTGCCGCGGTCATGGCAGAAAATCTGCCGGGCTAAAGCACCCTTTTTTATTGTCTTCTGTTACTCAAACAGAATCTTGATGATCTGCTTCAGTTTCCCCGTCTTCTTTTCCGTATCTTTCTCCGGCGCTTCGGATACCGCCGCTTCTTTCAGCATCTGGAAATATTGCAGATACAGCTCCTGGATGCCCTCCCGCATCTGCAGTTCGATCTGCCGCTCCAGCTTTTCGGTCTGTTCGGCAGCAGTCTCCTCTATGATCTGACGGAAAACTGCAGCCAGCCTGTCCAGATTCTCCTGCGGCTTCTGTCTGACCGCAGGAATGATCTCGTATGCATACGTCTCTTCCGGCGTGCCGTCCGCTCCCGTCTTTCTCCGGTCGGCCATACCCGCATTCTGGCCGGCAGCCCCTGTCTGCTTCAGCAGGACGCGGATTGCTTTTAACTGCAGCCCCTTTTCTTTCCACTCTTTGACCCGGCAGAGCAGCTCAATATCCCTGCTGCCGTATATCCTGTGTCCCAGAGCATTTCTGTGTATCAAAAGCTCCAGTTCTTCCTCCCAATAACGAAGAACGTGCGACTCTACGCCTACGAGCCGCACTGCTTCTGATACGGAATATACTTTTTCCTCCATATCGCTTCTCCCCTTATCTGCCGCACATACAATTTCCCGCAGCGCACCTTGCGCCGCTGCAGGATGATTCGTATCATTGGCTCTGCGAACCTGTGCTCTCTTACAAATATATGAAGAAACGTATGGAAAAAGAACTTATTTTTTCATGTTTGCAAATTTTGTGAAGCGCGGCAGCCATGCCAGCTCCACCGTTCCGATCGGGCCGTTTCTCTGTTTTGCAATAATGACTTCCGCCACATCCTTTTTATCCGTATCATGATTGTAATAATCATCACGATACAGGAACATCACCACGTCGGCGTCCTGCTCGATCGCTCCCGACTCACGCAGGTCCGACAGCATCGGCCTGTGGTCCGGCCTCTGCTCAACGGCACGGGACAGCTGCGACAGTGCCACGACCGGCACATGAAGTTCTCTTGCGATCTCCTTCAAAGAACGCGAGATCTCGGAAATTTCCTGCTGCCTCGACTCAGACCGTCTGCTTCCCTGCATCAGCTGCAGATAATCGATCATAATAATGCCGAGATTATGCTCCAGTTTATACTTTCTGCACTTGCTCCGAAGCTCCGACACACTGATGCCGGGCGTATCATCGATGATCAGATTAGAACGGCCGATCGTGCCCGCCGCCTCGATCAGATTCGCCCAGTCGCTGTCGCTTAAATTTCCCGTCCGCAGGATCTGTGAATCTACGTGTGATTCCAGTGCAAAAAGACGGTTCACTAACTGCTCCTTTGACATTTCCAGACTGAAGATCGCGACCGTTTCATTGCTGCGGAAAGCCATATATTCCGCAATATTCAGCACAAAAGCCGTCTTTCCCATAGAAGGACGCGCTGCGATCAGGATCAGGTCTGACGGCTGAAAGCCTGATGTTTTATAATCGAGATCAATAAATCCCGTAGGCATTCCCGTGACCGTTCCCTTCATCCTGCTGGCAGCTTCAATCTTGTCGAGTGCATTTAACACAACTTCCTTGATCGGGACAAATTCTTCATTAGAGCGGCGCTGAAGAACCTGAAAAATACTCTTTTCTGTATTTTCCAGTATCTCCTCCACGCTTTCTTTTCCGGCATAGCAAGCCGCGGCTATATCTTCGTTGACCTTGATCAGGCGCCGCAGCAGTGCTTTTTCTGACACGATCTCCGCATAATACTTTACATTCGCAGAAGTCGGCACGGCAGTGATCATATCCCGGACGAACTCCAGGCTGCTGACCTCAGGCGGAACGTCTTTTTCTTTCAGCCGGTTCTGGAGCGTGATCAGATCGATCGGTTTTCCCTCACTGTAAAGCTCCGTCATCGCATCGAAGAGGATACCATACTGTTTCTGGTAAAAATCTTCGCTGCTCAGCATCTCAGATGCTACCGTGACTGCATCGCGGTCCAGGATCATAGCGCCTATCACCGATTGCTCAGCTTCCGTGCTGTGCGGCATCACCCGCTTGAGTAACGACTCTTCCACGGTACTTCTCCTTTCAGTCCACATAAACAGTTCCAGAACGCCATAAAAGTCCTGTTACCAGGACTTCCGGCAGTCTTCCCCTGTTTTTCAGAGTTCTACGACATGAACCTTTATTTCCGCTGTCACCTTCGGATGCAGCTTCACCGTCACGTTCGTTACTCCGAGCGCTTTGATCGGATTCTCTATCTGCAGCTTTTTCTTATCCACCTCATAGCCAAGCTGCTTCTTGATCTCCTCTGCAATCTCCTTGGAGGAAACGGAACCGAATACACGTCCGCCTTCGCCCGTCTTTACGCCAATTTTTACCGTCTTTCCTTCCAGTTCCTTCGCAAACGCCTGCGCTGCCTCCAGCGCCTCGCGCGCAAGCTTCTGTTCATTTGCTTTCTGAAGCTTCAGATCATTCAGGTTCTGTCCTGTCGCTTCTTTTCCAAGTCCTTTCTTCAGCAGCATATTGCGGGCGTAACCTTCGCTCACCTCTACTACTTCCCCTTTCTTTCCAAGGGATTTGACGTCCTGTAATAATATCACTTTCATAAATCTAAATCGCTCCTTCTTTCGTCATTTGAGTCAGTACTTCCTTCAGTCTGATGCGGGCATCATCCAGGTCCATTCCGGTCAGCTGAGCGCCGGCGATATTGATATGCCCGCCTCCGCCGAGACGTTCCATGATGATCTGGACATTGACCTCGTCAATCGCACGTGCGCTGACGTAGATCACATTATTGTACTCTGTCAGCACGAACGACGCCTTGACGCCGATAATGTTCAGCAGCTCATTCGCCGCCTGCGCTCCTACGACCGTCGGGTTCTCCAGGCCTTCGCTCGGGCAGATGCTGATCGCATAGCAGTCCATAAATGTTTCAGCATGTCGGACCGCTTCCGCACGCGCCTTATACGTCTCCATATCGTTCCGGAACGCCTTGCGCACCTTTGTCATATCCGCACCGTTTCTGCGGAGAAAAGCTGCGGCTTCAAATGTACGCATACCCGTCTTGGCTACAAAGTTATTCGTATCTACAATGATCCCGGCATAAATGCAGTTCGCTTCCCCTGGCTTCAGCCGGATGCCGTCATCGTAATACTGCAGGATCTCGGATACCATCTCGCACGCAGATGAAGCCGACGGCTCAATATAAGAGAGCGCTGCATTCTCGATTTTCTCCGTCCCCTGCCTGTGATGGTCAAACACTACGATCGTCTTCGTCAGGTACAGCAATTCCTCACATTCCGTCATGCTCGGCTTGTTCGTATCAACGACGACAACTACTGTGTTCTGGTTTGTCATCTCGATCGCCTGCTCATGGTTGACAAACAGCGTCTCATCATGGATATCCGCTTCCAGAATACTGATCCACGGGCGGATTCCGCTGTTGACCTCCCCAAGCACAATATGCGCTGCTTTTCCTGCCTGCTTTGCTGCCCGGCAGATACCGACGCATGCCCCAAACGAGTCCACATCTGTCATCTTATGTCCCATAACGACTACGCGCTCGCGCGTACTGATCAGCTCCCTGAGCGCCTGCGCCTTGACGCGCGCGCGTACTCTCGTATTCCGCTCTGCGCGCTGCGTTTTGCCGCCGAAAAAGGCCATCTTCTCCTGTTCCTTTACGACCGCCTGATCGCCTCCGCGGGCCAGCGCCATCTCGATCGCCACTCTGGCAGCCTCATAATCCCGCGCATGATCCCCGCTGTTCGTACCGATTCCGATGCTGATCGTCATATTAATGCCGTTGCCGATGTTGACCGTCTTCACATCCTCAAGTACAGAGAACCGGTCCACCTCCATCGTCTCCAGCGCTTTCCGGTTCATGACAAGGAGATACTTGTCCTTTTCCATCTTTTTGATCAGTCCGCCCATTGACGAGATATATTTTGTGATCTTTCTGTCCACAAGGGCTTCCAGCATCGATCTCCTGACGTCTTCCACGCTGTCCATGACTTCATCGTAATTGTCCATATACAAAAGCCCTACCACCGGCTTCTGTTCGTAGTTCTGTATTTTATACTGCTTCAGCTCGGTTATGTCAAAGAAATACAGCGCGATCACATAACACTCATCAGAAAAGCGCTCCACACCCTCCAGCTCGTCCAGCATGTCATCCAGAGGGATCTTCTTCATGTTTACACGATAATACTTTCCCTCATATTCAATTTCCGTACTGCGCTCTTCCGCTCCGAGCGGGAACTGGGACGCATTGATCTGCGGAAATACGGAAGAGATATTTTTGTGGTAATTTTCACTTTTTCCTGTGATGCTGCGCATCATATCATTCATCCAAAGCAGCTTTCCGTCCGCCTGTGCAATTCCATAAGGGATGATGAAACTTTTCAGCATCGCCCGCTCCACACCGCTGAACTTATGCGCGAAATCCAGCAGCTCGATCAGAACCCGCGGCTTGTAATACAGATCAAGCAGCAGTACAGACAGAAATACAACTGCCGTAAATGCACCGACAATGCAGCCGGCAAGGGTATCTACATACAATACAGCGGCAGTCAGGATCAAAAGAAGAAGAATGATCAGGACGCACCAGTACCAGTGGTGCATCAGATTTCCACTATATTTAATCTGTGCTTTATCACCTTTTTTATGCTGTTTCATATCGGTCTCCATTCTTTATTCTGAAGTCAATATCTGCTATCTGCATATTTTACCATATAACTGCATTTTATGCTACTCATTTATCTGCTCCGCTTTCCTCGATCATCGTCCGGATCTGCTGCATCTCATTGTCAAGACCGGCGATAACAGAAGCGCAGCGGCGCAGCTTCTCTACGATCTCTTCCTCATTCGCCATATTCTTTTTATAGCGCAGCTTATGATCGACGCTTGCCCAAAAATCCATCGCGATCGTACGGAACTGCACCTCCACCTTCATCATGGTCTTGCCCTCTTTTAAAAAGACCGGGATTTCCAGAATCAAGTGCAGGCTGCGGTAGCCATTCGGTTTCGGATTCTTTATGTAATCCTTCGTGCGTATCAGCGTGATATCGTCCTGACGGATCAGAAGATCCGCCAGATGATAAATATCTTCCTGGAACGCACAGACAACGCGCAGTCCGGCAACATCATACAGGTTATCTTCTACCGCTTTTCCCAGCGTCTCTTCCGTAAAAGAAATTCCCTTCGTCTTCAGCTTTCCGATGATGCTCATCGGGCTTTTCAGCCTGCTCTCGATCGATTCAAATGGATTTCTGTCATACTGAAGTGAAAATTCCAGATTCAGTACATTCAGCTTTGTCTCTACTTCCATGATCGCGCAGCGATAACGGTTCATAAGTTCCTGATACTTTTTTGTCGTTTCAAACAGTTTAATATACTGCGTTTCTTCTAAAATGTCCAAAATATCTTCCAACAGTTCTGCCTCCTGCTTTTCTATTGCAGGAACGGGCCGGTATTGTCCGGCCCTCTGACTGTCCGATCCTGCGCCCGTTCCTTTTCCTCTTTTATATCACATCTTGCGCGATCAATCCAGTTATTTTGCAGAACTGTCAGACATCCTTTTTTTCAAGAACAAGCCGATCCCAAACAGCACGGCAGAAACTGCGGCAGCCACAGCGGCGAGGCCAGCGTCTGTACTGTCTCCGGTCCTTGGCGGACCTCCTGTCTGCGGCGGCTCCGGTTCACTCTGCGTTTCTGTTTCGGTCTCTTCTTCATTCGTCAGCTCCAGTTCCACCTCGATCACAGGCGTCGTACCGTCCTGATAAGAGAATGTGACCGGATATTCGTCTTCATCTGTCTGATACCCGCGCGGCGGAGCAATCTCCTTTACGGTATACGTAATCTCCCTGCTCATTCTGCCGCCCTCATACGTACCGATTTCATAAAGCGCACTCCCGGCAGTCCCGTTTTTATCCGTCTTCATGCGTTCCAGAAGCTCCCCCTGCTCCGAGTACAGTCCAAAGACCGCTCCCTTTAATGGCCCGCCGTTTTCCCGGTCCGTCTTGCGGATCAGCACCTTTCCCATCACACGGGCGTCCTTCATCACGATTTTCTGAACTTCCTTCGTATTATCCACCTGAAATGAAATGGATTCAGAGATCACGTAGCCGGCCGGCGCCTGAGTCTCCGTCAGCGTATACGTTTTGCCCGGAATCAGACCGCGGATCCTGTGCGGCTCTTTTCCGGATATCCACTGCTCCACCAGCCTGCCCTCATCATCCCGGATTTCCAGCGAAGCACCTTCAATCTCATCGCCGCCTGTGATATCCTGCTTGCTGATCTCTGTCAGTGTACTGTCGTTTCCAAAGAAGACTTCTTTCCGCACAGTCTTTGTAACGCCGTCGCAGCCTCTGAGATCGACTTCCTGTACCGCTGATTCTTCCACATAGCCCTGCGGAGCGCTCTCTTCCTTTACCAAATACAGTCCATGCGGCAGTCTGAGTGAAAACGTCCCTTCTCCGTTTTCATCCGTAGTGCAATCGCCCAGCCGGGCGCCGGCAGGCACGATTTCCGCTCCATCTCCATCCCGGATCGCTTCTTTTACATACAGTGAAAATTTTGCCCCTTTTAGGGGTTTGCCGGATTCTCTGTCTGTCTTTATCACTTCCACCTCGAGCTGCTGGCGCACATTCTCAATCTCTTTTTCCCACTCGACTACCGGTGTCTGACCGTCCACATAAGCCAGAACTGCCTCTATGCCGTCCGCATCTTTTACAAAACCGAAGGGTGCCTGCTTTTCACGCAGCAGATACGTTCCGAGGGGCAGTCCGTCCACAGATCCATAACCGTGCTCATCTGTTACAATTTCATCTACCACCGTCCCTTTCTGGTACAGCACCTTGTGTCCCTCTCCGCCGGCCTGCCCGTCCGGACTTAAGACGTCTTCTCCGGCGACCACTTCAAACACTACGCCTTCCATCGCTTTTTCGTCATAGTGAAAATCCTCTTCGAATGCTTCCGGCATCCGTCCGGTCTTTTTTACTGCGATCCGGCCTGTCACCGGAATATCCTCACATACGATCTCCACGATCACCTCTCCGGAGACCGTATCGGTCTGATATGCCTTATCCGGGGCAATCTCAACATCAATCGCTTCCTTTGAAAGCAGATATCCCTCCGGCGCTGCGACCTCCTCGATCCGGTATCTTCCCGGCGGCAATTCTTCCGGCAGAAGAAGGAAGCCCTCTTCATTCGTAAAAAACGAATCATGCTTTTCTTTTGACGGATATGACGTTTCCTGTACGATCCTTTCCCCGGTCTCCAGATCTGTCACAGTAAATTCAGCCCCGGGAATCCTGATGGTACTGCCGCTTCCGGCGTCTTTTTTGACGATCTTCAGTCGCGCCATAAAGCTTTCGTCAAGAAGAATCTTCCATGGCTGCGGAGTTTCCGGGCTGTGTTCTGATATCGTTACATAAAAATCGCCGACCGGTTTATGTCCGTATGGCACAGTCGTCTCACGGACAAGATACGTCCCATAGGGAAGCGGCACAGTACGCAAATATCCGGCTGCATCGGTAAACAGTTCCGTCTCACCGTTCGCGCCGATCACTGCCGGAGCTGCATCGGCGGTATCGTAACTGCCGTCCGGCTTTTTATCCAGGCTAGAAAGGAGCCATGCCGTAAATCCGGCGCCTTTCAGCGCTTCCGGCTGCGCATCCCCCTGATCGGAGCCTTTGATGAGCTGAAACGCCTGTTTCTTCACCTGTTCTTCCAGTGTAATCTCCCTCTGGACCGACGCTGACGCACCGCCCTCATACGGCAGATAGATTTCGTGCTCCTGCTCATCTTTTACGTATCCTTTCGGCGCTTCAATCTCTTTCAGATAATACCGGCCCGGATACAGGTTTGATACAGAAGCCATGCCCTTTCCGTCCGTAATAAGCGTCGCTGCCTGTGCATCCTTTGCGAGCACCGTCCCTGTGACTCCGTCCGGGTGCAGGATATCCTCCCGTGCATACAATCCGTATTTTGCGCCTTCCAAAACGGCATCCCCCTGCGGTCTGGCCGTTTTCGTATCACGGTCTGTCTTTTTCAGGATCAGCTCCGCCATCTGCGCCCGGTCCCACAGCTCAAGCGCCGCCGTCGGCTGAAGCGCAGAGACAGGGTACACAGTTCCATCTGCACAGTATCCCGGCGGAGGAGTGATCTCTTTTACGTAATACACATCCTGATCCGCAGTAAGCCCCGTAATGGAAGTTTTTCCGTCTGTTCCCGTCGGCGGAAAACTGCCGGCAGGCAGCGTACACGCCGCATCCCGGTACAGCCCGTAAACTGCTCCCTTTAAAACATTCCCGCTCTGCGCGTCCTTCTTCACCAGATGCACTTCAAATTGCAGCTCAGAGGCCATCGCAGAAACACGCGGCTGTGCGCTCTTTGTGAGCGCTTCCAGTGCGAGGTACGTGATATACTGGCGTTTCACCTTATTGTCAGCCGGCTCATACCACCAGCCTCCGTACTCTTGCGCCGTCACAGTAAGCACCGCGTTTACCGTCAGCCCCTCCCGGACAATGCTGCGGTACGCATCATCAGTCGCCGTAAAATAAAACGCAGACAGCGGGCTGCCCGGCGAAGTTTCCACGAGAGAAACGCCAGCCGGAGCTCCTTCTAATGTCTTCGTCACAGAAACGAGCCTGTCCGGACAGCTGCTCTCGCATACATAGTCGGATGCCGTTCTCCATGTTCCGTCGCCCTGCTGTACCCATTCTTCCTGCATGACCGGCTGCACGGAAAAAGAAACTTCCTGACTCTGATTGGAGCCGCTTTCAATCAAAACTTTATCTGTATAAGCATCATTGATCATCTGCTCTACGAGCCGATAGACCTTTTTATCCGCCGATGCGTCCAGCTGGCTCTCAATCGAGCTCTCTCTTCCCTGCTGAAAATTGATCATATGGATCGCAATCTGCGTGATATAATAATCTTTTTTCCAGTCTCCCGTCGAATACGCGGGATTATATGCCGTCTCTCCCCTGTAGCGGCATCCATTATAAAGACAGTACGTGATTTCTTTCGAAAATGCACCGCTGCCGGACGGCTTATAGTCTTCTTTTTCCGGCGCTTCCAGCGTATTATAGACGCAGTATGCCGCCACTGTCCTGCCGCCTGTATTCATTCCATGTTTCGTTACATACTTAAAGTAACACGGATAGCCCAGATAGGTCATGATCAGATCATTGTCCCTTTTTACTACAGGATTCGCCGCTTTCGCCATCGCCCGGCTTCCGCTCTTCCGATACGCGCAGTCCTGCCAGATCTCCTCCGGCACAAACGTTTCCGTCATCTGTTCCGTCTCTTCCTCCGTCCCCGGTTCTGATCCGTCATCCTTTCCCGCATTCAGTTCTTTTTGCATTCCCGATCCCGTCATCAGCTCGGTCTCCCCGGCAGGGAACTGTCCGGTATCTGCTCCGTTTCCCTGCCCGGAGGCGCCTCCTGTCTCCAGATCCGGATTTTGCTCCGCTCCTGCAGTACTCTCCGGCTGCTGGTCTGCCTCTGCAGGCTTCTCGCTCTCCGGCTGCGTATCCGTTTCTTTATTCTTTTCGCTCTCCGGCTCTGAGTCCGCTTCTGTATCCTTCTCGTTTTCCGTCGGAATGTCTGTTTCTGTATCCTTCCCGCTCTCCGGACGCGTGTCAGCTTCCGTATCTTTCTCGCTCTCCGGACGCGTGTCAGCCTCTGTGGACCTCTCACTCTCCGGCTGCGAATCCGTTTCTGTATCCTTCTCACTCCCCGGCTGTGTATCCGCTTCTGTATTCTTCTCACTCTCCAGCTGCGTATCCGCCTCTGTAAGGCCCTCACTTTGCAGCTGTACCCCCGTCTCCTCCCAGTTCACATCCTCCTTTGCCGTTCTTGTGCCCTTTGCCAAAAGGTATCCGTCTCCGGCGCATAAAAACAAAACCGCGCCTGTCAGGCACAGTACTCCTGCCTTTTTCAATTTTCTAAAAATCTTCATACGCACTCCTTTAAAAACAGTATGCTCTAACACCTGGCGCTGCTTTGGCAGCCCGGGCATTTCATTAACAGAATCAATCAGGGAAAATCGGCGAACACCGGATGGTCTTAAGATGTTATTCTATTTTAACATACAATATGTGATTTATCAATACGTTTTTTGTGATATAAAAGAAGCAGCAAATCTTTTCAGACTTACTGCTTCTGATAGCTGTCTATAATCTGCCGGATCAAGTCTGAGACGACTCTTCCAAATCCTGCGCCTCTCTTTCCAACAGTACAATCCTGGAAACTGCATCTTCCCCGTCCGTCCAGACCAGACAGGCGCTTCCTTCGGTCAGATCCTCCAGGGTCACAATATTTTTCGTGCGGAAAGCAGAAATCTCCGCATCCTCAGGAACCGTATACTTCCTTCCGCCGGTCGCTTCCAGCGAATATCCGCCGTCTTCTGCAGCCGGATCCTTTGCGAGAACTGCGTACTGCGGGGCCGGACTGTTCTCAGGAATATTGGCAACCACCACATACGGCACCGTATGAGGCGGCAGCGACATCGTCATGATCGGGCCGAGATAAGCCTCAAAACTGCCTTCCTGGACATCCTCGAGTGTCAGCGGAAGCCCTGTCTGACCATCCGCCAGAACCGTATTCTCCGGATCAATATCAAGAATCATCTCGCCGGAAGAAGACGCATCAGACTGATTCTCTACCGTGATCATTCCCTCTCCAACCTCTGTAATGGTTCCGTAAATCCGCAAAGGGGCATCGCTCACTGTCTGTCCCTCTTCTGAAATCTCAGTTTCCTTAGACTGTTCCTCTTTCGCAGCCCCCGTACAGCCGCCTGTCATTAACAGAACTGTACAGAGTCCAGATACCAAAATAAGTTTTCTGAAGCGCATAGTTTCCTCCTTTTCCGCCGGCTATCCCAGCGCTTCTCTATTTTATCCAAAACCGTATCCTTTTGTCCAGAAGATTTCCGTCCTTTGAAAAATATTAAGAAACCAGAAGCTTACCGGCCCTGGATCTTTTGATTGCCGGTGCTCCAGACGTGCTGCTCTTTAGCGGCAGACGGAGTATTCTGAGCCATCACGCCCACCAGCCTTTGGGCGACGTAGGGTTCTTCCAGATAGTCGGTTTCCTCCGGTGTCAAAGTGAGATCCGCCGCCTTGGCCGCCCCCTCGATGTGGTGCAGCTTGGTGGCCCCTGCCACCGGGGCCGTCACCTTGGTGAGCAGCCACGCCAGAGACACTTCCGTCATGGAAACGCCCCGTTTTTCCGCCAGCTCTGCCACCCGGTCAATGATGACCTGATCCTGCTGCGCAGTGGCGTCATATTTGAATTTGGCGTAACTGTCCTCCTGAAGCCGCTTGGAAGTCTCACCCGGGCGCTTGGAGAGCCGTCCGCCCGCCAGAGAGCTGTACGGCGTCATGGCGATGTTGTCCTCGGCGCAGAGCTTCGCCATCTCCCGTTCCTCCTCACGGAAGATCAGGTTATAATGCCCCTGAACGGAAACAAACTTTGCAAAGCCCTCTTTTTCCGCCAGAGCATTGGCCTTGGCGAGCTATTTGGTGGCGACTACGACATCCTCCCGTTTAGCGAAGTCCCTCAGGGCACGGCCCAGATACTGCTCGCTGGTACCGCTCTGGTAGCCGACGGCAGTATCAAAGAAATTGATGCCCAGTTCCACCCCCCGCTTGATGATATCCCGGGAGTGTTCCTCATCCAGCGTCCAGCTGTGCTGGCCGTTGTGTGGGGCGCCAAACCCCATGCAGCCCATACAGATGCGGGAAACAGTCAGGCCGGAATTTCCAAGTTTTGTATACCGCATTCTGCTCCCTCCTTACTCCAGGCCGCTGTAGGCCGCATCGTCCACTGGTTCGCACCACTCGTTTGAGGTTTCCTCACCCGGCACTTCCACCGCAATGTGGGAAAACCAGCTGTCTTTTTTTGCCTCATGCCAGTGCTTGACCTCTGCCGGAATGGTGATGACCGTGCCCGGGGTCAGGCTGACAGCCTCCTTTCCTTCCTCCTGATACCAGCCCTCGCCGGCGGTGCAGATGAGCAGTTGTCCGCCTCCGCTTTTAGCGTGGTGGATATGCCAGTTGTTCCGGCATCCCGGCTCAAAAGTAACGTTTGCCAGGAACACCGGACACTTGCCTGCCTCCGTCAGGGGATTCAGGTAGGAGCTGCCAATGAAATACCGGGCATAGGCGGTGTTCGCATTGCCAAGACCAAACATATTTTCTTTGTTGAATTGCTCTTTATCATTGATACGCATAATATTTCTCCTTTACAATATTTTTTTCTGCGGGAATCGGCTGCAGACCGTTTTTGTCCAGCCATTCACAAAGAATCTGCGGCAGGTCTGCGCCGTCATCCTCAATAATCCCCATAGCCTCGCGAACCTCCGCTTTGGGGCAGAGCCGTGCGATCTCCCGGCGGAAATCGCAGGGGACGCCGCCGCAATGGGAATAAAATGGAAGAATGATTTTGCCGGACAGATCGTTTTTAGCAAGCCAGGAAGCCAGCGGAGGCGCTATCGTTCCGCACCAGTTTGGAGAACCCACAAAAACCACCGGGTATTGCTTCGGATTGCTGAAGCCGGGAAGCAAACGGGGATGATACCCCGTCTGCACTTCCTTTCTGACTTGATCGAGCAGCTCCGGAAATGCCATGGGATAAGGCTGCCAGGGATAAATCTCGCACCAGTCGCCCTCTGTCAAAGCGTGAATTGCCTGCGCAGCCCGATGTGTATGGCCGGTATAGGAATACGATATAATAAGA
>DVHT01000076.1 GCA_018711885.1 Candidatus Choladousia intestinipullorum | reverse complement strand
AGAGGCGGAAACAGAAACGGAAATAATTGATTGACAAAAAAAAATAAGGCTGTTATCATGCTATTAGCGATGAACAAGGGGGTTCTTACAATTGGTAAAGAACGCCCTTTTGTTCTGTGATAAAATAGTATTTGATCTGAGTATGCGAGAGGAGAACAGGCATGGGAAGCTATACGAAACAGGATATCAGAAGAATGATCGAAGAGGAAGATGTAGAATTTATCCGGCTTCAGTTCACGGATCTGTTCGGTTCACTGAAGAACATTGCCGTCACGACGAGCCAGCTGGACCGCATTCTGGAGAACAGGATCTCGTTCGACGGAGCTTCCATCCAGGGATTCGTCGGAATTGAGGATTCGGATCTATTCCTGCATCCGGATCTTGATACGTTCTGCATTTTTCCGTGGCGTCCGCAGCATGGCAAGGTAGCGAGATTTATCTGCGATGTCTATTACGCTGACCAGACTCCGTTTGAGGGCGATCCGCGTTTTATTTTAAAGAAGATACTTGCGCAGGCAGAGGAAATGGGATACCGGTTTGACGTGGGACCGGAGTGTGAATTTTTCCTGTTCCATACGGACGACGAGGGAAGGCCGACCACTATGACTCATGAAAATGCCGGATATTTTGATGTCGCTCCGGTAGATTTCGGAGAGAATGCCAGACGTGATATGGTCCTGACACTGGAAGATATGGGATATGTAGTGGAAGCTTCCCATCATGAAGAGGCTCCGGCGCAGCATGAGATCGATTTTCGCTATGACGAAGCGCTGCGGACTGCTGACGGGGTCATGACAGCCCGACTGGCGATTAAAGCAATCGCAAAACGTCACGGTCTGCATGCTTCTTTCATGCCAAAGCCGAAAAGCGGTGTGAGCGGTTCGGGACTGCATCTTAACCTGTCTCTGTCAAAGGGCGGGATGAACGTCTTTTATGACGCTTCAGACGAGCATCATTTAAGCAGAGAAGGCTACTGGTTTATCGGCGGGATCATGAAGCATATCCGTGCCATAACGGCTGTGACAAATCCGCTGGTAAATTCTTATAAGCGCCTTGTGCCGGGCTATGAGGCGCCTGTCTATATCGCGTGGTCGGTGACGAACCGCAGTCCGCTGATCCGGATTCCGGCATTGGACGGAGAAGGCCGCAGGATCGAACTTCGTAATCCGGATTCGGCATCCAATCCGTATCTGGTGCTGGCAGTCTGCCTGGCAGCCGGGCTGGATGGGATACGGAATCAGATCATGCCGCCAAAGGCAGTGGAAGGCAATATTTTTGAGATGACGGAAGAAGAGCGGATGAAGCAGGAGATCAGATGTCTTCCGGAAAGCCTGCGGGAAGCAGTTTGCGAGCTGGAGCAGGATGCCTTTATCTGCGGCGTGCTCGGAGAACATGTGACAAGACAGTTTATCAGTGCAAAGAAAAAGGAATGGGAAGAGTACCGCTGCAGCGTGAGCAGCTGGGAAATCGACCGATACCTGGCGAGGATCTGATGTCCTTTGGCCGTAGCTGTATCTGAGCGAAACGGGAGGGACAGATGGTAAATACAGTGGTAGCATTTCCGAAAATTGAAAATGCGAAGAGCGTCAGAAATCTTCTGGTCCGCGGCGGCTATGATGTGAGCGCGGTCTGCCAGAGCGGGGCTCAGGCGCTTGCAGCGGCGGACCGGCTGGGTTCAGGGATCATCGTATGCGGATACCGGTTTCCTGATATGGTGTATGATGAACTGTACGAAAACGTGAGGCCTTCGTTTGAGATGCTCCTCGTGGCATCGGCGCGTATCATTGAGGAAGGGACGGCCGATGGAGTGATCAAAGTGGCGATGCCGCTCAAGGCCCATGAACTGATAGACTCTTTTGAGATGATCGCAGACAGCATCGCGCGCAGGAAACGGAAAAAACGTATGATGCCGGCTGCGCGAAGCGATGCGGACCGGAAGCTGATCGAGGATGCGAAAGCCCTCCTGATCGCGCGCAACCATATGACAGAAGAGGAAGCACACCGCTATCTGCAGAAATCAAGCATGGACAGCGGGACAAATCTGGTGGAGACAGCTCAGATGCTGCTCGCTTTGATGGGGATGTGAAAGGAGAGAGAACGAGAGATGAAATTTACGAAAATGCATGGGATCGGAAACGATTACGTCTATGTGAATTGTTTGCGGGAGCATGTAGAACGGCCAAAAGAGACGGCGGTCGCGGTGAGCGACCGGCATTTCGGAATCGGTTCGGACGGGCTGATCCTGATCAAGCCGTCCGACTGCGCCGATTTTGAGATGGAGATGTACAATGCAGACGGTTCCAGAGGCGCCATGTGCGGGAACGGAATCCGCTGCGTCGCAAAATACGTGTATGATTACGGCCTGACTGACAAAGAACAGATCAGTGTTGCGACGGGAAGTGGGATCAAACAGCTGGATCTGACGGTGGAAAACGGAAAGGTATCGCTCGTAAAAGTGGATATGGGCAGTCCGATCCTCGAGGCGGAGAAGATACCGGCCAGACGGGATTATTTCGGAGAAAAGCAGGAACAGGGGGACCAGCGGATCATTGCAGAGAACCTTGCTGTTCAGGGCAGGGATTATGAAGTGACATGTGTATCAATGGGAAATCCGCACTGTATCACGTGCGTCGATGACGTAGACGGGCTGGAGATTGAGCAGATCGGGCCGGACTTTGAGAACCATCCGGCTTTTCCGGACCGCGTAAACACAGAATTCATCCGTGTGATCGACCGGAATACCGTGCAGATGCGCGTATGGGAAAGAGGATCCGGAGAGACCTGGGCGTGCGGGACAGGCGCATGCGCTGTGGCAGTAGCCTGCATTTTGAACGGCTGGACGGAAGACACCGTCACAGTAAAGCTCCGCGGCGGAGATCTGGATATTTTCTGGGACAGACAGAAGAACACGGTATTTATGACAGGCCCTGCCGTGACCGTTTTTGACGGAGAAATCGATCTTGCAGATTTCATTGGTACAGGAGGAGAACGAGATGTTTAAAGTAAATGACAATTATCTGAAACTGCCGGGCAGCTATCTGTTTTCGACAATTGCAAAAAAAGTCAGCGCATATCAGGCAGAACATCCCGATCAGTCTATTATCCGGCTCGGGATCGGCGATGTGACCCAGCCGCTTGCGCCGGCGATCATCGAGGCGCTTCACAGTGCGGTGGATGAGATGGCAGACGCTGCTACCTTTAAAGGGTATGCGCCGGACCTCGGCTATGAGTTTCTGCGCAATGCCATTGCAGAACATGATTATCATGAGCTCGGCTGTGAGATCGCAGCTGATGAGATCTTTGTTTCGGATGGGGCGAAGTGCGATTCCGGAAATATCCAGGAGATTTTCAGCACGGATAATAAGATCGCTGTCTGCGACCCGGTGTATCCGGTCTACATTGACACAAACGTGATGGCCGGCCGGACCGGAACGTACGATCCGGACCGGGAGGTCTGGAGCGACGTGATTTATATGCCGTGTACAGAAGCAAACGGATTCGTTCCGGAACTCCCGAAAGAGACGCCGGATCTTATTTACCTGTGCTTCCCGAACAATCCGACCGGATCTGCCATTACGAAGGCACAGCTGCAGGAATGGGTCGATTACGCGAACAGAGTGGGCGCAGTCATCATCTATGATGCTGCGTATGAGGCTTATATTTCCGAGGAGGGGATACCGCACACGATCTTTGAATGCGAGGGCGCAAGAACGTGCGCCATCGAACTGAGGTCCTTCTCCAAGAAAGCCGGATTTACCGGTACGCGTCTCGGATATACCGTGATCCCGAAGGACTTAAAGAGCGGAGACGTGACACTGCACTCCCTCTGGGCAAGACGCCACGGGACAAAGTACAACGGAGCCCCTTATATTGTGCAGAGAGCTGGGGAAGCAGTGTATTCCCCGGAAGGAAAGGCACAGCTGGAAAAACAGATCGCATATTACATGAAGAATGCAAAGGTGATCAAAGAAGGGCTTGCCGAGGCAGGATACAGCGTATCCGGAGGTGTAAACGCACCGTATATCTGGCTGAAGGCGCCGGGACGCATGACGTCATGGGAATTTTTTGACTATCTGCTGGAACGGGCCAATGTCGTGGGAACGCCCGGATCGGGATTCGGGCCGAGCGGCGAAGGATATTTCCGCCTGACAGCGTTTGGAACGTATGAAAATACGGTTGCAGCAATCGAGCGGATCAAAGCGATCTGACAAATTTTATGTAATAAAAGGGCTCCTGTGTTTTACAGGAGCCTTATTCCGTGGCGGGCAGTTTCTTTTCTGATCTCGGCGGGCCACAGGGAGCACTGCACCTCCCCGATATGGGCCTTCCTCAAATAAAACATACAGATACGGGACTGTCCGATCCCTCCGCCGATGGTATACGGGAGTTCACGGTCCAGAATGGCTTTCTGGAACGGAAGTTCCGCGCGTTCTACGCATCCGGCGTCCCTCAGCTGGCGCATCAGCGCTGTCTCATCTACGCGGATTCCCATGGAAGACAGTTCCAGCGCAATATCGAGCACCGGATAGTAGACAAGGATATCGGCGTTTAATTCCCAGTCGTCATAATCCGGGGCGCGGCCGTCATGCTTCTGGCCGGATTTCAGGAGGCCTCCGATCTGCATGATGCAGACAGCACCTTTTTCTTTTGTGATAATATATTCGCGTTCCTTCGGCGTGCAGTCCGGATACAGATCCTCCAATTCCTGCGAGGTGATGAAAAAGATATCCTTCGGCAGGACCTCTCCAATGTAATCGTACTGGATCGACATGTATACTTCCGTCTTTTTGAGCGCTTTGTATACAGAACGGACGACCTTTTTCAGCGTGTCCATGTTCCGCTCATTCTTGCTGATGATTTTTTCCCAGTCCCACTGGTCAACATAAATAGAGTGGATATTGTCAGTTTCCTCATCACGCCGGATGGCATTCATGTCGGTATACAGCCCTTCGCCGTGCGCGAATCCGTACACCTTTAATGCGTAGCGCTTCCACTTCGCAAGCGAGTGAACGATCTCCGCCTCTGCTTCATTCTGCTCCTTGATCCCGAATTTGACCGGGCGTTCCACTCCGTTTAAGTTGTCGTTTAATCCGGAAGCCGGATCTACGAACAGCGGTGAGGAGACGCGCAGCAGGTTCAGCTGAGAAGCAAGCGTCTGCTGGAAAAAGTCTTTGACCGTCTTTATGGCAACCTGTGTGTCGTAAAGCGAAAGGGCAGATTCATACCCTTCCGGTATAATCAGATGCTCCATCTTGAATATCCTCCCCTGAATAATTTTACTAAATAATGATTATACCAGAATGAAGCGAAGTTACAACCAGAAAAAAGAAAAAAATCCTTGTCAGAATAGAAAAACTGTGCTAGGATTACTGCATCAAAAAGGCAATGAAGGAGACTCTGTCTGTGGAACTTGACAGGAATTCGGCATCACCGACTGAGAGTGCCGATGGAGGGAAGGAGACAATAGGGAACACTCCGGAGCTGACTGTCTGAAAGCTGCATCTGTATTTACCGGCGGGAAAGACCGCGGACCGGAACCGTGATTAGGGCAGTACGTTGCACGCGTTAAGTGTAAAAGAGGGGCAGACAAAGATGTCTGCAATGCGGGTGGCACCGCGGATTTGAGAGGATCCGTCCCGGGATATCATAGTATGATGTTCCGGGACTTTTTGTGCGATAAGCCCGGATAGGGGAAGGAATCTTTTCCTGTCTGGTGGTGCAGAAGCGGTTTTCGGATGAGAGGCCGCACAAAGAGATAAAACATGTCGGATGAACCATATTCCTGTGGGGACGCCGGCATGTTCTTTTTAGATCACAGGAAAAGTCCCGGGACGAAAAGGAGGCCAGCATGGAATTTTTAACAGGAATCACAGAAAAAGAAACATTGCAGCTTGAGGAATTATGCGATCCCAGGCGGATCGGCACGGAAGTAAAGACAGACGGCTTTGTGCATTCGATCCGGGATATGGGAGAAGTGACATTTGTCGTACTGCGGGAAAGGAGCGGACTGATTCAGTGCGTATTCGAAGAGGGAGTGTCCGCACTTTCTCCTAAGGAGCTGCGCGAATCGCAGACAGTACGCTTATGCGGTATGCTGCAGGCAGATGAACGCGCGCCGCACGGGGTAGAGATCCGCGTAAAATCGGGAGAAATCCTGACTTCGCCGTATGCGCCGCTCCCGCTCCCGGTAGGAAAATGGAAATTGAACACCTCGCTTGAAGCAAAGCTGGATAACAGGAGCATTGCGCTGCGGAATGTGCGCGAACGTGCAAAATTCCGCATCCAGGAAGGGATCATCCGGGGGTTCCGCGACTTTTTATACAGCAGGCAGTTTACGGAGATCCATACCCCGAAAATAGGGGCAAAGGGAGCAGAGGGCGGTTCCAATATTTTTAAGCTCGACTATTTCCACAAGACGGCGGTACTGGCTCAGAGCCCGCAGTTTTACAAGCAGATGATGGTAGGCGTATTTGACCGCGTCTTCGAGACAGCGCCGGTGTTCCGGGCGGAAAAGCACAATACGAAGCGCCACCTGAATGAATATACGAGTCTTGATTTTGAGATGGGTTATATCGACAGTTTTACCGATATTATGGAGATGGAGACCGGATTTTTGAAGTATATGGTCCGGCTTCTGGAAAAGGAGTACGCTTCCGAACTCAGAATCCTCGGAATCACCTTGCCGGATGTGCGGCGGATCCCGATGGTGCGTTTCGATGAGGCGAAGCGTCTCGTATCGGAAAAGTACGGAAGAAAAATGAAAAATCCGTATGACCTGGAACCGGAGGAGGAAGTTCTGATCGGCCGGTATTTTCAGGAAGAATACGGGGCGGATTTCGTGTTTGTCACTCATTACCCGTCCAGAAAGCGGCCGTTTTATGCGATGGATGATCCGGAAGACCCGGCGTATACGCTGAGCTTTGACCTGCTGTTTCACGGGCTGGAGATCACGACGGGGGGACAGCGGATCCACGATTACCGCATGCTGAGGGAAAAAATCGCGGCGCGCGGCATGTCGGAGGAAGGGATGGAGCAGTATCTCGATACGTTCCGATATGGAATACCGCCGCACGGAGGGCTGGGGATTGGTCTGGAACGCTTGACAATGAAGCTGGTAGGGGAAGATAATGTAAGAGAAACGACATTATTCCCGCGTGATCTTTCACGCCTGGAACCATAGCCTGACGGACGTCCAGACGGCCCGATGCTGTAAAGCGGCATCGCTGCAGACGCCGGCAGCAGCAGAGGAGGAGAACATGGAACGATGCACATTATGCGGCGGAAGACTGAAAGACGGCCGCTGTCTGGACTGTGGACTGGACAATACAAAAAATGATAAAAAATATAATTTTACGGAGCGCGCGGAACGGACGGAACCCAGGGAACAGCAGAAGCAAAGCGCGGAACGGGCGCCTGCCGGAGAGAAGCCATTTTCCCGAAAGCAGGAAGAAGGGAAGCGGAAAACAATCTCGAAAGTCCCGGAAAAGCGGTCGGCAGGAAAACCAAAAAGACGAAAGAAAGGCGTGAAGTTCGTTCTGATCATCCTTGCAGTCTTCGTAATCATCGAGGTGCTTGGAGCGCTTTGGACGCTGTTTGAGGAATACCAGAGCGCCAGGTCATCCGTCAGTGTGAATACTGTGGATGAGCCGGATGGGGGATACCAGGAGGCAGAAAAGCCGGAGGCTGCCGATTGGGATGAAGAGGGCGGCCAGTATTTTGAAATGGAGCTTTTGCCGGGGATTTATACGGCGCTGTATTCCGAAAGCGCACAGAGACAATACGAAGAGGACATGGGAGCGTGCAGCTACTTTGAATTGTCTGAGGTACTGCAGCTTACAGACGGAGGGATCCTCTGCGTGGAAGACTGCGACGGGACGCTGCGGATCGCCGGGAACGCTGCAGGCGGGCAAAAAGAGCGCAGCCCGCAGGGACAGACAGCCCCGCATTTTATCATTTCCCGTTCTCTGAAGGGTATACGATCACAACAGAGAGCTTCGGGGAGGCGCCGGATGTGAAACTGGTTCCGAGCTGGTAACGCAGGATGGAACAGAAAGGATGGAACGATAATGGCAAACAGGATCAGCAATGAGATGATTGAATATGTGGGGATTCTCGCAAAACTTGAGCTTTCAGAAGAGGAGAAAGCGCAGGCAGGAAAAGACATGGAACAGATGCTTGATTATATTGACAAGTTAAATGAGCTGGATACATCAGGGACAGAGCCGCTTTCCCATATTTTCCCGGTCAGCAATGTATTCCGGGAGGATGTTGTGACGAATACTGACGAGAGAGAACGGCTGATGGCAAATGCTCCCGCCGTAAAAGAAGGGCAGTTCAAAGTGCCGAAGACGGTGTAAAAAGCAGGAGCCGGATATTGGAGAATGCGGAAAGGATGGGATCAATGCAGATAAAAGATTTGACTGCTCTGGAACTTGGCAGGAAGATAAAGGAAAAAGAGGTGTCTGTCCGCGAGGCGGTAACAGCCTGCCTTGACCGGATCGAAAGTGTGGAGAAGGAGATCAACGGATTTATCACAGTGGATGGAGAGAGGGCGCTCAGACGGGCGGAAGAGGTGCAGAGGGCAATCGACGGCGGTTCCCTGTGCGGGCCTCTGGCCGGAGTGCCGGCGGCAGTAAAAGATAATATTTGTACAGAGGGAATGAGGACGACCTGCGCTTCCAGGATTTTATATCATTTTGTGCCGCCGTACTCGGCAGAGGCGGTCCGCAGGATGGAACATGCAGGAGCGGTCCTGATCGGCAAGACCAATATGGATGAGTTTGCCATGGGAAGCACGACGGAGACGTCCGCTTTCGGGCCGACGAAAAATCCGTGGAATACAGGATATGTGCCGGGAGGTTCCTCCGGCGGCTCCTGTGCCGCAGTCGCGTCAGGAGAAGTGCCGTATGCGCTCGGGTCGGATACGGGAGGATCGATCCGCCAGCCGTCGTCGTTCTGCGGGGTGACGGGACTGAAGCCGACGTATGGAACGGTATCGCGTTACGGTCTGGTGGCATACGGATCTTCGCTCGACCAGATCGGACCGGTCGCAAAGGATATTTCCGACTGTGCGGCAGTTCTCGAGATGATCGCTTCTCATGATAAGAAGGACAGCACCTCTCTGGAACGGACGGACACGGATTTTACTTCCGCACTTGTCGATGATGTCAGAGGAATGCGGATCGGAGTCCCGTCGGATTATCTTGGAGAAGGCCTGGATGAAGAAGTGCGCCGCGCCGTCTGGAAAGCAGCGGATGTGCTGAGACAGAAGGGAGCGTCCGTGGAGGAATTCCATTTAAGCCTTACAGAGTATGCAGTCCCGGCATATTACGTGATCGCTTCCGCTGAGGCAAGCTCGAATCTGGCGCGGTACGACGGAGTGAAATACGGATATCGTGCCGGGGAATACGACGGGCTTCACAATATGTATAAAAAAAGCCGTTCGGAAGGCTTCGGAGAAGAAGTAAAGCGCAGGATCATGCTGGGATCGTTCGTCTTAAGCTCCGGCTACTACGACGCGTATTATCTGAAAGCCCTGCGCACCAAAGCGCTGATCAGGCAGGCTTTTGACCGTGCATTTGAAAAGTACGACGTGATACTTGGCCCGGTATCCCCGGGGACGGCCCCCGAACTCGGCTCGTCATTAGGCGATCCGATCCGGATGTATCTGGGCGATATCTACACCATCTCTGCGAACCTTGCAGGACTTCCGGGCATATCGGTCCCGTACGGTACAGACAAAAAAGGACTTCCGATCGGAGTACAGATGATGGGAGACTGCTTCCGGGAGAAAACGATCATCCGGGCGGCTTACGCATTGGAGCAGGCAAGAGGACGCTGGCAGGGGCCGGACAGAACAGAAGGAGAGGTGTGAGCATATGGCAAAGCAGTATGAGACCGTTATCGGACTGGAGGTCCACGTAGAACTGGCGACAAAGACGAAGATTTTCTGCGGCTGTTCGACTGCGTTCGGCGGAGCGCCGAATACACATACCTGCCCCGTATGTACCGGAATGCCGGGGTCGCTTCCTGTCCTGAACAGGCAGGTTGTGGAATACGCGCTCGCAGTGGGGCTTGCCACAGGCTGCAGCATCAACCAGTACTGCAAATTCGACAGAAAGAACTATTTTTACCCCGACAATCCTCAAAACTATCAGATCTCACAGCTGTACCTGCCGATCTGCCATGACGGAGGAATCGAAATTGAGACGTCAGCCGGAAAGAAGGTGATCGGCATCCACGAAATCCATATGGAGGAGGACGCCGGAAAACTGATCCATGATGAATGGGAGGACTGCTCGCTTGTCGATTACAACAGAAGCGGAGTGCCGCTGATTGAGATTGTATCGGAGCCGGATATGCGAAATGCGGAAGAAGTCATTGCCTACCTCGACAAACTGCGGCTGATCATCCAGTATCTCGGCGCATCCGACTGCAAACTGCAGGAAGGCTCCATGCGCGCAGACGTCAATCTGTCAGTCCGGGAAGCTGGACAGAAGGAGTTCGGTATCAGGACTGAGATGAAAAATCTGAATTCCTTTAAAGCGATCACGCGGGCGATAGACGGCGAACGTGCCAGACAGATCGAGCTTCTGGAGGCCGGAAAGCAGGTGATCCAGGAGACGAGGCGGTGGGACGACAACAAGGAATACTCTTATCCGATGCGATCCAAGGAAGACGCGCATGACTACCGGTATTTCCCCGATCCGGATCTGGTGCCTGTAGTCATCAGCGACGAGTGGCTGGAACGGGTGAGAGAACGCCAGCCGGAACTTCGGACGGAAAAGCTGGAGCGGTACAAACGGGAATTTGATATTCCGGAATATGATGCGTCCATCCTCACGGAGTCGAAACGCATGGCGGACTTGTTTGAAGAGACGACGGCAATCTGCGGAAAGCCGAAAAAGGTGTCCAACTGGCTGATGGGCGAGACACTGCGGCTTTTGAAAAAAGAGAATCAGGATGCGGATGAGCTTTCGTTTTCCCCGGCTTACCTGGCGGCTCTGATCGAGATGACAGAAGAAGGAACAATCAGCCAGACTGTCGCGAAAGAAGTGTTTGAGCGGATCTTCTATGAGAATGCAGATCCGGTCCGGTATGTAAAAGAACACGGACTGAATACAGTCAGAGATACGGACGAACTGCGCAGCGTCGTGGAGAAAGTGATCGCAGACAATCCCCAGCCGGTCGCAGATTACAAAGGAGGAAAAGGGAAAGCGCTCGGATTCCTGGTCGGACAGACGATGAAAGCGATGAAAGGAAAGGCAGATCCGGGAGCTGTCAATCAGATGCTTCTATCGTTCCTTGACTGCGGACAGAAAAAAGGTTGAGATTTCCGGACCCATTGCGTATAATAAAAACATGTGGAAACCGGAAGATACAGCGCGTATTTTTGTCAAAGAGGGGAATCGGTATGTTAAAAAGGGGAAACAGGAGATTTGCGGTCCTGATGCTTGCCGGAGCGGCTGCGCTGCTTGGCAGCGGCTGCGCAAGAAGCGTCCTGAATTATCAGGTCGCTGAGTGCATTGGCACATTAAATCAATATGAGAATAATGAACCGGTGGAAACTCCGAAAATGAAAGCTGAGCGGGAACAGAAGGAGTCGGAGGAGGCACTGGAGAGCGAAAAGGTGAGCGTGCTTGAAGAGGCCGAAGCCCAGGCGCTTTCCTACCGGTACGAAGATGCGATCGCCACCCTGAATGCTTCAGAGGTGCTGAAGGATGACGAACGTGCGTCCGAGGCGCTTGCAGATTATCAGGAAAATCTTAACAGTATGTACGAGTACGACGGCGATATCGGCCATCTGTGCTTTACCAACCTTGTCGTAGATACGGACAGGGCCTTTGACGGGGATGAGTATGCTTCTGTCTACCAGCAGAATATGATCACACTGGAAGAGTTTACGAATATCCTGAATTCCCTCTACGAGAGCGGATACGTGCTGATCGATATCCATTCTCTGGCGGAAGAGTCGGGAGAGGGGACCGACTTGACAATGACGGAGAAGCTGCCGTTTATTCCGGAGGAGAAAAAGCCGCTCGTTCTCTCGGTAGAGAATCTGGATTACAGTTCAGTGCGGAACGGGGACGGTGTGGCGACGAGGCTTGAACTGGATGAGAACGGCGAGGTGGCGGCGCGTTATACGGACGCTGAAGGGCATGATCTGCTCGGCGCTTACGATGTCGTTCCGGTGCTGGAGCAGTTTATTGACGAGCATCCTGACTTTTCTTTCCAGGGTGCGCGCGGGATCATTTCTCTGTCCGGAACAAACGGGGTATTCGGCTATCAGATCGAAGAAGGAAAGTCGGCCGATTATGAGGCGAATCAGGAGACGGTCCGCCAGATTGCGGACAAGCTCAAAGAGGACGGCTGGACCTTTGCGTCGGCAGGATACAGCTATCAGTATATGGGAGATATGTCTTATGACACGCTGAAGGCAGATATTACAAACTGGCAGAACACCGTAGGAAGTCTGATCGGCGAGTGCGACACTTTACTGTACCCGTACGGCTCGGAAGTCGATTATACGACGGAGAAGGCACAGTACCTGATCAATCAGGGATTCCGGTATCTGGTCGGAATGTGGTCGGACGGAGACCATCTGGAGGTAAACAGTACGTATCTGCGGCAGACAAGACGGACAGTCACAGGATATGTGTTTGAAAATTACCCGTCGAACTTCAGCACTTATTTTTCGACTGCATCAATCCTCGATCCGGCAAGGTGACAGGGGAAAGCAGCTGCTTTGCAGGCGGTTCACAATACGTTCACAAATGCGCGCTTTACAGCAGTAAAATCCTGTGATAGGATTATGTGACAGGAGCATTTGACAGAAAACGGAGCCGTGAAACAGACCTGCAGAATTTGCGGCATGACCTATGGGAGATACAAGATGCGAAGAAAGAAATTGCTGACTGCAGCGCTGTGTCTGGCGCTTGCAGTATCGTCGGCGGCGGCAGACAGCCATGTGAACGCCTCAGGCCAGAAGTCTGGCGGCGCGGCCGTTTTGTCAGACGCAGATCAACAACAGAAAGACAACAGCAAGAAAAAAGAAAAAGAGAAGCAGACAGAGACAAAATCACCGGAGACGAACCCGCCGGAGACGAAACCACCGGAGACAAATCCACCGGAGACGAACCCGCCGGAGACGAAACCTTCAGAGACAACACCGCCGGAGACGAACCCGCCGGAGACAAATCCGCCGGAGACAACACCACCTTCAGAGACAACACCGCCTTCAGAGACAAATCCGCCGCAGACGGAAACAACGCCTCCGGTTACAGAGGCGCCGACGGAGACAAATCCGCCGCAGACGGAAACAACGCCTCCGGCCGCGGAGACGCCGTCTTCGGAGACAAACCCGCTGCAGACAGAAACAGGTGCGGCGGAGACGCTGCCTTCGGAGACAGGAGCGCCGGAGACAGAGTCGGAGTCAGAGACGGAATCGGAGAGTGAATCAGAGACTTCGGAATTTGATTCCAACGAAGACCTGATCGCGCATCAGAATATTGTCACTCCTCCGGATATCCGGCTGGAGTTCCGTTTTACGCAGATTGACGAACGGCTGGCAGTCGTCCGCAACAGGGAAGGCGCTGCCGTTTACGAGGAAAAGAGCGACGAGGCGAGAGAAGTCGGAATCCTTGCCTACTATGGAAGCTGCTATATTCTGGAAGACCAGTCCGACGGATGGTACTATATCGAGTCGGGAAACGTGCGCGGTTTTATAAAGGCAGAAGACGTCGTTACCGATGATACGGCGCTGCGCATCCAGAAGATCAAAGGAGCGGACGAGCTGCCGGGCGCAAGGCTTCTGGTGGCGAGAAATGAAAACGCGGCGTTCGGCTATACGCATACGACTGTTCAGAATGTCATAGCGGACAAGCAGTACGCGCTCGCCGCAGGCGAAACAAACATTTACGAACAGAAAGCAGAAAGTTCGCGCGCGACAGGAACGCTCCCGGACGGAGCACTGTGCTACATTCTTGCCGATCCTGACAAAGAATGGGTGTTTGTGGAATCCGGGGATGCGAGAGGATTTGTGAAAAAAAGCAGTCTTCTCACCGGCTCACAGGCAAATGCCGCAGTGGAAAAAACGGGCGAGAATAATATGGAACTCGCAGAGGTACTCGTAGAGCCGGAGGATAATAAGGCCTGCTATTATACGATCACTTCTGTGAAGAAGGCATCGCAGTCGGCACTGACCCGTGAAGCGATGGTGAATTTTGCCCTGCAGTTTGTCGGAAACCCCTACGTATGGGGAGGTACGAGTCTGACAAACGGCGCCGACTGCTCCGGATTCGTGCAGAGCGTATATGCGCAGTTTGGTTATTCGCTTCCGCGTGTTGCGGAGGATCAAGCCGGATACGGGATGCAGATACCAGTTGATTCTGCACAGCCGGGAGATCTGATCTTTTATGCGCGCAACGGTTACGTGTATCATGTGAGCATGTATATCGGCAACGGGCAGGTCGTACATGCCGCAGGGCGCAAGTCCGGAATCATCGTTTCCGGCATAGGCGGCAATGCCGTCTGGGCGACCCGTGTGATCGCAGACTGAACCTGTTGAAAGTAAAAAAGTTGGAAATAAAAAAAGCTGCCGTCCTCTGGCACCGGGTGAAATCCCGGATTCAGAGGACGGCAGTTTTTAATTCATTTCTTTGGAAGATTCTCCGTCCGGATCTTCCTGCGGCTCGGGCAGGACGAGATGGACAGATTCAATTCGGTTTTTGAGCATCTTTTGTACGGTAAGGCAGATTCCGTCGTCTGTCGATACGGATTCTCCTTCTTCCGGCAGATGGTCGAGTTTTTCGATGATCAGTCCGCCGATGGAGTCATAATCATCCGAATGAAGCGTCAGATTCAGAGCGTCATTGATATCGTCAAGCTTGACCGAACCTTCAATCAGGTATTCGCGCTCGCCGGTTTCCTGAATCCATTCTTCTTCCTCTTCGTCATATTCATCACGGATTTCTCCGACGATCTCTTCGAGCAGGTCTTCCAGAGAGATCATGCCGACGGCAGCGCCGTACTCATCGAGGACAATGGAGATGCTGACAGAATTACTCCGCATTTCCATCAAAAGCTCAGATGTCTTTTTGTACTCATACGTAAAATACGGTTCATACATAGCGTTTTTTATGTCGAAGCCCGAAGGATCGCAGAAAAAGAAATCCTTTATGTTCAGAATGCCGACGATGTTGTCGCGGTCATTGCGGTACACAGGCAGGCGCGTATACTTTTCGGTATGGAAGAGCTCTTTGATCTCATCGTAGGAGGCCTCGTCACTGACTGCCACCATATCGGCGCGCGGGACCATGACGTCCTTTGCCTGTGAGTCTCCGAAATCCACCACATTATAGATCATCTTGCGTTCCTCTTCTTCGATGACTCCGTCCTTATGGCTGACATCGACGATCGTCCGAAGCTCCATCTCCGTCATGGTATTCAAAGAACGGTCTGCATTTACATGCAGGCATTTCAGCAGAAAACGGCAGATATAATTGATGACAGCGATCACGGGGGTCAGAAGCTTCATGAGAAACGAAACGGCAGAAGCGTATGCAAGCGAGAGTTTCTCTGAATTTACGGTGGCAAACGTTTTTGGCGTGATCTCCCCGAAGATCAGGATGATGATCGTGAGTACCCCTGTCACAAAACCGACCGAACCGTTTCCGATCAGCTTAATGGCCAGCGCCGTAGCGAGAGCCGTCGTAAAATTATTGACCAGATTGTTCCCGATCAGGATCGTACTCAGCATTTTGGGGGAATTTTCGATCACTTTCAAAACGCGGGCCGCGCGTTTGTCCCCTTCATCCGCCATTGCCTGAAGCTTAATACGGTTCACCGTAGTGAGAGCCGTCTCGGCCGAGGAAAAGAATGCGGATGCTGCGATAAGAATTACAAGCGCCAACAACTGTATGGCGTCTTCAGAAGCCAAAAAACCATCTCCTTTTTCAACAAAATATCTATAGGCACTGTTCTCAATCATACAATACTTTCAGAAAGAATGCAACGTAAAGTTTATGTAAATCGGACTGCACGAAGACAGATAAAAGCGCCGGCGGGCGCATATACATGAAGAAAGGAGGGATGCTTGTGGAACGGATCTACGGAAATAAAAGAACGGCATGGAATCTTTTCCGGGGACTTGTGCTGGCAGGGATCGTCAGTATGATCTTTCTGCTGATACTTGCATTTGTGATGCTGAAGCTGCAGATGGATGTGGGTCAGATGGAGATCGGGATTTTGCTGACGTATGCGCTTTCCTGTCTGGCGGGCGGATGGTACTGCGGGAGGAAGTCGGAAAAACGCAAATTTATATGGGGACTGCTGACGGGAATCCTGTACTTTTTACTGCTTTTTCTGATTTCCCGGACAGGAGAAGACGCAGGCGCCGCTGATTTTATGCAGGGGCTTACGGCATTTGCCCTCTGTGCCGCAGGAGGGATGCTGGGCGGAATGCTCGCAGGCTGAACGGCCTGCCGGGCTTTGCCCCAAATTTTTTCTTTTCATTTTCTGTCTTATATGGTATAGTGTATCCAAACCAGATAGTCGGTCATGATTTTGGACTATATTCGTTTCAAGTCGGTTCAGACAGTTATCCCGGTCTTTAACAGTAAATCACAAGCTAGTTTTTGAAGAGGTGAATATGAGAGAAAAATATGAGTCACTGTCTTTGACAGTGCTGAAAGAGTTGGCAAAAGCCAGAGGCATGAAAGGGATTTCGGCCATGAAAAAAAGCGATCTGGTCGAAGCGATGCTTGCACAGGATGAAAAGGACAAGGCACATGAGGCGCAGCAGCGGCCGGGAGAGCCGGCGCGCAGAGAGCGCCAGGAACACAGCGGACAGAAAAGAGAAAGCGCAGAAGGGGAGATTCCGAGAAGAGAAAGCCAGGAAAACGG
>DVHT01000075.1 GCA_018711885.1 Candidatus Choladousia intestinipullorum | reverse complement strand
CTTCTGATTACCGGTGTGCTTCTGCTGATTGCAGATACAGTAAAAGAAGGCAGAAAAAAGCCGAAGGAAGTCAGCTACAAGAATGGACTGGTGATCGGTATTGCACAGGGGTTTGCGACACTGCCGGGGCTTTCCCGTTCCGGTACGACTGTTGCCACGTGTCTTCTGTGCGGACTTGAGCGGAAGTTCGCAGTCAAATATTCATTTATCCTGTCCATTCCGGCTGTTTTGGGAGCGGCTGTTCTGGAAATAAAAGACGTAGTTGCTGAGCCGATTGAAATGGGTCAGGTCGGGATTTACCTGATCGGAACTGTGTTTGCGGCTGTGGTCGGATATATCTGTATCAAGACGATGCTTGTAATCGTAAGAAATAAGAAGTTCAAATATTTCTCATATTATTGTTTCGCAGTCGGAGCAATCGCGATTGTCGGCCATTTCCTGATCTAGTCAGGAGACGGCTGTAAAGAGGAAGAAGAGGGGATTATAAAATTGGCATCAAGTGCAACAAAAAAGAAGAATACTGCAGCGAAGGGAAGCGCTCCTGCAAAAAGAACCAGAAAGCCGGCGGAAACAAAGAATACTGCGAAAACTTCTGCGTCTGTGAAGAATAAGGCGAAGACAGCGGCTTCTGTACCGGAGCAGGAGACAGCGAATCCGCTGATCATCAGAGAAGCGGTGCTGTGGCTGATCCTGGCCGCCTGTATTCTTTTGTTTATCAGTTATTTCGGCATCGGCGGTTACCTCGGAGAGGTGATTTCCGATGTCAGTTTTGGTGTATTCGGAATCGCAGCGTACCTGTTTCCGTTTCTTGTTTTTGTGTCAGCAGCTTTTTTGATATCAAACAGCGGAAATAAAATTGCCGCTGTTAAATTTCTGTCTGCGGTCGGTGTGTATCTGTGTATCTGCAGTCTGGCAGCTTTATTTACATACGGAGATCTGAGTTTTGGCAGCGCGGCAAAACTATACGAAGCCAGCGCAGCGGGGAAAAACGGCGGCGGCGTGGTCGGAGGTTCAATCTGCGGATGGCTGTGTCCGGCTCTCGGCGCCGTGGGAACGGGGATCGTCCTGTTTATCCTGATGATCGTATTCTTTGTTTTGATCACGCAGAAATCACTGATGCGGTGCATGAAAAAGCAGAGCAGCAATATGTACCATACTGCGAAAGAATCTTCTGCCAGAAGACGGGAAGCGCACCGGCAGGAGAGGGAGCGGCGCATGGAAGAGGCTGCTGCCAGAGAAAAGGAAGCGGAACACGCGCTGAAACAGACGGTGTCTGAGCATACAGAGCAGGGGAACGCGGCGCCGCGCAAAGAGATTGACGTGCCCGTACTGTTCCATGCACAGAGCCGGGAAGGCCGCATCCACCGCAGAGTCAGCGGTGTTACGATGGATACAAAAATTGTCGGAAATGCAGAAAAGGTCGGCGCTGAGATCCATGAGATCATGCCGAAGCGGGGCAGGCATGGCGCAGTGCCGCCGGATTCGGCTGAGGAAGAAAAGGCTACTTCCTATATTGACCTTGAAGATGCGTCGAATGGAAAAAAGAAAAAAAGATCTGCAAAGGAATCCGGAGGTCTTGAGACGTACCATGAAGAAATGCCGCTTCATATTGAAGGGATTGAAGATACTGCCGGGAAAGACAGCCGGGATACAGACGGGGCAGATACAGCAGAACTGCCGGAAGAGGAGAATAAACCGGCGGAAGCCGCGCCTTCTTCTCCGGCCAGAAAGAATCCGCGTTCCTCGAAAAAGGAGATCGAGGAAGGGATTGCTTCCGTGCAGGCGGAGGTGGAGAAAGCGGAAGTGGAGTCAAGGCCGGAATACGTCTTTCCTCCGCTTGACCTGCTGAAAAAAGGAGCCGGCAGATCAAATTCCAACCAGGAGCAGGAAATCAGAAAAACGGCGGCAAAGCTGCAGCAGACGCTGGAGAGCTTCGGTGTTCGCGTGACGGTCACAAACGTCAGCTGCGGGCCAAGCGTAACGCGTTATGAGCTGCTGCCGGAACAGGGCGTAAAGGTCAGCAGGATCGTATCTCTTTCGGATGATATCAAGCTGAATCTTGCAGCGGCCGATATCAGGATTGAAGCTCCGATTCCAGGGAAAGCTGCCGTAGGGATCGAGGTGCCCAATTCCGAGAACAGCGCGGTAGCGCTCCGCGATCTGCTGGAATCAAAAGAGTTTCAGAAGCATCCGTCCAGGCTTGCATTTGCGACAGGAAAGGATATCGCAGGAAAAGTAGTTGTTTCTGATATTGCACGGATGCCGCATCTGCTGATCGCAGGAGCTACCGGATCCGGTAAGTCCGTCTGCATCAATACACTGATCATGAGTATTTTATATAAAGCAAAACCGGATGAGGTAAAGCTCATCATGATCGACCCGAAGGTAGTAGAACTCAGCGTATATAACGGAATCCCGCATCTTTATATCCCGGTCGTCACTGATCCGAAAAAGGCAGCCGGCGCGCTGAACTGGGGTGTGGCGGAAATGACAGACCGGTACAATAAGTTCGCGGAGTTTGGGGTGCGCGACCTGAAGGGTTATAATAAGAAGATTGATGCACTGGAAAATGTGGAAGATGAGAACAAACCCAAAAAGCTTCCGCAGATCGTCATCATTGTCGACGAGCTTGCCGACTTGATGATGGTAGCTCCCGGCGAGGTGGAGGATTCAATCTGCCGTCTCGCGCAGCTTGCGAGGGCAGCCGGCATTCACCTGATCATAGCGACGCAGAGGCCGTCTGTGAATGTCATCACCGGTCTGATCAAAGCGAATATGCCGTCCAGGATTGCCTTCTCTGTAACCTCAAGCGTGGATTCCAGAACGATCATTGATATGGGAGGCGCAGAAAAACTGCTTGGAAAAGGAGATATGCTGTTTTATCCGCAGGGCTACCAGAAGCCGGCCAGAGTGCAGGGCGCGTTCGTATCGGATGAAGAAGTTTCTGACGTGGTCGACTTTTTAAAGAATCAGAATACCGATGCCGCATACAGCGCAGAGATAGAGGAACAGATCGCCAAGGTACAGCATGCCGCTTCAGCAGTCAAAGGCGATGAAGATACCGACGCACTCTTTGCGGATGCCGGGAAATTTATTATTGAAAAGGATAAGGCATCGATCGGAATGTTGCAGCGTGTCTTTAAAATCGGATTTAACAGGGCAGCGCGCATCATGGATCAGCTCTCCGAAGCCGGAGTGGTCGGGCCGGAAGAGGGTACGAAGCCGCGAAAGATTCTGATGTCGGCAGAGCAGTTTGAGAATTATCTGGAAGAGAACTGAATTACCCGTTGAATTTTTTCATTGATTGTTTTATACTAAAAAAGATATAATCTACGCGTGCGTTTACACATGTAGCAGAAAAGCAGGCATGTCCTGCTGCAAATGATATGGAGGTATAGTATGTACAAGATTTTGAAAGCAGGAAAGCTTGCGGGCAATATCTATGAGATGGTCGTAGAAGCACCCCGCGTGGCAAAACGGTGTCTGCCGGGGCAGTTTGTTATTGTCAAGATAGATGAAGTCGGCGAGAGGATTCCTTTGACGATCTGCGATTACGACAGAGAAGCAGGCACGATCACCATCGTATTCCAGCCGATTGGAGCTTCAACGGAAAAATTCTCCAGACTTCAGACGGGAGATTCTTTCCGCGATTTTGTCGGACCTCTGGGACAGCCGTCCGATCTGTGTCTTGAGAGCGAGCTGGAAGAGACGAGAAAGAAAAAGATTCTTTTTGTGGCCGGCGGTGTCGGCACGGCGCCTGTTTATCCGCAGGTGAAATGGCTGCATGAGCACGGGATTGAAGCAGATGTCATCATCGGCGCAAAGACAAAAGAGCTTGTGATCATGGAAGACAAGTTCAAAGCAGTTTCAGGCAACCTTTACATAACGACCGATGACGGTTCTTATGGAAGAAGCGGAATGGTTACAAAGGTGATCGACGATCTGCTCACAAATGAAGGCAAGAGCTATGACCACTGTGTATCCATCGGTCCGATGATCATGATGAAATTCTGCTGCCTGACAACGAAGAAATACAACCTGAAGACGATTGTCAGCATGAACCCGATCATGGTTGACGGTACCGGTATGTGCGGCGCCTGTCGTGTCATGGTAGGAGACGAAGTGAAGTTTGCCTGTGTAGACGGACCGGAATTTGACGGTCACAAGATTGACTTTGATGCAGCGATGAAGAGACAGGCTATGTATAAAACAGAAGAAGGAAGAGCGCTTCTGAAACTGCGTGAAGGAGATACGCATCACGGCGGATGCGGCAATTGCGGAGGTGACAAATAATGGCAGACGTATTAAAGAAAGTTCCGGTAAGAGAACAGGATCCGAAAGTAAGAGCTACTAATTTTGACGAAGTATGTCTTGGATATAATAAAGAAGAGGCGATGGAAGAGGCGACCCGCTGCATTCACTGCAAAAACGCAAAATGCGTGGAGGGCTGCCCGGTCAACATCAACATCCCTGATTTCATCAAGGAAGTAAAAGAAGGAAATATTGAGGAGGCTTATAAAGTAATCTCCAAATCCAGCGCACTTCCGGCAATCTGCGGCCGTGTATGTCCGCAGGAGAGCCAGTGTGAAGGCAAATGTATCCGCGGCATCAAGGGCGAGCCGGTTTCCATCGGAAAACTGGAGCGTTTTGTTGCGGACTGGGCAAGAGAAAACGGCATTAAACCGCCGGCACCGGAAGTAAAGACAGGCCGCAAAGTGGCAGTGATCGGTTCCGGCCCTGCAGGACTGACCTGTGCAGGCGATCTTGCAAAATACGGATATGATGTGACGATTTTCGAAGCACTTCATGAACCGGGCGGAGTTCTCGTATACGGTATTCCGGAGTTCCGTCTTCCGAAGCTGGATGTAGTGGCAAAAGAAGTAGAGAATGTAAAATCTCTCGGCGTAAAGATTGAGACGAACGTTATCATCGGCAAATCCATCACGATTGACGAGCTGATGGATGAAGAAGGATATGAAGCAGTATTCATCGGTTCCGGCGCAGGACTTCCGATGTTTATGGGAATTCCGGGAGAGACGGCAAAAGGCGTCTTCTCTGCGAACGAGTACCTCACCAGAAACAATCTGATGAAAGCGTTCCGTGATGATTACGACACACCGATCGTACATGGAAAGAAGGTTGCCGTAGTCGGAGGCGGAAACGTGGCAATGGACGCTGCGAGAACAGCGCTCCGTCTCGGCGCTGAGGTGCACATCGTTTACCGGAGAAGTGAAGCAGAACTTCCGGCCCGTGTGGAAGAAGTACACCACGCAAAAGAAGAGGGAATCATCTTTGACCTGCTGACGAATCCGAAGGAAATCCTGGTCGATGAGGATGACAATGTATGCGGCATCAAATGTATCCGCATGGAGCTTGGCGAGCCGGATGCATCTGGAAGAAGACGTCCGGTTGAAATCCCGGGTTCTGAATTTGATATTGATGTAGATACGGTCATCATGGCTCTCGGTACTTCCCCGAACCCGCTGATCTCGTCTACGACGATCGGTCTTGACATCAACAAGAGAAAATGTATCATTGCAGATGAAGAGACTGGACAGACATCGAAAGACGGCGTATTTGCCGGCGGCGATGCCGTTACAGGAGCAGCTACCGTTATCCTGGCTATGGGTGCAGGAAAAGCTGCGGCAAAAGGAATCCATGATTTCCTGAGCAATAAATAATGACTGATGACATCCGGAAAAGAGACGATGGCAGAATCCTGCACAACGTCTTTTCTCCGGATGTTTTATTCCCGCGGGCAACGAGCCAAGCGGACATGCTTGCATGTCCATTTGACTCCTGCAAAGACTGAGGTTCCTCTCAGGTCTGCTGCAGCAGGCCTGCTGCGGCAGGTCAGCGAAAGGAGGGCATCATATGATCACGATCATGAACCGAAAAACCGTTTATCTCGGCACAGATATGAAGAAGTTTTCTCAGATTCTGGATACTTTGTCTGCATCTGGTATTCCTTACAAGTACAAGGTCAGCAATCCTATGGGAAAGTGGTCTGCTCCAGGAGCGGGCGTGATACGCAGCCAGACCGGCGGGCTTGGCCTGAACGGAAAACCTGTTCCGGATACGTATGAAATTTATGTACACCGCGATGATTACGACAAGGCAGGTTATCTGCTGAGAAACCTATAAGCCGGATAAGTAGTATAAAGGATTCAATGCCTCTGTTTCAACAGAAGCTGACAACAGGAGAGAACAATGAAGATTATGGTATTGACCGTCGGAAAAATAAAAGAGAAATATCTGCGTGACGGAATCGCTGAATACGCAAAACGGCTTGGCAGATACTGCCGGCTTGAAATCATCGAAGTAGCCGATGAGAAGACACCGGAACAGGCATCGGAAGCGATGGAAAGACAGATTAAAGATACGGAAGGGAAACGCCTTTTGCGCTATATCAAAGATGGGGACTACGTGACGGCTCTGGCAATCGACGGAAAGATGCTGGATTCCGTAGAACTGTCTCAGAGGCTTGACGCACTTGCACTGCAGGGAAACAGCAGTCTCGTATTTGTGATCGGCGGTTCTCTGGGACTCTCCGGCGAAGTGCTGAAGAGGGCTGATTACCGCCTGAGTTTTTCAAAAATGACTTTTCCGCATCAGTTGATGAGAATGATCCTTCTGGAACAACTGTACAGGAGTTTTCGTATCAGCAAAGGAGAACCGTATCATAAGTAAAGGCAGTTTTTTGTAAAGTAATAAATCATAGATAACGTTTGGAAAAAGAGCGGGCAGTTGGTGTTCTGCTCATTTTTTCATATGCAAGAAAGAAAATGACAGGGAAATAAACGAATGGTATAATGAAGAAAAAGGTCTGCTGATAAAGATACTCCCGATAAGATGTAAACTATTTAATTGATATATTGTGAATTTTTATGAATATTCACCTGATAAGGGTTTGAACATAATAAAGTTTAGTGAGATGACAGAAGAGTGGTTACAGTTTGTTGTAAATTGCCGGCTTGGTTTAAAGCATGATTATGATGTTGTCGAGGGACCAATGGCGGATGATACAATCTGGGATTATGTTGAGGATTATATGACTGAACGAATTTCGAAAGAGGCTTTCTGGGAACTGGTTAAGTCAG
>DVHT01000074.1 GCA_018711885.1 Candidatus Choladousia intestinipullorum | reverse complement strand
GTTACGCACATCCAAAATATTACAGGTATTATTACCGACTCTGGAATACCTCAAAACTTTGTGGATTTGTTAAACCGTTACAGCAAAAAATTGATCTTGTCGTAATCCAAACCCACCTAATCAAAGGTTTTAGAGCAAGGAGTTGTTTAACAGTTTGATGACTGATGCGAAAATTCAAAAAGCCAGGTAAAAGCCATATATTTATAGAATGCAAAAAAGCCCTTGAAACTGCCCGTTTTACGGGATTTTCAAGGGCTTCAAGCACCTTTTCTTTCAGGAAATTACATTCCCATGCGACTGTTGCTAACCTCACCTTCGCCTTTCAGACTCGGTTCGCTAAGCAACGCTGCATAGCTTCCAACTACAGTTCATCAGCGTCCTTCGGACTTGATTCACTTAGTTTCCAGCCATCTGCTTTGCCACTTCTTCAGCGAAGTTCTCTTCCTTCTTCTCGATTCCTTCGCCTGTCTCGTAGCGTACAAATCCTTTGATCTCGATGTTAGCGCCGTTTGCCTTTGCAACCTCAGCTACATACTGGGATACAGACTGTTTTCCGTCTTCTGCCTTTACGTATACCTGATCGAGCAGACAGATTTCCTTCAGCTCTTTGTTGATACGTCCGTTGATCATGCCCTGGATTACCTTTTCCGGCTTCTGGGATTCTTTCGGGTCGTTCATGATCTGAGCCATGAGGATTTCCTTCTCATGTGCGATGTAGTCCTCGCTGATCTCGTTTCTGTTTGTGTAAAGCGGCTTCAGAGCTGCAACCTGCATTGCCACATTCTTAGCCATCTCTTTTACTGCGTCGTTTACAACGTCTGTTGCCACGTCAACGAGAACGCCGATCTTTCCGCCCATGTGTGTATAAGATGCTACGAAACCGTTCTCCTCTGTCACCTGAACGAATCTTCTGATATTCATGTTCTCGCCGATCACTGCGATCTGAGCTGCCAGTGCTTCGCTGACCGTCTTTGTCGTGTCAAATTTCCACGGTTCTGCAAGGAAAGCGTCGATATCTGCTGCGGATGTCTCCATTGCCTGCTCTGCCACCTGTGCAACGTATCCCTGGAACTTCTCGTTCTTTGCAACGAAGTCTGTCTCAGCATTTACTTCTACAGCTACAGCCTTCTTGCCGTCCTCAGATACAACGACTTTTGCAAGACCTTCTGCTGCGATTCTTCCGGCTTTCTTCTGAGCAGTAGCCAGACCTTTTTCTCTCAGCCATTCTACTGCCTTGTCCATATCTCCTTCAGTTGCCGTGAGGGCTTTCTTGCAGTCCATCATTCCGGCGCCTGTCATCTCTCTTAACTCTTTTACCATTCCTGCTGTGATAGCCATTTTCAATTCCTCCTGAATGTCTGTATCTCAATCGGGGTGCAAGTGCGATCGGCTCTTACTCTGCGATCGGCTCAACCGGAGCTTCTTCGAAAGCTTCCTCTACGACTTCCTCAGTACCCTGCTTTGCTTCGATCACTGCATCTGCCATCTTGGAAACGATCAGCTTAACGGCACGGATCGCATCGTCGTTGCCCGGGATCACGTAATCCAGTTCTTCCGGGTCACAGTTTGTATCGCAGATACCGATGAGCGGGATACCAAGTGTATGTGCTTCCTGTACGCAGATTCTCTCTTTCTTCGGGTCAACGACAAAGATCGCATCCGGGATTCTCTTCATTTCCTTGATACCGCCAAGGTTCTTCTGAAGCTTTTCCTGTTCCTTCTTCAGAGCGATTACTTCCTTCTTCGGCAGTACATCGAATGTTCCGTCTTCTTCCATTGCCTCAATGTCTTTGAGACGTTTGATTCTGCTCTGGATCGTCTTGAAGTTCGTCAGCATACCGCCGAGCCATCTCTCATTTACATAGAACATGCCGCATCTCTCAGCTTCCGTCTGAACTGCGTCCTGAGCCTGCTTCTTCGTACCTACGAAAAGAATCGTTCCGCCGTTTGCTGTGATGTCTGCAACCGCCTTGCATGCCTCGTCTACTTTGCCTACAGACTTCTGAAGGTCGATGATGTAAATGCCGTTGCGCTCTGTGTAGATGTACTCAGCCATCTTCGGGTTCCATCTTCTTGTCTGATGTCCGAAATGAACGCCTGCTTCCAGTAACTGTTTCATTGAAATTACACTCATGTCTTTTCTCCTTTTTGGTTGTTTTCTTCCGCAAGTCTCACGCTTCCAGAAAGACCGTCATCTGCGTCTGCGCTGCCGGCACCATTTCCAGAATCCACCTGCGTGTTTGATTCTGCAACTTTTGTATTATAACACAGGGGCCTGCCCGCAGGCAAGCCCCTAAATCACGAAATTTTAGCAGCCGTGTAGCCGTATGGCTGAATGATTGCCAAATTTTATCTTTCCTGATCTGTCACTCTCTTCTGAGCGCCTCGATCGGGTCAAGATTTGCCGCCTTAATAGACGGAAGCAGTCCGAATATGATGCCGATCAGCATGGAAAATACGACCGCTATCGCGGACGCCGGTACGCTGATCGACACTGCCACCCCGGAAACCCGGTTGATCATCTGGGCCATGGCAATTCCGGCGCCGACTCCCAGAATTCCGCCGATACTCGTCAAAACGGCTGCCTCCGTCAGAAACTGGCTGAGAATCACGCTCTTACGGGCTCCGATCGCCTTTTTCAGACCGATCTCGCTCGTTCTCTCCGTTACAGATACGAGCATGATATTCATAACGCCGATACCGCCTACCAGCAGAGAAATGCTGGCGATCCAGATGAGCTGATTGTTCGTGGCCGAGCTCAGCTCCTGAAGCTGGCGCGCCTGTTCAAGCAAGTCGTCCGCCCTGTACTGGTAATCGGTCTGGCTTGATGAGATTGTCGCATTCAGAATATCCGCCGTCTTCTGCCCAGCGTCTTCCATATCGTCTGTACTCGTAGCCTTTACGATCACGTTCTCCGGCTCATCATAGGAATACACGATCGGCCACGACGCCTTTGGGATATACAAGTATCCGGAAGACTGGTTCGTATAATTATAATAATCTTCGATCGTATTGATCGTAGGCTCAAATTTTGAGGCCTCATCGACGACTCCGATCACCGTAAACGGCGTCTGATTGATCTCGATCGTTTTTCCGAGCGGACTCTCATTCTGGAACAGACTGTCGGCCGCCGTCTGGTCCAGGATCAGAACTTTTCGGAAATTTTTAAAATCATCCTTGATAAAATTCCTTCCGGTACGGATGACATAGCCGACAGTCGAAAAATAATTCGTATCAATCCCGCGGATTCCCACCTCCGACAGGCTCTGGTTTTGGTAAAATACTCCATCTGAACTTCTGCGCTGGTTATACCGTGTCACATTTTCCACGGAATCCAGATCCAGAATCTGCTGACACGTCTCGTCGCTGACCTCCGGTATGCCGGTCGGAATATCCGCCGAAGAATAGATATCAAGTTCCCACTGCGTTCCCTGCCACAAAGCCACTTCGACCGTATTATTTCCGGAACCGATCAGGTTATTCTTGATCTGCTCGTTCGTCCCCTTGATCGTTGATACAATGGAAATGATCGAGGCAATACCGATGATAATGCCGAGCATGGTGAGAAAGGACCTCATCTTATGCGACCAGATGCCCTGAAAAGACAGTCTTATATTTTCAAGCAAATTTCTCACCTCCGTTAATACAGATCAAGCATTTCTACTTCCTGCGTGGCCGCCCCTTCCACGACATCCCTGCCGTAAGGGAACGCGATCTTGTCTTCTCCTGTAAGTCCTGAAACAATCTCTACTGCATAGCCTCCGGACAGGATCCGCGTTGTCACATACTGCTTTGTCAATGTTCCGTCGTCGCCCTGCTTCCAGACGTAGCTCCTGCCGTCATTCTCATCCCGGACAAAATAGCTCTCCAGATAGATTCCGTCCCCGCCGTAAGACATTGTATCAGAGAGCTGGATCTCCGCCTCGCCCTCTTCGATATCCTCGGTGCTGTCCAGCAGCGCATAGAACGGATAATAAGACGCATTCGTATTTTCCGTGCCATATCCGAAGCTCATGCTTTCGCCGTTCGGATCCGGATACGGCGATATCTCCTTGATCACTGCGGTAAAGCCGACGCCCGTTTCCGTCATCATACCGGATATCGTATCTCCCACTTTGATCTTTTCCAGATCCAGTTCATTCATAGAACCCTGTGCATACAAGCCGCTGTCGCTTGCCACGCGCAGGAAATAGTCGTAATCTGAGCTGCCGTCCTCTGAGCCGATACTGATCACTGTACCGTCCATTGTGCTCGTGACGGTTTTCCCATCCACAACACGCTGCCGCTGGTTGACTGAGAGCTCTGTCTCCCGGATGTCCAGTTTACATTCGCTGATCTCGCGTTCTTTATCTTTGATCATCTGCTGAAGCTCTTCCGCAGTGTACCCCATGCCGAAATCATCAAAGCCGCCAAAATCGTCAAAACCGCCCATATCGGGTTCTGACATCATCTCCGTCTCTGACTCTGTCTCACTTTCCGTCTCGTCTGTTTCCCACAGTCCATACTGCTGCATCGTGCTGACAAATTCCGGATTTGCTTCCACGATTTCTTTCTGTTCCGGCGTCAGAAGATTATAAGCCGCCATGATCGCCTGGAGCGCTGCGAGCCGCTCTTCTTCCGATGTATTCGGATCAAGGTTTTTAAAGTTCTGGAACTGAAGGAGCACCGGATATGCCTTTAAGCTGTCTCCGATCGGCATGACCGCCGCCCCGCCGTTTGAAGCGCTCTGCTCCTCATACCACTGCAGTTCCAGCTCCGCCTGCCAGTTCGGGCCGAGCGCATCGTAAAGACGCGACGCCAGCTCAAGCGACTCGCCGTCAAGCTGGGCCGGATTAAGGCTTGTATAAGCGGTCCGTACGATCCGCATACACAGTTCCTGATACCGTGCGGCCAAAGCATCCGCATCTGCGCTGACACGGTCCGCGTTCTGCGTCAGATAAGCCGCCACCGTATCCTTCAGCCGGTAATTCTCCATCACGCTTCCGGTCAGCTCATCCATGACATCTTCTGTACCTGACGCCTGCCCGTTTTCTGCTCCTGCCGCGCCGTCTGCTGTGTTCATCCGTTCAGCCAGCCATGTCTGATAAAAAACGATGGTGTTCGCTAGCTTGTTCAGATAAGCCTCGTCCGCCGTCTGTCCGGGCGAGAGCACCTCCGAAGACATCTCCAGAAAACTGTTTACATAGCTTTCAATCTGATCCCCATAAGAACGGTATCTCGCTGTTACGGCAACACCCTCTTCCGGCATGGTAAAGCTAAGCTGCGGATTCTGCAGTGCTTCTGCCGGGATCTGACTTTTCAGTGTTTCCGGTGCTTCGATCTCCCATGACACGAACTCCGCAAAAAGGTTCTCCCCTGACAGAGCTGCCAGCGTCACCGGCTCGTTCGCTTTCGCAGTAAAAGCTCCGGCTGCTGCAACCGCGTTCCCATTCTGATCGAGGTATTTCACCGTGATCTGTTCGCGCAGGAGCGCCTGGAGCGACTCAACGTCCGCCGGCGCAATGAGATTCTTCTGCGTATCAGTCAGATTTTCGTACGCCGCGCGTGCTCTCTCCACGGCATTCCGGTCAGCGGACGTCTCTCCCTGCCCGGCTGCTTCATGGATCAGAAGCGTAACATACTGTGCGGCACACGTATTCAGCTGCTCGATGCATGCATCAAGCCGGGCTCTCTCTTCTTCAGAAAGCTGTCCGGTCACTGTCTCATCGAGAAGATATCCGGTCTCATCCTTCGCTTCACAAAAATGTTCGATCAGATACGTCTCCGCACCGAAATCTCCGTAAATGTCATCTTCAATATCAGCCGCTTTCACATCTTCAAATCCAAGGCCCGTTATCACGTTCTGGATCAATCCTTCCAGAACAGACAGCCGTCCTCCGACAATGGTATCCGCGCTGCCGTCCGTTTCTGATCCCCCGGTCTGCGGCTCCGTAAGCCCGGGATCAGCCATCTCTTCGATCCCTTCAATCTGGAGTTCGATCTCTCCGGCCGTCTGGCTGCTGCCTGCCGAGCCGGTCTGCTCTGTGCTTCCCGC
>DVHT01000073.1 GCA_018711885.1 Candidatus Choladousia intestinipullorum | reverse complement strand
GGATAGCTCTTCTGGACTTTTTCCAGCAATTCCAAACCGTTTAATTTAGGCATCTTAATATCAATAATCAGGATATCCGGCTTTAAAGCGCAGATCTTCTCCCATGCATCCTCTCCGTCAGCCGCAGTGCCGATCACCTCCACATCATAGGAATTCCAATCAATCTGTTCTGAAATACATCTTCTGGTAAAATCCTCATCATCTACTACGAGCAGCTTCACATCATCACCCCTGTATCTACTTTGCTCTCCGGCATCTGCTTCCTCCCCGGCTTCCTGAATGTGCCATTGCAAAACAAAACCCCGCTGACGGTCAGCATCGAGCCAGCGGGGTGTTTCTACCATTGTGCCTTATGCGAAATACGCCGGACAAAAACATCGTATTTTTTATCCCATATTTCTTTATTTTCCGGGCAGTACCTTTGTGTTGCAAATGTGTTGCATACGATCTGCCGCATCTCCTTTTTTTCATTCCCGCGTCCTCCTTACTTCTTTTTCTTTAAATTCTGCAGGAATACTGCCAGTATAATAATGACCGCCTTGATGATTTTGGCATACGAGGACGATATATTATTCATATTCACCATAATCGTGATCATCTGCAGTACCATCGCTCCACAGACAGTCCCCCAAATATGCGGTTTCCCGCCGTCGATCGATGTTCCGCCCAGCACCGTCGCCGCTATCGCATCCATTTCCTTAGTCAGGCCCATATTGCCCGGGTCAACAATGGAAGAATACCCCATCTCAATATAACCGGCAATGCAGGCGAGAGCGTTGCAGATCACATAGGAGGACGTGATCACGAGAGCCACGTTGATGCCGGCGATTCTGGACGCGCGGCTGTTATCCCCATAGCTTTCGATACAGATACCGAACCGTGTTTTTGCAACCAGGATAAACACGATCAGCACACACAAAAGCCAGATTACCGTACGTACCGATACCGGGCCGACCATTTCATAGAGAAACGAATTCAGCTCCCTGCTTCCCGGATTCATATTTTTCCCATCATTCAGAAGCTTCGCTACTCCTCTCAGGATGAACATCATAGAAAGAGAGGCGATCATCGGCTGCACGTCAAATTTGATAATGACATACCCAGTGACAGCTCCGCAGAGCATCACAACAAGCACCCCGGCCAGCATTCCCTGCCACATCCATCCTTCTTTAATGAGTTTCGCCGCGATCATAGCCGCAACAGCCATTACAGATCCCACCGAGATGTTAATGTCTCCCGTTGCAATGACGATTGTCATTCCCACGCCAAGCAGCACTGTAGTAGCGCATTGAGAAAGAATGTTCTGCACTGTGATCATACTGAAAAAGTTGGCAGTAAACAGGGAATTGCCTAAAAACAGCAGAACAAAAGCAATGAATACGCCATAATCCCCGAGAATTTCCCATATTCCTTTTTCTTTCATTAACTTTAATTGCCGCATCTTATTTATCCCCACTCCCTGTCAGTTTTCGTTTTCACGTTTTCCTTCGGCCATGATTTCCGTGATCGTGTCGGGATTGATCTCTTCTCCGCTCACCTCTCCTGCCACATTCCCGTCGCGCAGTACGTATACACGGTCGCAGTTGCGGGACAGCTCAGACATCTCCGACGAGATCAGCAGCACTGCGATTCCCATATCAGCTATCTGCGCGACCAGATTTTCCACATCGCGCTTTGCGCCGACATCAATCCCTCTCGTCGGTTCATCAAAGATGATAAAATCCGGATCCGTCGCCAGCCACCGGGCCAGGATCACCTTCTGCTGGTTTCCTCCGGACAGATTTTTGATTTTCTGCTCCGGACTCGGCGTCTTGATCTGAAACCTTTCAATGTACTGCTGTACGATTTTATCTCCTTTTGCCCTGTTTAAAAAACCGTGGCTGCTGATCGTTTTCAGGCTGGAAAGAAGAATATTGTCCTTTACGCTCATATTCGGTATGATCCCTTCTTCTCTCCTGTTTTCTGTACAGAATGCCATCTTATGTTTCAGCCCGTCTCTTGGGCTTCTTAAAGATACCTTTTCCCCTTTCAGCAGGATATTGCCGGCGTCCGGAACCGTATAGCCGAACATGACCTGGGCCGTCTCAGTACGTCCTGATCCGAGCAGACCGGCCAGCCCTACGATCTCTCCCTTTTTCACATGCAGGGAGATATTTTTCAGCTTCGGTCTGGATACAATCTGTTCCAGGGATATCACACATTCTTCGCTGCTGTTTTTATGCTCCCGTACCGTCTTATCCCTTTTATCCAGCTCTCTGCCTACCATCTTCGTGACCAGCTCGTTCTGGCTTAGTTCGGAGGTCAGGTAAGTCCCTTCATACATGCCGTCTTTCAGCACCGTAATCCTGTCGCTGATCTCATACACTTCATCCAGACGGTGCGAGATGAACAGAATTGCGATATTTTTCTTCTGCAGCGAACGGATCAGCTGAAACAGCACCTGCACTTCATCTGTATCCAGAGATGAGGTGGCCTCATGTTTATATACACAAATCCCTGAAAGCCGCATAAACACTGAACTTTTTAACTATCATCAAAAAACAGAATAGCCCTATAACCACACTGAAAACGCCTTTTGACGGCTTCCCAGCCGATCAC
>DVHT01000072.1 GCA_018711885.1 Candidatus Choladousia intestinipullorum | reverse complement strand
ATCTTTCTCCTGAAGAAGCCCCTCCCATTCCCCGAAAGCCAGAAGTTCGAAGATATAACTGATGTTATCATCCTTGAAATATCTCAGTAGGGCATGTGACGTTCCTAAGCTCTCCCCCTGATATGTTAAAGAAAATCCTCCTCCGTCCAGAGCCGTTTCCTGAATCTCATCCTCCACTGCTTCCGGCCAGAAAAGCCCGCTGATCTCATCCCTTTCAAACACTTTCATCCGGGTCTTGTAGGAAGCGAATTTCCCCTCCGGGACATACATGGAAGCGTCCACGCTCATATTCTCCATAAGGTCTTCCTGAACGTGGACCTCTTTCCCTGCTCTCGCGTTTTCCTGCCGGTCAGAATATGCGAGAGTTTCTGCCAAGGTTTCCGGCTCTTCTGCCGCCTGACTCGCCATACCTCCAAAAACACATCCGAACGCAAAAAGAACGGCAAAAACAAAACCTTTTTTCTGCATATTTCCTCCCTCATCAAAATAAGAATTTCCGCATCATACCCCGGCAGGGTTGGTTTAACGCCTGCCGGAGTTTACACTTGTGCTGTACTTTTATTTTCCGTCAAAACGCTGCCTGCCATCTCAATCCCTTGTTTCTATATTTCATACTTTACTATTAATTCTGTTTGTTAATATATGGGTATTATAGTTATATTCGAACTATTTGTCAATCTAAATCGCATAAAATAATCAATAAAGAAACAAAAAGAAATCCGGTTCTGGAATTTTCTGTCCTTTCCCGGATTTCATATCAAAATTCTTTTATTCTTATTGAATCGCCCGGATGGCATCGCGCACATTTTTCACACCGATCAATCGGATTCCCTCCGCCTGCTGGATCTGCTTTCTGCAGACCTCCGGAAGAATCACCGTATCGAAGCCGAGCTTTGCGGCTTCATGGACACGCTGGCGCGGCATGCTGACGGAGCGCACCTCGCCGCTTAATCCCACTTCCCCGAAAGCGATCGTCTTACTGTCGATCGGCTGATCTTTCGCGCTGGACGCAACCGCCAGCACGATGCCGAGATCAAGCGCAGGCTCATTCATCCGGATGCCGCCTGCGATATTGACGTATGCGTCACACGATGACAAGCCGAGACCTGCCCGTTTTTCCAATACTGCGAGAAGAAGATTGACACGGTTTAAGTCTGTACCTGCCGCTGTCCTTCTCGGAAAAGCAAGGCTGCTCCTGCATACGAGCGCCTGGACTTCGATCAGTACCGGCCTCGTCCCCTCCATTGTGCAGGTAACGACGGAGCCGGAAGCTCCTTCCGGCTTTCCTTCCAGCATGTACTCTGACGGATTCTGTACCTCTTCCAGTCCCGTATCCCGCATCTCAAATACGCCAATCTCATTGGTAGAGCCAAAACGGTTTTTCACCCCGCGCAGGACGCGGTACGATGCGTGACGGTCTCCTTCAAAGTACAGCACAGTATCTACCATATGTTCCAGCACACGCGGTCCGGCCACTACCCCTTCTTTCGTGACATGGCCGACAATGAACACCGAAATGTTCATGCCCTTTGCGATCTGCATCAGAACACCGGTGGATTCGCGCACCTGAGAGACACTGCCCGGGGCAGATGACACATTCTCATGGTACATCGTCTGTATGGAGTCGATAATGACAGTATCCGGTTTTTGCTTTAAAATCACTTCCCGGATCTCTTCAAGGTTCGTTTCACACAGGACCGTAAGCTGCTCGGTGAATTCTCCCATTCGCTGCGCTCTCATGCGGATCTGCTGCAGAGACTCTTCGCCGGAGATATAGAGCACTTTTTTCCCCGCCTGAGACAGGTTTCTGCATACCTGGAGAAGCAGCGTGGACTTCCCGATGCCGGGATCCCCGCCTACGAGGATGAGGGACCCCTGTACGATCCCTCCTCCCAGTACTCTGTCCAGTTCCGCGAACCCTGTCGCAGTCCTGGACGCCTCGTTCAGTTCGATCTGGGAAAGCGTCTTCGGGACGGAGCTTTCCCGTGAAGGTTTTGCAGCGCTCCCCATACGCTTCCCAGTGATCCGCGGTTCTTCTGCAAATGTATTCCACTCACGGCATCCAGGACACTGCCCCATCCATTTTGCCGATTCAAAGCCACAGTTCTGGCAGAAAAATACGGTCTTTTCTTTTGCCATTTACAGTTTCACTACCTTCACCGGCACGCTGCCTGCGCAGGCGCTTACCTCTACGCTCAGCACCAGTTTGCCGCCCATTTTTGTCTCCATCATGCCGATATTCGTATCATTGATATAAACCTTATACTGCACATCCTCCTCCAGTCCGAGAATGATCTGCACATCTTTTGTTCCTTCTACTTCAAAGGAAACGCCGTTTTGCGTAGCATGGAAATTATGCACGGTCGTACCCGGCACTGATTCATAGACAAACATTCCGTTTCTCTCAAGCTTTGTGATATCTGCAAACGTCTTAACCTTGTACAGGTCTCCGTCATGTTCGTAATCGGAACGTTTCTGCTTTTCTGCAAGCGTATAATCACCAAAACTCAGTGTACCGTCTGCTTCTGTGCGTATAAGCTCTTTAATCTCTGACATTTTCATGCCCTCCCATTGTTATCCTTTCGGTATTTTATACTCGTTTATTTGAATCATTATTCTATCATAAATAGACGTGAAATTCCAGTATTCGTTCAAATAAATATGAGGCAGGTTCAGTCATGCGAAACGGAAAAAATAATTTTCCCCTGCCTGCATGATACGTTCACTGTATCGCCCTGCTTGATCTTTCCGGCAAGCAGTTCTTCCGCCAGCGGATCCTCCACCTGCTTCTGTACTGCCCTGCGCAGCGGCCTCGCTCCGTACTTTGCGTCAAAGCCTTCTTTTGCGATATGGCTGCGGACCGCGGGGCTGATCTTCAGTACCAGGTCCATCTGCTCCAGGCAGCGCTTCTGCAGCTCTTTCAGCAGAAGTCCTGCAATCTCGCGGATGTGCGTTTCATTCAGGGCGTGGAATACGATCATCTCATCAATACGGTTTAAAAATTCCGGCTTGAAGATTCTCCTGACCTCTTCCAGTACGCCTGCCTTCATCGTTTCGTGGTTCTTTTTCTCATCGCTTCCTGCTCCGAATCCGAGATGCTTTGGTTCCACGATGGATTGCGCGCCTGCATTCGACGTCATGATCAGAATCGTATTTCGGAAATCGATCTTCCGTCCCTGTCCGTCCGTGATGTGGCCCTCATCCAGCACCTGCAGCAGGATATTGAAGACATCCGGATGTGCCTTTTCAATCTCGTCAAAAAGTACGACAGAGTAAGGATTGCGCCGTACTTTTTCACTGAGCTGGCCGCCTTCGTCGTACCCTACATATCCGGGCGGAGATCCTACCAGCCGCGAAACACTGTGTTTTTCCATATACTCGGACATGTCCACGCGGATCATGGACTGCTCGCTTCCGAACACGATATCGGCAAGCGCCTTGGAAAGCTCTGTTTTTCCTACGCCTGTCGGCCCGAGAAACAGAAATGATCCGATCGGTCTGTTCGGATTTTTAAGCCCTGTGCGCCCCCTGCGGATCGCGCGCGCAACCGCCTGTACGGCCTCGTCCTGTCCGACCACTCGCTCATGGAGCAGTTCGTCCAGCTTGAGCAGCTTTTTGCCCTCGGAGCCTGCAAGCTTCTGGACTGGTATCTTCGTCCAGATCGAAACAACCTGTTCGACGTCTTCCTTTGTAACGGCAGACGATTTTCCGCTGTGTCTTGCATAGACGCGCTTTTTCTGGCGTTCCAGCTTCTTTTCCAGCTCTTCTTTCGTCCGGTTATACTCTTTTGCATCCGAAATGCGCCCTTCCTTTAACGCCTGCTCCCGCTCTTTCAACACCTCATCATACTGCTGCTGCAGACCGTCTGTCTCTTCTGCCGTACGGTAATACCCGAGCTGCCTGCGCGAAGCTGCCTCATCAATCAGGTCGATCGCTTTATCCGGCAGAAACCGGTCATTGATGTACCGTCTGGAGAGTTTTACAGCCGCCTCCAGCGCCTCGTCCGTAATTTCTACCCCGTGATGTTCTTCGTATGCGCCGCGCAGCCCCTTCAGTATCTGAAGTGTCTCTTCATCAGAAGGCTCTTCGACATGGACCGGCTGAAACCGCCTTTCCAGTGCGGGATCCTTCTCAATGTATTTCCGGTATTCATCGAGCGTCGTCGCGCCGATCATCTGTATCTCTCCGCGGGCAAGCGACGGTTTCAGGATGTTGGACGCGTCAATTGCTCCTTCTGCTCCTCCGGCTCCGATGATCGTGTGCAGCTCATCTACAAAGAGGATCACATCTTTGCTTGCCGTCACTTCGTTCAGAATGCGTTTGATACGCTCTTCAAATTCACCGCGGTATTTTGATCCCGCTACCATTCCCGCCATATCAAGTGTGACCACCCGTTTTCCCCGCATCGGTTCCGGCACACAGTCAGCTACAATGCGCTGCGCCAGTCCCTCGACAATCGCCGTCTTGCCGACGCCTGGTTCGCCGATCAGGCACGGATTATTTTTCGTCCTCCTGCTGAGAATCTGAATGATCCGCTCCGTTTCCTGTTCACGGCCGACCGTTACGTCCAGCTTGCGGCTGACTGCCAGCTCGGTCAGATCACGGCTGTACTGATCCAGCATCGGAGTATTGCTGCCGCCTGTACGGTCACTGTGGCTGCTTCTGGAAAGCTCCTTATATTTTTCTTCCGGAATCCCCATCACAGACGCCAGATCCGTGTACAGCTTCTGCAGACTGATCCCAAGTGTGTGCAGAAGTCTCGCTGCCACGCATTCCACATCTCTCAGGATCGCGAACAGAATATGTTCCGTTCCAACCGCTTCGTCTCCCAGCAGATGTGCGATAGATGCGCTGTCCTCCAGAAGCGAGGCAGCCCGCGGCGTAAAGCCGTCCTGATGCGAGAGAACTGTACCCTCGCCGGGAGCGATCAGCCGGTCGATCAATTCCATGAGCTTTTGCTCCTCTACATGGTGTGCCCGCAGGATTGCTCCCGCTGTCCCTTTTTCCTCTTTTATCAGTCCAATCAGCAGATGCTCAGAACCCACATAATTGTGACCGCAGACCCGGGCTGTTTTCTTAGCCAGCTTCTGCACCGCTCTGGCGCTCTCTGTGTAATTTTCCTGCATGAATTTACCTCCTGCTTCTGTCATTTTGTCCGGTCACTGTTCCTGACCGTTCCTCATTCAATCGTCGTACGATGCCCTGTCCAGCAAAGAGCTGTATATTTCGTCTACCATCTCATGTACTTCCTGGCGTGAGATCTGTTTGCAGATACTTTTTGCCAGCAGGACCCGAAGCTGCTCCCGAAGCTCCGCGACTGCCTGGAGCTTATTTGCATCCAGCGCGATCACAGCGCCCTTGCGCCTGTCGATCGTCACAAAACCTTCCTGTCGCAGTACAGAATATGCTTTATTTACGGTGTGCATATTAATCCCGATATCTCCTGCAAGCTGCCTGACGGACGGGAGAGGATCTCCTTCCCGTATCACAGAAGTCGCAATCCCCAGTATGATCTGATTGCGCAGCTGCATGTAAATTGCCTCGTCACTCTGAAAATCTATCTCTATCAGCATAGACTGTCTCCTCCTTTGTGACATTCATCATATAACAGTTGTCTCTTTCTGTCAACAGAACAAACCAATGCTTTGCCGCGGTGAAAGAAAGCCCGGACTATGGATGTCTCCTTCGACTCCGCGTCCGGGCTTTCGCCTGCCGACCGATCACAGATCGATCATTGTTACTTCTACGTTTTTGTCTTTTCCTTTTCCCTGCGGCGGCTGCTGATACGTATACCCTGCCTCCGGCTGCTGATACTCCGGCATTTTTTTCGGTTTCTTCTTAGCTTTTGAAGGTTTTGGAACCGTCGCGGGATCGTCTCTCTCCGGCTGCTGCCCCCGACCGTTTTCCGGCTGCGCATCCTGCATCAAATCCTGTTCCTCATACTCATACGGCTGCTCATACTGTCCGTAGTCCTGCGCAGAGTCTGCACCCTGGCTGTAATCGCCGTAATCCTGGCCTTCCGGGTATCCCATATCCCCGTCCGGATAACCGAGACTCCGATACTCATTCAGCTCTGCCTTCATGTCCTTTTTCTTCAGCACAAGATTGATCACAACAAACAGGAGAACGACGCAAAATGCGATCATCCCGTAAAGGATCCGCATCAGGACTCCCACCCGGTCACGGTAACTGCTGACTTCCGTCTTCAGCGCTTCAATCGTATTGTTCGCTTCCTCGAGCGAGTTTCTGTCTACTCTTACGTAACGCGGATCTTCCGTCTCCGGCTCTGTCTCAACCTCTGTCTCCGGTTCCGTCTGCGCCGCTTCCGTCTCTGCTTCTGTCGTCTGTGCTCCCGTCGCCGCGCCGCTTGCCGTCACGTGAAGATAATACGGGAACTGCTCTCCGCTCTCTGCCGATACAATGATCTCCACTGTCGCCTGCCCGTCTACAAGCTGCGTCCCTGTTATATCGACGATCCATGCATTTGCATTTGACGGCACCGGGTCAAGCTCCAGTTCCTGCGTCCCTTCCGGCACTGTCACGTCGTATTCCGTCACACCGTACTCGAACTCAGGGGATACCTCCGCTCCCTCCGTCAATATTCCAAGCGACGACAGCGAGTTGTCGTTTGACAGCCCTTCCGCACTTGCTGCAGTGCAAAAGCCGCATACCAGAATACATACCAGCAGCAGCGCCGCCTTCCATCCGAATCCTTTACTCCTCATCATACTCTCCTTTTCGCTTCGGCTGACTTTGCTAAGCCTCGTCGATTGCCTTACCTATATCATTTCTGTAATACTTATGTTCAAAATCCACCCATTTGACAGCTTCATACGCATGTGCCCGGGCTTCTTTCAGATCGGCTCCCGTCGCCGTCACACCAAGCACACGTCCGCCGTTCGTCACGATACCGTCTTTCCCTTTTGCCGTTCCTGCGTGGAATACGTAATAGCCGTCTTTTCCCTTAAAGGTATCCAGACCGCTGATCAAAAATCCTTTTTCATAGCTGACCGGATATCCACCGGAAGCGACCACAACGCAGACAGCCGCATTATCTTCAAATTCCAGATCGACCTGATCCAGCGTCCCGTCAATGCAGGCTTCCATGACTTCGATCATGTCTGTCTTCATCCTCGGCAGAACGACCTGTGCTTCCGGATCTCCGAATCTGGCGTTATACTCCAGTACCTTCGGTCCATCCTTCGTCAGCATCAGCCCGAAGAAAATGATTCCTTTAAATTCTCTGCCCTCTGCCGCCATTGCATCTACCGTCGGCTGATAAATATGCTTCTGGCAGTATTCGTCGATTTCTTTCGTGTAGAAGGGGCTGGGAGAAAATGTACCCATTCCGCCTGTATTCAGTCCCGTGTCGCCGTCTCCGGCCCGCTTGTGATCCTGCGCAGACGTCATCGTCCTGATCGTCCTGCCGTCTACAAACGAAAGCACAGAAACTTCCCGGCCCGTCATAAATTCCTCAATCACCATACAGTTTCCCGCGGAACCGAATTTTTTATCAGTCATGATTTCCTTTACGCCGTCCTGCGCTTCCTGCAGCGTATTGCAGATCAGGACGCCTTTTCCCAGAGCAAGGCCATCCGCTTTCAGCACGATCGGGAATCTGGCTGTCTTCAGGTATTCCAGCGCCGTATCCGCGTCTGTAAAATTCTCATATGCAGCCGTCGGAATATGGTATTTTTTCATTAAATCTTTCGAAAATGCCTTGGAACCTTCCAGGATCGCAGCATTTTTGCGCGGCCCGAACACTCTGAGTCCCCGCGCCTCGAATACGTCTGCAATACCGCCTACCAGCGGATCGTCCATCCCGACAATCGTGAGATCGATCTGTTTTTCTTCTGCGAACGCTGCCAGAGCGTCAAAATCCATGACGCCGATGTTTACGCATTCCGCATATTCTTCAATTCCGGCATTTCCCGGAGCGCAGTAGATTTTATCCACTTTCGGGCTCTGCGCGGCTTTCCACGCGATCACATGTTCTCTTCCGCCGCTGCCAACAATCAGTACCTTCATACTTCTTCCTCCAAGTTCTCTTCCGAAATATGCACGCTTCCATTTTCCACCGTGACGCGTCCGTTTGCGATCAGATCGACTGCCTGCGGCAGGATCACCCACTCTGCCTGTTCCATCACCCTGCGCTGCAGAATCTCCGGCGTATCTCCTTCCAGGACTTCCACCGCCTTCTGCAGGATGATCGGCCCCGTATCCGTGCCGCCGTCAACGAAATGGACCGTCGCTCCGGTCACTTTGACGCCCCGCTTCAGCGCCGCTTCATGCACGCCAAGCCCATAATACCCTGTGCCGCAAAATGACGGGATCAGTGCCGGATGGATATTGATTATCCGGTTTGGATACGCGTCCACCACAATCCGGGGAATTACCACCAGACATCCTGCCAGGACAACGAGGTCGGCGCCTGATTCCTGAAGCGCATTCAGAAGCGCCCGGTCAAAATCTTCCGGCTCTGGATACTGGCTTCTCGTAATGCAGACGGAAGGAATCCCCGCCCTCGCAGCACGTTCAAGCGCAAACGCCTTCCGGCTGTTGCTGATCACGCGCACCACTTCGGCATTTCTGATCTTTCCGCTTCCGATTGCATCCAGGATTGCCTGAAGATTTGTCCCTCCTCCGGATACCATGACTGCGACTTTTAACATAAGGTGACTCCTTTTTCTCCGGCTTCAATGCCGCCAATCTCGTAAACCGTCTCTCCGGCCGCTTCGATCGCCGCTTTTGCGGCTTTCACATCCTCCGGTGCAACTGCAAGGACCATACCGATTCCCATGTTGTACGTATTGTACATCATCTCCTCCTCGATCTCGCCCTGCTTGGCCAGCATCCGGAAAATCGCAGGCACTTCATAGCTGTCTTTTCTGATCACAGCGCGCACGCCGTCTCTCAGCATACGCGGCACATTCTCGTAGAAGCCCCCGCCTGTGATATGGCTGCAGCCTTTGATGCGTACGCCGGCTTCTCTGACGTTTCGAAGCGCTTTTACATAGATTTTGGTCGGAGCAAGGAGCGCTTCTCCCAGAGTCGTTCCGAGTTCATCATAATACGTCTCAAGCGCCTCTTTCTCCATCGGGAAAACTTTTCTGACAAGCGAAAATCCATTGCTGTGGACTCCGGAAGACGCTATGCCGAGCAGTATGTCCCCTGTCTGCAGGTCTTTTCCAGTGATCAGATCCTTCTCATCGACAATTCCCACCGCAAATCCGGCGAGGTCATACTCATCCTCCGGATAAAAACCCGGCATCTCCGCCGTCTCTCCGCCGATCAGCGCTGCATCCGACTGAGAACAGCCTTCCGCCACACCGCTGACGATCTCTGCGATTTTTTCCGGATAGTTTTTGCCGCATGCGATATAGTCAAGGAAAAACAGCGGCTCTCCTCCTGCGCACGCAATATCGTTCACACACATCGCCACACAGTCGATACCGACCGTATTATGTTTATCCAGAAGAAAAGCAAGTTTCAATTTTGTCCCGACTCCGTCCGTCCCGGATACCAGCGTCGGCTTTTCCATGCTTTTGAATTTCTCCATCGAGAATGCCCCGGAAAATCCTCCGATATTCGTAAGCACTTCCGGTCTCATCGTCTTTTTAATATGTTCCTTCATCAATTCTACGGACCTGTAACCCGCTTCAATGTCTACTCCGGCTTTTTTATAATCCATATTTTCCTCCCTGTGTGAATCCAATACGGCACAGTGCAGCCTCACACGCTGCTTCCTGAATTTCCGTTATTTTTTCTGAGCTTCCATATAAGCTCTGTATCCTGATTCTTTTAACTTTGCGTCCTTCGCTTCCACTTGCTTTTTCAGTTCTTCGGAATACTCCTTCACCTTTGCGAGCAGCTCCGGATCCGACGTCGCGAGGATCTTAGCCGCAAGAATGCCTGCATTCGCCCCACCGTTGATCGCCACTGTCGCTACCGGAATCCCGGACGGCATCTGCACGATAGAATACAGGGAATCCCGTCCGCCAAGCGAAGTCGTATGCATCGGAATCCCGATGACCGGCATCGGAAAGATCGCCGCACACATTCCCGGAAGATGAGCTGCCATACCGGCTCCTGCGATGATCACTTTAAATCCTTTCTGCTCCGCCGTCTTTGCATACTCAAAAAACACATCCGGCTCTCTGTGAGCAGAGATGATCGTCATCTCATAATCTATCCCAAATTTCTCCAGCATCTCTGCAGCTTTGCTCATCACAGGCATATCTGAATCACTGCCCATAACAATACCTACTTTTGCCATAGTATCCTCCTTCTTTTACATTCCCGTATTTTATCCTGCTTTATCACTGCTTCTAAATTCTAACTACTTCTTCCTGCCTTGTCAATGCCGCATTTTGCCAAAATCAGTTCAGCCATGCAAAAAAAATGAAAAGACAGGCTGGGCGCGCTTGCGCGCTGAAGACTGTATTTTCATTTTTTGTGGATGGGCGGAAACGCCCATCCAGCCGCAGACAGGAGCTGCGCAGCAGCGGATAGCCTGCTGGAAGCAGGCGGTCTGTGGCCTGCATGGCTGAACCGCTATCACACATCCAGCGGTTCGTTCAGCTTCTCCGTTCCCGGAAGTACGAACCTTCCGTTTTCGATCAGTAAGGTCCTGTTTCCGTCTGCCCGGATGACTTCAATCCGGCCGAGTTCTTCATAGGGGATCGTAATATCTGTGTGGCAGCCAAAATATGCGGCGGCCGTGTCTTCTTTTCTCAGAACAGAGACTTCATTATCTCGGGCGATGATTTCTTTTCCGTCTGCATTGTATACCGGCGTATCCTCCTGCCAGCTGTAGCACGTATCGCCTACCGCAAAGTGCGGCCCCATCTTCTCCGCAATCAGAATCGGCAGCTTGTCCGCGATACCGTACTTCTTTGCCATCATATACGCGGTCGTGTTCGTTCCGATCGCAAATTCTCCGAGCGGCAGCGTATCATGATGAAACATGACGTTTTCAAAGAGATACGCTCTGTTCTCTTCTTCGTCTGCGAAATTGCTGCAGCGGTACGATCTGACCATTCCGTCTTCAAAGTCCATTGTCAGGTCCCTGTAGTTCAGCTCGCCCAGATACACCTGTTTCACATGGAGCCTTCCATTTGTTCCGGCCAGCTTCGGCGAAGTAAATACTTCCCCGACCGGAATATTGACATCGGCAACGCAGTTTTCAAACAGCGTCTCTCTGCCCGGATCTCCAAGCTTGTGCAGCGCCACAGTCAGATCCGTCTGGTTGCCGTCTTTTCCCTGAATGCGGACTGCCACGCCCTCGTCCAGCGCATCGATCAGCACCTGCTGCATCTTCTGGTAAAGGGTATAATCCAATGTATTGATCTTCACGGTCTCACGGAAGATCTCCTCGAAGTCTGCTCCGATTTCCGGTACCGGAAACGCTATGATCGTAAAACTTCTCTCTTTTCCTATTATATACTGATTGGTCAGGAGAGAAGATTCATTGACCGCCTCTGCCGAAAGCTTCTGCTGCTTCTCAGACAGGTGGTAAGATTCCGGCTTGACTTCCGGTACGAACGGCGTCTCTCCGAATACTTCGACGACCGCCGGGCCGCCGTGTTCCCTTGCAAGCTCCCGGTAAGTTTCATACGCAGTGCGCATTACCTCCAGTTTTCGTTTTACGAATTTTTTATCGAGGTAGATCGCTTCATCTGCTCTGTGGTCATAATCGAACTGCTTATTCGGCACTGCTCCGGTATAACCGATCCGCATGTGCTGTCTTTTATTCACCGTGCTCACCGCTGCGCGGTAAATGACCGGCTGCAGCCCCATTTTACGGAAATTCTCTAAGGCGCGGCGGATCATCCGCTCAAATCCCAGACGGTACCGGATGTTGACACTCTTTTTAATGGAAATGTCTTTACCGCCCGCCAGAAATCCGATCCGGTATCCTTCTGTGTAAGTATCGGCCATCGCGGCAATCTCTTCTTCCGAAAGAGAATTCAGGAATTCTGCCGTCCTGCGCTCGTTGTCCGACACGTATTCACCGTACCGGTACAGATACCTGGGATCGCTCAGATCGGACTCCATGACGATCCTGGACGCAAAGTCAAGCGAAGGATCCACAGATTCACGTATTCTGGCCGTCACAAAGAGATCGCTGTAATCGCTGGC
>DVHT01000071.1 GCA_018711885.1 Candidatus Choladousia intestinipullorum | reverse complement strand
TGCTTTTGCTGGAAAAACCTCCCTTCTTTGGGGCTTGCGAAGAAAAAGTTTTTGGGTTAACTTTATTATCTCGCAATTCTCCTGAAAAAGGGAGGTTTTTATTAATAATTATTTTTGCTCGTCAGAGCTGGGTATGCTCCCATTTAACACTGTTCCAGTTGATCCAGATACTCTTTGAATACTTCCAAAGCTGCCTTTACAGGCTCCGGTGATGACATATCGACGTCACAGATTTTCAGCAGGTCGATCGGATCCATCGAACCGCCGCCGCTCAGGAACTTTTTGTACTTCTCTACAATTCCCGGTTCTCCCGCCAGGATCTTTGAGCTGATGGCAATCGCTGCCGCAAATCCGGTCGCGTACTGATACACGTAAAACGGCGTATAGAAATGCGGGATTCTTTCCCACTCGTAAGCGATCTCCGGATTGGATACCATGTCTTCTCCATAATATTTTTCGTTCAGGCTCTTATAGATTCCGCAGAGCTGCTCTGCTGTGAGCATACCGCCCTTCTCTACCACTCCGTGCGTCAGCATCTCAAACTCTGCAAACATCGTCTGGCGGAACATGGTTCCTTTGAACTGGTCAAGGAAATGATTGATCAGATAGCTCTTCTCTTTCACATCTTCCGTCCGGTTCATCAGATCGTGGATCAGCAGCGCTTCATTACATGTAGACGCCACTTCCGCTACAAAGATCAGGTATCCTGCATTCAGGTAGTTCTGTGCGTGGTCTGAGTGCCAGGAATGCAGTGCATGTCCCATTTCGTGCGCCAGAGTAAATACATTGTCCAGAGTGCCGTTGTAATTCATGAGCACATACGGGTGTGTGCCGTAAGCGCCCCAGGAATACGCACCGGAACGTTTGCCCTCGTTTTCATAGACGTCGATCCAGCGGTTGTCGAATCCTTCCTGCAGCACTGCAAGGTAGTCCTCGCCGAGCGGAGCAAGCCCCCTCTTTACGATCTCCTTTGCCTCTTCAAAACTGTACGTCTTTTCCGGCTGCTCTACCATCGGTGTGTAGATATCATACATATGAAGCTCAGAAAGACCTAACAGTTTCTTGCGCAGGCGCACATAGCGGTGCATCTGCGGCAGCGCCTCACCTACCGTCTGGATCAGGTTTTTGTATACGTCCACCGGAATCGCACCCTCATCGAGCGCTGCTTCCATCGCATTCTTGTAATGCCGCTCCTTTGCGAAGAAATCTGCCTGCTTTGCGTTTGCGTAGTACGTGGACGCCATCGTATTGCTGAACTGTGCGTACGTGTGGTACAGCGCTTCAAATGAATTTTTCCGCAGCGTCCGGTCTTTGCTCTCCTGATACGGAATATACGAAGCGTGCGTCAGCGGATGCATGGTCCCGTTCCCGTCTGCTGCGTCCGGGAAACGGATGTCAGCGTTATTGAACATGGAGTAAATATTAGACGGAGCCTGTCCCAGTTCTCCGATCCTCGACATCAGTGCTTCCGCCTCTGCGTCCAGCACATGTGCTCTCTTTCTTGCGATCTTCTCCATAAACCGCCTGTACTCTGTGAGTTTTTCTGAAGCCAGATACTTTTTCAGCGTTTCCTCCGGAAGTCCGAGCAGCTCCGGCTCCAGCCATGCCGTTGCCTGGCCGAGCCTCGTTCCCATGATATCCATCTCGCCGCTCATCTGCTGATATCTGGCATTGGCCGTGTCCTCGTGGTACTTCTGATTGGCGTACACATACATCTTCTCAAACATATGGCTGATGTCGCTGTACAGTTTCATCACGTTTGCGAGCTGCTCTTCTCCCTGTGCGAGCGTCCCTTTATACGCCGCAAACTCTTCCATCTTTTTATCCAGAGTTTCTCCGTCCCGGGCATACAGCTCCTCCGTCGCATAGAGGTCCTGCATATTCCATGTATTTTCAATTTTTTGTTCCTGTCTCTTCATAAACTGTCACGGGCTGCACCCGTCTCCTTTCCCAAAATGAATAAAATCTGCTCGCAGCATTTTCCTGCAAACATCCATATCCTAGCAAATTTTACGCATTCTGGCAAGACTCAGGCCGGAATCACCTGCTGGAAAACTGTCTTTATCATAAACGCACCATATCCCGATAGACAGGGTTATCCTCAATTAACTTCTTGAAGCCTTCAAAGTATCGGAGTTCTGTCTGCTGGCCTTCACAGAAAATATAGTAACGATACTCTTTCATTTCCATGTATTCTTGGCGACGTTTTTTCTTCCATGCTGCCGTTCCGGCTTTTTTAGGCATTGACATTCCCCCAATCTATGATTTTTCTGAGGTATGGATCAGCGCCATATTTTCCCTCCAGATACTGTTTGTCGAACTTTGCATCCTTACGGACAGCTTCCCCTTTGCTGTTCTTAAATTCGACAAGAGAATACAGTTTGGAGTTCTGGCCGTTTCCTTTCGCCACAAACCAGATTTCATCTCTGCGGAACACTTCGCTGTTCATTGTTGACAAATCATGAGAGGTAAAGATCAGCTGGGCTCCTTTCCGATTCACCTCCATATCGTTATACAGCATAATAATGTAGCGCAGCAAGACAGGATGAATTTTTGCATCCAATTCATCAATTACTAAAGTTGTTCCATCAATCAAACTTTCCGCGATGAACGGAAGCAATCCGAACAATTTTTTCGTACCACTGGACTCATCTGACAGATTCAGTTCTGCCTCATGTCCATCCACTGCATGTTTTGTAAAAACTTCTATTCGATCATGTTCTTTTTCTTCTACCCGAAAATCCAGAATATCCAGATCCATTTCCTGAATCATTTTCAAAACCAGATCTTTTACATCATCCGAATTTGCAATCGCCATACGCAGTTCCTGCACCGGATTTCCATAGTTCATAAAATCAATGCCAAATTCAAACCAATCCAGCACATCATTTACGACTTCATTTTTT
>DVHT01000070.1 GCA_018711885.1 Candidatus Choladousia intestinipullorum | reverse complement strand
CTCCTCTCCTGATTAAATATTTTGTCGTTGCACAACGCACTTTTTGAGGGCCCATACCAAAAATTGTCACGTACAAAAACTACTTGTATTATATAACAACCTTCTGTATTGGCAAGAAAATCTTATCTCGCAATATTGACATGCGCCGACTGTATTCGCCTTGTGCAGCGTACTCCCTTGCCAGAATAATAACGTATAACCAGGAGAAATGTGACGGAAAGAGCCGTATTCTGGAGAAAAATCACGAAATATTTTTACTGCTCAAATTCTCTGCGCAGCGTATCCTCCATCACATCAAGCGGAGCTTCGACCCCGGTCCAGAGCGTAAAATTTAATGCGCCCTGGCAGGCCAGCATCCCGAGACCGTTTACGGTCTTTGCCCCTCGTTTTGCCGCTTCCTGCAAAAACAGCGTCTCAGCAGGATTGAATACGACGTCAGATACTACCATACCGGCTCTGACGGTATCGTAATCGATATCCGGTTTCTGGCCGGAGTCCGGATGAAGTCCGATACACGTCGCGTTGATCAGGATATCTGTATCTTCCGGTATCGCTGCCCGTGCAGGAAACGCAGCTGCCAAAGCTTCCGTCTTCGTATGTGCGCGCAGCACCCCGGCGAGCTCCTGCGCCCGTTCTGCCGTCCGGTTCATGACGGTAATCATGCCTGCTCCTGCCAGAGCGCACTCTACTGCGATCGCTTTTGCCGCGCCGCCTGCCCCGAGTATGACGATCCGTTTTCCTTCCGGCGATACGCCGCTGTTATTTAATGCCTGCACAAATCCTTTTCCGTCTGTGTTCTCTCCAAACAGCTTCCCGTCCTTCACAACAATCGTGTTGACCGCACCGATGATACGCGCAGCCTCAGATATCTCATCCAGATAAGGAAGAACACTGATCTTGTGCGGCATTGTCAGGTTCATTCCCCGCATATGGAACGCATGGATTGCTTTCATGGCATCGTCAAAATCGTCTTTTGTAACCTTAAGCGTCAGGTAGCGGTAATTTAATCCGCAGGCTGCAAATGCCGCCTCTTCCATCACTCCGGTCGGATTTCCGTCTACCGGATCTCCGAATACGCCCACAAGCTCTGCACGATAATTTTTTTCCATTTCTTTTTCCTCCTTTAACGATCCTCTCTTCTTATTCTTCCGGCTTTTGGTAGAAACGCCCTGTCAGCTCTTCCGTCTTTACCGCATTGATAAATGCGTGCGGATCTACGCCCCGCACGGCCTGTATGACCTGCTTGCACTCAGCGCTTGAGACGACGGAATACACGACGTTCCGTTCCGCCTTTTCATAATAGCCCTCTCCGTCCAGTATCGTCGCCCCGTGGTGACTGACCTCCGTAATGATCTGACAGACATCTTTTGCACGGTTCGTAACGATAAAGAGCGTTTTTTTCTGGTATTTTTTGTACATCAGGTGGAGTACCTGAGTCGACGAATACTGAAAAATAATAGAATAAAGCGCCTTGTCCCATCCAAAGAGAAGTCCCGCTGCAGAAAGAATCACAATATTCAGTCCCAGGACCAGATTAAACGCATCGATCCCCTTCTTTTCCGAAAAATAGATTGCAATAAAATCCGTCCCTCCCGTTGTCGCGCTCACAAGCAGGCAGATACTGATAATAAATCCATTGATCATTCCGCCGAAAATACTGATCAGCAGGATATCGTAGGTAATTACGAATCTGGGAACCATATCGGTCAGGATACCGGTCAGTACAATCATGACACAGGAAAACAGCGTAAATTTTTTTCCGATATACCGGAACCCGATATAGACCGGAACCGCGTTTAATGCAAGGTTGATCGCTGTATACGGCACGGAAATGTTCAGAAACATCTCACAGATTCTCTGTATCAGGATCGTAAGCCCTGTCGCCCCGCCGGGATACAGTCCGCCCGCGCTTACGAAGGTATTGATATTCGCCGCTGACAGCATCGCCGCGATGCAGATCACGGCCAGTCTTCTTCCATCCTTTTTCAGTTCAAAACTCATCTCCCCTATTCCTCCGGTGATTCTAACTTTAATAACTTTAATTAGAATATATCACAGCGCTCTTTATTTGTCGAACATTTTCCTGTATAATGAAACCTGCCAAAATACAATCTGCTTATAGAGAAAGAGGAATTTTCAGATGAATAATGTAACTTTGATCGGTATGCCGGGAGCCGGAAAAAGCACCATCGGAGTAGTGCTCGCGAAGGTGCTCGGCTATGACTTTATTGATTCTGATCTTCTGATCCAGAAATCAGAAGGCAAACTGCTGTGGGAAATCATGCGCGACTACGGGAACGACGGATTCAATCGCATCGAGGAACGCATCAACAGTGAGATTACTGCCGACCATGCGGTCATCGCTACCGGAGGAAGCGTCATCTACGGACCGGCCGCTATGGATCATCTGCGCAGCATCAGCACGGTCGTCTATCTGAAGGTGGGATACGCCATCCTTGAAAAACGTCTCGGCGATCTTGCAAAACGAGGCGTCGTGCTGGAACCGGACCAGACCCTTCTGGATCTGTACAAACAGAGAGTACCGCTCTATGAAAAATACGCCCACGTTACCGTAAATGTCGGACACAAAACCGTCGCTAATGCGGCTGCTTCCGTATGTTCGGTCCTGCCCCGAGTTTCCGGTAAACAGTAACATACATCGTTCCAAAGCAGGCAAGTCCGCCTATCACGTTCGAAATCGGTTCCGCCAGAAAGATCCCCGCCACACTGTCCGCCATAATCTGCGGCAGCAGGATCGTCAGCGGAAGAACGATAACGACCTTTCGGAACAGGGAAAAGAACACGGCATTTTTCGATTTTCCAAGCGCAACAAAAACGGACTGACCGGAAAACTGAAACAGCATAAACACAAATCCCGCAAAGTACAGATGCACAGAGCTGACACCTGCTTCGATCATCTGCCTGTTTCCAGTAAAGAGCGCCAGAAACGGTTTGGGAAACAGGACCAGAACAGCCCAGGCAGCCACAGTATATACGCTGCCCGCCAGCGTCATGAACCGGATCCCCTTACGGATCCGTTCATACTCTCCCGCCCCGTAATTAAATCCAAGCACAGGCTGGGAACCGTTTGTGATCCCGCTGACCGGCATGCTCAATACTTCCCTTACAGAGTTTAAGATGGTCATGATTCCTATGTAAAGGTCTCCCCCATAGATACTGAGCATGGCGTTGCATGCGATCTGCGCGACGCTGTTCGTCGCCTGCATGATAAATCCGGACATGCCGAGCGCGGTGATCTTGCCGACCAGCGGCCATTCCAGTTTAAAATACTTTTTCCGAAGCCTCAGGATCGTCTTTTTTCCGGTCAAAAACCGGAGCACCCACACGCAGGAGACAAACTGGGCAAAAACAGTGGCGATCGCCGCCCCTTCGATTCCCATGTCGAATCCAAAAATCAGAATGGGATCGAGGATCAGATTGATAACAGCGCCGAGAAGCGTCGTACACATCGCTGTTTTCGGAAATCCCTGTGAAGTAATAAAGTTGTTCATCCCTGTCCCCAGCATGGCAAATACCGTTCCGATCAGATAAATGCTCAAATAAGAATCTGCATACGGATACGTGGCGTCACTGGCGCCGAGCATGTAAAGCAGCGGTTTTTTCAGGACATATACAGCGGTCATGACGACAAGCGACGTATAAAACAGAAGCACCGCTGAATTTCCCATGATTCTCTCTGCCTCATCCATCTTTCCGGCGCCGCGGTCGATCGAACAGAGAGGCGCTCCTCCCATTCCGTAAAGATTCGTAAATCCGCTGATGATCGAGACAATCGGGAAAACGAGTCCGACCCCAGTCAGCGCAAGCCCGTCTTCGCCCGGCAGATGTCCGATATAAATCCTGTCTACTACATTATAAAGAAGCTGCAGGATCTGCGCCACCATCAGCGGCACAGCCTGCATCATAATATGGCGGCTGATACTCCCTTTTGAAAAATCGTGTTCCATACTGATCTTCCCTCTCCTAAAAAAGTGCTTTTCTCCACTGGTATTTTTCCATCACTACTCTTCCGTCACGAAACTCTACGCCTTCTGCCATCAGCAGGTCTTTCTGGCGGTTTCCGCCGCCGAAGGCAAATGCTTTTGAAACCTCGCCGAACCGGTTTACGACACGGTAACACGGGATCTCTTCCGGCCTCGGATTGACATGCAGCGCATAGCCGACGACTCGTGAAAGCCGTTTGTTCCCGGCCAACGCGGCGATCTGACCGTACGTGGCCACAGTTCCGTACGGGATCTGGCACACGATCTCATATATTTTCTCAAACGTATTCTTTGTTTCCATTGTCTTCCTCCATCCGGTTAACACTATACTCCTCTTTTTCTTTTTTCGCAAGCGGTGACAATCCCTGATTTTCATGGTAAACTGATACAAAATTAAAGGAAAAAGAGGCGATTCTTTGAGTCTGATTTTTCATATTGATGTAAATTCCGCATACTTAAGCTGGAGCGCGATGGAGCGGCTTGGCAAAGATGAGTCAGCGGTCGATCTGCGGACTGTCCCCTCGATCATAGGCGGCGATGAGAAAAGCCGTCACGGTGTTGTGCTGGCCAAATCAATCCCAGCGAAAAAATACGGCGTCCGGACGGGCGAACCGGTAGCTGCGGCGCTCCGGAAATGCCCTTCCCTTCTGATCATTCCGCCGGACCATGCGCTGTACTCCAAAATGAGCCGCCGTCTCATGAATCTGCTCCATTCGTATACGTCCGACATCGAGCAGGTCTCGATCGATGAATGCTACATGGATTTTACCCCGATCGCCCGTCAGTTCTCCTCTCCTTTGTCCGCTGCGCGCACGATCGCGGACCGTATCAAAACAGAGCTCGGTTTTACTGTAAATATCGGCATCGCTCCGAATAAGCTTCTCGCAAAAATGGCCAGCGATTTCGAGAAACCGGATAAAGTACATACGCTTTTTCAGGATGAGATCCCGGATAAATTATGGCCGCTCCCGGTCGGTGAACTGTTCATGGTCGGTCACAGCAGCGCAGAACGGCTGATGCAGCTCGGCATCCGGACGATCGGTGAACTGGCCCATACAGATCCCGATTTTCTGCAGCTCCATTTTAAAAGCCATGGAAAACTGATGTGGGAATACGCGAACGGAATCGATCACAGTCCGCTGAATGTTGATTCGCATACGCTCAAGGGAATCGGAAATTCTACGACTCTGTCTGCCGATGTGACGACCGCAGAGGAGGCAAAACAGATCCTGCTGGCTCTTTCTGAACAGGTCGGCGCCCGTCTGCGCAAGTCGCATCAGCTTGCACAGACCGTCACGGTCGAGATCAAGTACAATACATTCCAGTCCTGTTCCCGCCAGATGCCGCTTGCCACGCCCGGCTCTTCCTCCGGAGTCCTGTACGAATATGCATGCCGCCTGTTTGACGAACTCTGGAATCGGACTCCGATCCGCCTCCTGGGGATTCGCACCTCAAAGCTTCTGTCCGAGGACGCGCCGGTCCAGCTCTCCCTGTTCGACATGGGCATTGTCTCGTTTGAGGAACCGGCCGGCAAACAGACATCCGGCAAGCCGGCCCCCGCGTTCCGGCACATCAATCCGGAAAAGCAGAAAAAACTCGACGAAACTATGGACCGGATCCGCCAGAAGTACGGAAAAGACGCGGTCGTGCGCGGGTCACTCATGAAAAAGCAGAAAAAAAGCCCTGACGATTTAACTTGACACAGTGCGAAAGCAGGCGTAAACTACTACTATTAAAAATCGGTAACTGCTTTTGCATTTACGCAGGAAAGGAATGTTCACTTATGGAAAAGAAGAATATCGACTGGGCGAATCTCGGATTCAACTATCTCCCGACAGACAAGAGGTTCGTCGCAAACTATAAAGACGGAGCATGGGATGAAGGCAGCCTGATCTCCGATGCGACGGTGACAATGACAGAATGCGCCGGCGTGCTTCAGTATGCGCAGACGTGCTTCGAAGGAATGAAAGCCTACACGACAGAAGACGGACATATCGTCACCTTCCGTCCTGATCTCAATGCAGCCCGCATGGAGGAGTCCTGCAAAAGACTTGAAATGCCGGTATTCCCGCAGGACCGCTTCGTAGATGCAGTCGTAAAGACGGTAGAAGCCAATGAAGCGTACGTCCCGCCTTACGGTTCGGGCGCTACTTTGTACATCCGTCCGTTCATGTTCGGAAGCGACGCCGTGATCGGCGTAAAACCGTCAAACGAATACCAGTTCCGCGTATTCACGACCCCGGTAGGGCCGTACTTCAAAGGCGGCGTAAAGCCGATTACGATCCGTGTCTGCGATTTTGACCGTGCAGCTCCACACGGAACAGGGCATATCAAAGCCGGACTGAACTACGCGATGAGCCTTTACGCGATCATGGACGCACACCGGCAGGGATTTGACGAGAATATGTATCTTGATGCCGCTACCAGAACGAAAGTAGAAGAAACTGGCGGAGCAAACTTCCTTTTTGTGACAAAGGACAATAAAGTCGTCACACCGAAATCCGACAGCATCCTGCCGTCGATCACACGCCGCTCCCTTCTCGTTGTTGCAAAGGATTATCTCGGACTGGAAGTCGAAGAGCGTGAAGTGTACTTTGACGAGGTAAAAGATTTCGCAGAATGCGGACTGTGCGGTACTGCCGCTGTCATCTCCCCGGTCGGAAAGATCGTCGATCACGGAAAGGAAATCTGTATGCCGAGCGGCATGAGCGAGATGGGACCAGTGACGAAGAAGCTGTACGAAACACTGACCGGTATCCAAATGGGACGCATCGAAGCTCCGGAAGGCTGGATCAAAGTCATCAAATAAAGCGAAATAAAAGCGGCGGCCGCAAAATGCTCGCGTCTGCTCCTGAACATCCCGTGTTCACCTAGTCCTCCTGACATCTGTCCGTATCAGGCGGATCAATCCGCCCTATACAGGACATCTGTCTCGGACATGTGTACACGGGATGTTCAGGAAGCGTAGCTGCATGTTTTGCGGCCGCCTCTTTTACAATATCTTTAATTCTTCGGTTCAGACGCAGACAGTCGCTCCGGAGCGGATACATACGGTCTTTCCTCCAACAGACAGCCAGATATCCTGCGCGGCCGGATTGGAGATATATTCGCCGCTGCTTGAATAGCGCAGCCGCTTCGCGTCGTTTACGTAATCGCAGATCTCGATATTGGCCGCATACCAGACGTCCTCCTGTCCGGCCATTCTATCCAGGAACTGTTCCATCCGCCCCCAGTCTTCTCTCACATCGAACTCATAGGAATGTCCCCACACGTAAAACAGCCTCGGCCCGTAATATTTCCGTTCCGGCGCAAAAAACGCCTCTGTCAGTTCAAACAGCCGTTCCTCACTGTGATGGCACGTCGGATGCCACGTCAGAAAATCCTGCGGCAGATCAAAACCGCCTGTGCTTTTCGTAGTCCTTGCGTAAGAAATACCGCTTAAGCGGAGCATATCCGCCAGCTCCTCTGTGTACGTGCCGAACGGATACGCCATCCCGCGCACCGGGGCTTTTACCAGATCCTCAATGTTCTTTCTGTCCGCCGCTGTCTCATACGCTGCCGCAGCAGCCCCCGCAAGCGCAAGGTCCTGATGCGTCAGGCCGTGTACGGCAAGCTCGTGCCCTCTGTATACATCTGCGATCTCTTCCGGACGCAGCTTGTTATGCGTCACAGTCTTGCCATCCTGTACGTGAATGCTTTCTTTCCCGAGCAGTCCCGTATTGATATTGAACGTCCCTTTCATACCGTACTGGTTCAGCATCCGGACCAGCCGCACATCCTGCGTCACCGCATCATCGTAGCTGAACGTCAGCGCCCTTTTTCTTCCCTGCGGAAACAAAAGAAGGTCTCTTCGAAGTCCCATGTTCTATCTCCCTTTCACTCATCTGCCGAGCGCGCGCAGACGCGCTTCGATCGAACGGCTGCTCTCATCAAACAGCAGCTCTTTATTGTAGCGGTAATACCGCTCACAGTCATAGCTCTGCAGGAATCTCATACTGTAATAATCGGTGTTGAGCTCCGTAACAAAAATGACGATCTCCTGCCCTGTTCCAAACGCCGCCTCCATAAAATCAAATGCATGTTCCAGCATCCCGGCTGACGCATTTTGCTGCTCTTCCAGCTGGTCCTGCGCCGCGTCAAACTGATTTCTGAGTACAGTAAACGCCTCTGACGGTTCTGATGCGCCTGATCTTATCAGTTCCATCCGGTATGTTTCCAGCACCGCGCTCACTTCACGGCGGCAGCGCTCCTCTTTCTTTGTCAGAAGCTCCGCTTCTTTCTTCTGTACCGTCTCCTTCTGAAACGTTTCCATCACATCCTGAAGGAGCACATCCGGCTTTCCTTTCCTTTCGCCGTACAGCTTATCTTTCACCTGCTTCAGCACTTCAAACAAAAGCGTCAGCTTCTCTTCTTCTCTCACTGCCTCGGCAAACGCTTTCTGACAGCTGCCAAGCAGCAAACTCACAACGCTGAGACGCTCGTCGAACGATGCGTTGGCCGCTTTTTTCAGCAGAAGCGGATCAATCCTGCCCGCCAGCACTTCGGCAAGCTGATAGTCCATCTGGTATTTCCGGTACAGCTCAAGATAATTTGCAAAGTCTTTCGCGATCATTTCATGCTGGATATACTGCCCGACAACCTCGCGGTCCATGGTAAGATCCAGACTGTCATAAACCGCCATCATCTGCGACAGATCCTCCCAGCCCCGCGGAGTGGCAAACTGCTTTCCGTCTACCGTCGTCTCCATTTTGTAGAAATTGCCGCTGCGCGCATTCAGATACGCGATCACCGCCGGGTGGAGCTGCTGTCTTCTGGCATATTCCTTCCACACGGAGAAATCCGGTTCTACCTCGATCTTTTTGACCCGGTCCATCGTCACGACGTCAAATTCCCGCACCGACTTGTTATACTCCGGCGGATTTCCGGCAGCTACGATGATCCATCCCTGCGGGATCTCATGGCTGCCGAACGTTTTGCACTGCAAAAACTGCAGCATCGCCGGCGCCAGCGTCTCTGAAACACAGTTGATCTCATCAATAAACAGGATCCCCTCCGAAAGCCCGGTTTTCTCCATCTTCTCATAGACGGATGCAACGATTTCGCTCATCGTATACTCGGTCACTGCGTATTCTCTGCCGCCGAATACGTGTTTTGATATATACGGAAGGCCGATCGCGCTCTGCCGCGTATGGTGGGTGATCGTATAAGAAACAAGCCCGATCCCGCACTCCTTTGCGATCTGTTCCATAATCTGCGTTTTACCGATCCCGGGCGCTCCCAAAAGCAGCACCGGCCTCTGCCGTATCCTCGGTATCAGATACTCTCCATACTCATCTTTCTGAAGATATGCCCTGATCGTATCTTCAATTTCCTGTTTTGCCCGTTTAATGTTCATCTTCTTGTCCATCCTTTATCCGCCGCTTCTTCCAGTTCCTGCGGCTCAATTATCAGTTTGATCGCCCACGGCGGCACATCAATATCGCGGTATTGCTCTTTCATAAACACAAAGGCCGTCTCATACGGCGGCTTCTTCACCGGAAAAGTACCGTATCCATCCGTAAAATAGATCAGCCCCTGAAGCTTCGTAAAGCATCCTCTTTGAAGGAGCTCCTGTACCCGGGCAAACGCCGGCCGAAAGTCAGTCCCTCCGAATCCGCGCACAGTAAAATGCTCCATATACTCCTGCATTTCCTGTTGGTTCGTCACGAGCACGTCCTCCTGTACCCGGTCATCACACTGCAGGATATGGACGTGGATCCTGCGGAAAAACCCTTCTGATTCACTGAGCACACTGTATGTCTCTTCCAGAAAACTTCGGATCAGCTCGCCTTTGCACGACATCGAAGTATCCACCACGATCACAAAGTCCTCTACTTTCTGTACCTCTTTCGTCTCCAGAGGCTCGATCAGCGGCATATTTCCGTACAGGCTCATCCCGTAATTGTAGAAAATATAGTCAAAAGAATCGGGATCTACCTGCATCTCTTCTTTCCATACGGAAAATTTCCGCAGGAACTCTTTATAATCATAGCGTTTCCGGCTCTCAGCACAGATCTGCTCCTCCAGACTTTTCAGATCCTCAGAAGCTTCCCCTCCGCAGGTCTGAAGCTCTGTCTGCATCCGGTCACGGATGTCATCCCATCTCTGTTTTCTGGGCGTGGGACGATTCTGTCCGGAATCTTCCTGCTCCCATCGGCTGTGGTCATCTGCCGTGAACTCTCTTTTCCACATATCAAGCTGCGCCTGTACCAGATGAAGCCCGCAGAGGTAACGGTACACCCGTTCCGCCGTCACGACAGAATCTTCCCCGGCGACCGTCCGGTACACTTCTCTCCGGAGCGCCGTTTTCGGCAGATGTACCGCCTTTTTCTGCAACCCGTCTATGACGTACTCCGCCGCAATATCACAGGCGAGGTTCCAGTATTCCCGGTCCCTCCCGTGTCCCGTAAACGGATGAGAAAAAAGGCAATGTACAATACTGTGCAGATACTGGCGGTTGACAGACACCCGCCCTCTCCGGAAAAGCGCGACAAGAGCATCTGGCTGAAAATACAGGATGCTTCCATCGGTTCCGCTTATGCGGATCTGCGCATCCGGCAAAAATGCAAGAGAGGACAGCGCCACATCGAGAAACCGCATATTCAGATACAGTTCATTTCTGGCATTTTTCAGGATATCCCCTGCAATCTCAATAAAATCAAGGCTCTGCTTCTTTTCTTCATATACGGGATTCATGCCTGCCTCCTTTGTCAATGAATGCGCTTCCTGTTTTCTGTCACAGTTCCATCCGCCTGCGCGTGGCGCGGTCTTTCGAGCGCCTGCAGTTCATCAGATAACCGGCCGCCTCCGGATATTTCAGCCCGGCTGCGTATTTTGTCAGATCGTCCAGCAGTTTTTCCCGCTCTTTTCCGCCGCACCGGGGCAGCTGCTCTTCCAGCAGCCAGCGCAGTCCCTCCAGGTCTCTCTGGTCCAGAAAACAAGTTCCGATCTCCCGGCTGTTCTCAATCACGTAGCTTTCGTACTGCTTCTTCGCTTTATCTCCCAGTCCGACCGGGAAGCGCAGCCGGCCGACCGCCAGAGCCGTAGCCATCTCGCTTCTCTCCCATGCTCTCGCATACGGGAACAGCATATCATACTGCGCAAAATCAAGTTTTCGTTCCTGAAAGCAGTTTCGGTAAGAAATGCCGCTTCCATGCACGTGTGTCTCAAGAATCCTCGCCGGCGTATTTTCTACGCCTTCTTCGTAAAACTCCGGAAAGATCAGTCTGGCAAGCGCCTCCCTGCCGTTTTTATCTCTGCAGTAATATTCCACCCGGACTTCCTCCGGAAGCTCATCCAGCACGTCCTTCAGATAAGATTTTCCTTCCGGGTCAACGGATACCTGCAGTTCATGGATCTGGTGGCACCTTGTAAAAACTCCGCTGCCCCAGTCAGAGAGTTCCCCGGAAAATGTGATGCGCCGCAGATTGCTGCAGTCGTAAAAACAGTATCTTCCTACTTTTTTCACGGTCTTCGGGAGAACGATCTCCGCCAGCGAACTCCCGCACAGCGGTTTCCATGTCCCGTCAAAGGCCGCAATCGCCTCCGGTACGAAGATGTGGATCTCCCCCTGCTCCAGTTTCTTGTTCAGCACGGATTCATCCATATGTGCAGAGAAAGCGTAAGGTGCAATCTCCGCAACGCGGTATCCGTCAATCTGTTCCGGTATCTCGGCTGCTGAATCATGCGAAAAACAGCGCCAGATAACTGCGCTGTCTTCCTTCCTCTCATATGCAAATGACTGTACTGCCTCCCCGGCCCTGTCTTTTTCGTACATCTGCTGTTCCTTTCTGCTGACGCAGGCACGGTTTAAAGATGCGTCAGCACGAAAATATCATAAATCGCTTTTACGGCACGCTCAAAGTCTTCGTTGCGCACACCGATGATGATATTCAGCTCGCTGGAACCCTGGTCGATCATCTTTACATTGATATTCGCATGGGACAGCGCCGCAAAGATCCTGCCGGCTGTACCGCGCGTCGCACGCATACCCCGTCCAACCACTGCGATCAGAGCAAGATTGGACTCCAGGTCAAGCATATCAGGAGAAACGGCGCGGTGAAGCCCGGAAATGACTTTCTGCTCTTTCTCCATAAACTCCGACTGGTGAACGATTACGGTAAGCGTATCAATCCCTGAAGGCACATGTTCAAAAGAAATTCCGTTCTCCTCAAATACCTGCAGCACCTTCCGTCCGAATCCGATCTCCATGTTCATCTGGTCTTTTTCAATATTGATCGCACAGAAGCCCTTTTTTCCCGCGATTCCGGTAATCGTATACTTCGGCTGTCGGCAGGTGCTTTCTACGATCAGCGTCCCTGCATCCTGCGGACGGTTTGTGTTTTTGATATTGATCGGAATCCCCTCTTTGCGGAGCGGGAAGATCGCGTCTGCATGAAGAACGGTGGCGCCCATGTAGGAAAGTTCACGCAGTTCGCGGTAAGTGATCGTCTCGATCGTCGCCGGGTTCTCCACAATATGCGGATCCGTCACGAGAAAACCGGATACATCGGTCCAGTTCTCATACAGATCGGCATGTACGGCACGCGCTACGATTGATCCGGTAATATCGGAACCTCCGCGTGAAAATGTCTTTACGGAACCATCCTCCATCGCACCGTAAAATCCGGGGATTACGGCTCGT
>DVHT01000011.1 GCA_018711885.1 Candidatus Choladousia intestinipullorum | reverse complement strand
AACAGGTTTCAGAGGAGTTACGATGGAAAAAACAGTCTCTTATCAGGATCAGGTAAACCGCGAAAATGTCCAAAAACTGCGGGAAGTCTTAAAGACGCTTCCCCCGTTTGCTAAGGATTATTTCCGTGCGATCGAGCCGACTACGAGCACCAGGACGCGCATTTCCTATGCGTACGATATCCGGATTTTCTTTCAGTTTATCCTGTCTGAAAATCCTTCCTTTAAAAATAAAACTGCTGCCGATCTGACGGTTGATGTGCTGGACAAAATGCAGGCGGTCGATATTGAAGAATATCAGGAATATCTTAAACTGTACAATAACGACGATAAAACACTCACGAACGGCGAACGCGGCCTGAAGCGCAAAATGTCCGCACTGCGCAGCTTTTATGCGTATTACTACAAAAGGGAAATGATAAAGACGAATCCCACGCTTCTGGTCGATATGCCGAAGCTGCACGATAAGGCGATCGTACGGCTGGATGCCGACGAGACGGCGGAACTCCTTGATTATATTGAGCACTGCGGCGATCAGCTGACGGGACAGAAAAAAGTATATTATGAAAAAACAAAGCTCCGTGATCTGGCGATCGTTACCTTACTGCTGGGCACAGGAATCCGTGTATCAGAATGCGTCGGACTGGATGTCAATGATGTTGATTTTAAAAACGGCGGGATCCGCGTCGTCCGCAAAGGCGGCTCTGAAATGATGGTCTACTTTGGCGAGGAAGTAGAAAAGGCGCTGCTCGATTACCTGGAAGTCAGAAGCTCGATAACGCCCGTGGCCGGACATGAAAACGCACTCTTCTATTCCAGCCAGCGGAAAAGGATCGGTGTGAAAGCTGTCGAAAACATGGTGAAAAAATACGCCCGTGAGATCACCACGACAAAAAAAATCACTCCGCATAAGCTGCGGAGCACATTCGGCACAAGCCTGTACAAAGAAACAGGTGATATCTATCTGGTCGCAGACGTCCTCGGGCACAAAGACGTTAATACAACGAGAAAACATTATGCGGCAATGGATGAGGACCGGAGGCGGCGTGCCGCATCAGCCGTAAAGCTGCGCGAACATACCGATACGTAAGCCGCAGGCGTTACTGACGCAGCGTTTCATCCAGGATAATAGTGAACGGTCCGTCGTTGCACAGGCTCACTTTCATATCAGCGGCAAACTGGCCGCACTGCACATCCGGAACCTGTCTGCGGCACTCTTCGACAATATAACGGTAAAGAGCCTCCGCCTGGTCCGGCGAGCCGGCAGCGATAAAACTGGGCCTGTTCCCTTTGCGGCAGTTCGCGTACAGTGTAAACTGCGATACAAGGAGAAGCGCTCCGCCTACATCAGCCAGCGACAGATTGGTCTTACCGTTTTCATCTTCAAAAATACGCAGGCCGATCATTTTCTTGATATAAAAATCGGCATCCTCTTTCGTATCATTCTGGCCGATGCCGATCAGTACCAGAAATCCTTTCCCGATCGATCCGACAATCTTATCTTCTATCCGGACAGACGCTTCCGATACTCTCTGGATCACAAATTTCATTTTTCATTCCTCCGTTATTTTTTACTGCAGTTTTTTAATTATATCCTTTTTGACAATATTCGTCAATTCCTTCGAAATGGCGTTTTTAGTTAACATAACTATATTATGTAAAATAAAATTTTCTATTGTCAAAAACCCTGTTTTCCGTTATGATAAGTCGGAAAGGATTGAGAACAAATGAAATTACAGAAACTAATGAGCCTTACGAGAAAGGCCGTCGATGAATTCCGGATGATACAGTCCGGAGATAAGATTGCAGTCGGTATATCCGGCGGAAAAGACAGTCTGACGCTCCTGTATGCCCTGAGCGGCCTGAAACGCTTCTATCCCAACGATTTTACGCTGGAGGCTATAACAGTAAGCCTTGGGTTTCAAGGCTTCAATCTGGAGCCTGTGAAGGCTCTCTGCGAAGAGCTGGGGGTGCCCTACACGGTAGTCGGCACAGAAATAGGAAAAATCATTTTTGAGGACAGGAAAGAAGAAAATCCGTGCTCCCTCTGCGCAAAGATGCGAAAAGGCGCTTTTAATGAAGCGGCGAAAAGACTTGGCTGCAATAAGATTGCGTATGCTCACCACAAAGACGATGTAGTGGAAACGCTTCTGATGTCGCTGATCCTGGAAGGAAGGATCCATACCTTCTCTCCCGTCACTTACCTCGACCGTATGGATCTGACTCTGATCCGTCCTTTGATCTATGTAGATGAGGCGGACGTAAAAGGGTTTATGAATAAGTATACACTCCCGGTCGTCAAAAACCCGTGCCCGGCAGACGGCCATACACAGCGGGAATATGCAAAAGATCTCGTGGCCCGTCTCAGTTATGAGCACCCGGGCGCGAAAGAACGGATGTTTACCGCAGTGCTAAACGGCAATCTTCCGTCATGGCGGGAGCGTATTCCGAAAACACACCGCACCAAATCGCAGACCTGAACAGGCTTAATCAAGTTTTTGCAGCAGATCTGTAAAATAGTCAGGGAGAGGCGCTTCAAACTCCATGTATGCTCCGGTACGCGGATGGATAAAACCGATGACCATGGCATGCAGCGTCTGTCCCTGCAGATGTTTAAACGGGCATTTGGAAGGGCCATATACATCGTCGCCCAGAATGGGATGCCCGATGCTTTTCATATGGACACGGATCTGATGCGTCCTTCCCGTCTCAAGCTGGCACTCAATATACGTAAACTGGCGGAATGTCTTCAGCACGCGGTAATGAGTGACGGCCTCTTTGGCGTTCGGCACATGGACAGCCATTTCCTTCCTGCGTACCGGATGACGCCCGATCGGGGCATTTACCGTCCCGTCCTCACAAAGCCTTCCATGAACGATCGCCCTGTATTTCCGGGTAATCGAATGTTCGCTTAACTGCTGTGCGATCGCCTGGTGCGCGGCATCATTTTTACATATGATCAGAGAACCGGTCGTGTTTTGATCGATCCGGTGTACAATACCGGGCCGGAGGACGCCATTAATACCGGAGAGACTGTCACGGCAATGATACATCAGGGCATTTACGAGCGTTCCGCTGTAGTGTCCCGCCGCTGGGTGGACTACCATTCCCTTCGGTTTATTTACGACGATCAGATCTTCATCCTCATAAAGAATATCGAGCGGAATATCCTCCGGTTCTGCGAGAAGATCTGCAGGTTTTGGAAAATCTATGCAGATACAGTCTCCTGCCGCCGGCTTTGCACTTGCTTTGACCGGTTTTCCGTTTAAGGTCACGTTTCCCTCACGGATCAGGGACTGCAGGTAGGAACGTGTGATATCTGGAAAATGCCCGGCAAGCAGCTTATCAAGCCGGATCCCGGATTCCTCCTCTTTGATCTGAAATTCTTCTGTCATACCATAATCCCCTTATAAAAATTCGTCGTTTCGATAGACGGTAAATACGGCAAAGATCGCGAGAGCCGCTCCGACGCAGACGTAACAGTCTGCAATGTTAAACACGGGAAAATCAATCAGTGAAAAATAGAGAAAATCGATCACATACCCGTGCAGCAGCCTGTCAATCATGTTTCCGGCTGAACCGGCGGCAATGAGAACGCAGATCACGCGCATAAAATGAAAATGGCGTGACAGGGGAAGGCGCCAGTAGACGTATGATGCCGCAATGCACATCACAGCGGCAACTGCGATAAAAAATCCCTGACGGTTATCCAGCATGCCAAAGGCAGCGCCGCGGTTCTCCAGATAAAAAAGCTGGAAAACTCCATCAATCACTGAAATACCGGCGGTACCGGACAGATAAGCGGAAACCAGGTATTTCGTTACCTGGTCGGCGGCGATCAGGAGCACAGTAAAAATCAGTCCCGGGAACAAGACATTACGTTTCTTTTTCATCATCGCAGCCACCTCATGCACCGGCATTCAGGTAATTGACTGCATCCAGCATTTCGCGGTCTGTTACATCAGTCTCAATGTAAGCCTGTCCCAGTTTTTTTAAGAGAATAAAGCGGATCTTTCCGGCGTCCATTTTCTTATCCTTTTTCGTAGCGCTGATCACGTCCGGAGAAGACAGTCCGTCAAAAGAAATCGGCAGACCGAAACCGACGTTCATATCGCGGATCTCATAAAACTCGTCATCTTTGATCATACCTCTCTGCCAGGAAATATACGCGGCAGCTACGATGCCGAGCGACACGCATTCTCCATGCAGCAGCGTAAAATTCTTCAGCTTTTCAATCGCATGACCGATTGTATGTCCGAAATTCAGAAGCGCCCGCTCCCCTTTTTCATTCGGATCTCTCTGTACGATCTCCTTCTTTAACTGGCAGCACCGCGTGACCATGGCAGAAAGCACGATGTTCTTTCTTTCTTCGATTTCTTCCATGTGTTCAAGCGTCCATTCGTAAAAATCGGCGTCTAAGCTGATCCCGTACTTTAAGAGCTCTCCCATGCCGTTTGCAAACTGCCTGGAAGGGAGCGTTGAAAGCACGGATACATTGATATAGACGAGAGCTGGCTGATGAAAAGCCCCGACCATATTTTTATACTGCAAAAAATCCACGCCGGTCTTGCCGCCGATGCTGCTGTCGATCTGCGCAAGCAGCGTCGTGGGGACCTGTACGAAACGGATGCCGCGAAGATACGTAGCGGCGGCGTATCCTGTCAAATCACCGACGACGCCTCCGCCTAATGCCAGCAGGCAGTCCTTCCGGTCAAACCCGCCAAGAATCAGCGTTTCATAAAGCTGCTGGACCGTCTCAAGCGTCTTATTCTGCTCTCCTGCTTCAAATTCAAATACTTCCAGACTGCTGCAGGATTCCGCCAGAAGTGCCTTTATTTCCGAAAGATAACGCGCAGAAACGTTGGAGTCCGTGACAATACAGATGCGGCGGGAACCGCATCCGAGTTCGCGCAGTGCCGACGGCAGATCTGCAAAAGAATCACGGAGTAAAATATCATAAGCGGAATTTCCTTCTGTTTGGACTGTGATCTTAGACTCTGTAGAAAACTCTTTCATACCGGTATCCTTTCAAATATACTTTTCCAGCTGTATCATACAGCGTCCTTTTTTTGTCTCGCCGACGACTTCATTGTACCGGAATCTTCCCATTTTCCGGACAGATACAATATCCTGATTTTTCAGGCTGTACGCATTTGAAGTGACTGATTTTCCGTTCACAAATACGTGTCCGGCTTCGATCTCGGAAAGAAGGCTGCTGCGTGATGACTGAAAGGCAAGCGCCATTACCGCGTCAAGCCGGACTGAAGCGACGCTGCCTCGGATCAGCTTTGTCGCAGGCGTATAGGTAAAGTCTTCCGGCTGACAGACGCTGCAGTCTACGGACGTATGGCGGATCCGCGTAAGCTCACGGCAGATCAGATCCGAAAGCGTCCTGCTGCAGAACAGATACGATTCTTCTTCACAGACGGCAATATCGCCTGTTTTGGACCGTTCTATCCCAAGGTTCATCAAAGCGCCCAGAATGTCGCGGTGGGATAGCTTATCTGCAAATTTCCGGTTGCGCGGGACGATGCGGATACAGGAAATCGGGTATTCGACCGGGGTATCGTAAAATCTGCTGTATTCATCGTGAAAAAGAGCATCAGGAATGAATGCTGCTATCTGACGCTCTGCTCCCTCATAACCGCCAAAAGTTTCCCCTTTGATCCAGGAAAACTTTTGCATGGTCTGATGTAAAATATTCTGTTCATTCAGATTCAGAAAATCTGTAAAGGTGACAATATCGCGTTTCTGCGCCGTATCGGCGAGCTCCTGAATCCGTTTTTCCAATAATATTCCGTCACTGTTCATATCAAAATCTCGTACCAAAGGACGGCACTTCAAACGCCCCGCTTAAAATTTCCTGGAAATCACCGGAAATATCCACGCTCTCCGGAGTAATGATAAAAATATAATTACTGATCTTCTGGAGATTTCCGTGGATCGCATAACAGGAGCCGGAAGCAAAGTCAATGATGCGCTGCGCAATATCCAGATCCAGTCCTTCCATATTCAGCACGACGGTGCACTCTTCCAGAAGCGTCTCTGTGATCTCACGTGCATCTTCCATGCTCTTCGGCTTTATAACGCATACTTCCATCCCTGCCCCGCCGTTTCTTTTCGGCCGGATCGGAGAAATCTTTGTATTGCTGCTTCTATGAACCTTCGTTTTCGTCCTGGGCTTTGTCCTCTCGGCCGGTGCGGAAGGCTGCTCCTGCGGAAGCTCCTCATAATCATCGTCATCGTAAGATTTGTTTATAATGCGCTTCTTCGGCCGCTCCTCCTCGTAATCATCATAGTCATCGTATTCATCATCAAGGTAATCTTCATCAAAACCTTCGTCATCATTCATTTTCATTGCGTTCAAAAACTTATCCAGTACGCCCATATAAATTACTCTCCCATCTTTTTAATGGCTGTAGAACCGCTCGCCGAAAATTCCCGTACCGACACGCACCATCGTAGCGCCTTCTTCGATCGCCACCTCATAGTCGCCGGTCATTCCCATGCTGAGTTCACACATATTCACATTATCAATGTTTTTCCCTGCTATGTCAACAGATAAATTTTTCAATATCTTAAAATACTGACGGTTATCCTCGGCATTTTCCGTAAACGGCGCTATTGTCATCAAGCCATTTACGCGTATATGTTCCAGACAGCTGACTTGTCTGATAAGTTCTTCCGTCTCTTCCGGAGAAACACCGTCCTTTGACTCTTCTCCAGCTACATTTACTTCTATCAGTACCGGCATAGTCACACCGTGTTTTTTTGCCTCCGCGTCTATCGCCTCAGCCAGACGCAGAGAATCTACCGAATGAATCATGCAGACCTTATCAATAATGTACTTGATCTTGTTTCTCTGCAGATGTCCGATCATGTGCCACCTGATATCAGAGGGCAGTTCCGGATATTTTTCCCGGATTTCCTGCGGCTTGTTTTCTCCGAATTCCCGGATCCCTTCGTCATATGCCTCCATCAGCATTGGGACTGGCTTTGTTTTGCTCACTGCGATCAGCCGCACGTCCCGGCGGTCTCTCCCGGAACGCTCGCAGGCAGCGCATATTCTATGTTCGACCGATGCAAGATTTTCCCTGATCATGATTGTTCTCCTTTTCTGTAATGCTCATGCTTTCTTTTATCAGTATACAATCTGGTTTTCTGCAACGTCAGATGCATTCAGTGCGATATAATCGTAAGCAGCAAGACCATACGTATTATTGCTCTCCACAATGCAGTATTCTTCATTCTCGTCAATGACCG
>DVHT01000069.1 GCA_018711885.1 Candidatus Choladousia intestinipullorum | reverse complement strand
GGTTATGAACTGGTCTTTACAGCGTACGAACATTCTTATCCGGTCAATACGCTGGTCGTCTGCGGGGATCAGGTACTCTGCTACACACCGGATGAGAAGGCAGATACGGCGTATCTGGAAAAGCACATTACACGCGTGCTCTCCGTGAACGGCTTTACGTCTGCCCAGGTAAAAGTAATGAAAGATTTTAAGAAATATCTGCAGCGTGCATCTGATATCTGCGCAAAGCAGGATCATTACCGGGAAGGCATTGCTTTTACGCCGGATGAACGGTATCCGGAGCTGTCCCGCGATGAACTGATCTTCCACACGCTGCTGGCGATTTCGCTGTAGAGAAAGCCGAAGATGGTATTTACGGAGGTATGGGCCTATGAAAGAGCTCTTGATTACGGCAAATGAGGCAGGGCAGCGCCTTGATAAACTGCTGGCGAAATATCTCGATGGTGCGCCGAAAAGCTTTCTCTACAAGATGATGCGCAAAAAAAATATCACGCTGAACGGGAAGAAGGCGCAGGGAAATGAGCTGCTTCTGGAAGGGGATCAGATCCGGCTTTTCCTCTCTGATGAGACGATTTCCGGATTTCAAAAAAAAGAGATTCCGGACGGAAAGAGCGGGGCGGCGCTTGATATCATTTATGAGGACGACCATATTGTCCTGATCAATAAGCCGGCCGGAATGCTGTCACAGAAAGCACAGCCGCAGGATGTTTCTCTGGTAGAGCATCTGATCGCATATCTGTTAGAAAGCGGAAGCATTACGAAAGAACAGCTGCTGCTGTTCCGCCCGTCTGTCTGCAACCGCCTTGACAGAAATACGTCCGGTATCGTTGCAGCAGGAAAGAGCCTTGCCGGTCTGCAGGAGATGAGCCGTCTGCTGAAGGAGCGCACGGTGAAAAAGTATTACCGCTGTCTTGTAAAGGGCAGGATTTCCGGCACGGATCATCTGAACGGATATCTCGTGAAGGACAGCCGGACGAACAGAGTCTTTGTGACGAAGAAACCGTCGAAAGACGGAAAACGGATTGAGACGGAATACCGGGCGATTGCAGAAAAAGACGGAATCACGATGCTGGAGGTGCATCTGATCACCGGGCGCAGCCATCAGATCCGTGCCCATCTGGCGTCGATCGGGCATCCGATCATCGGTGACGGGAAATACGGCGATGAGAAACTGAACCGCCGTTTTCATACGGAATACGGTGTGGAGCACCAGCTTCTCCACGCATACAGGCTTGAGTTTCCGGCAGTAACAGGGCCGCTTTCCTATCTGTCCGGGAAAATTTTCTGCGCGGACTTCCCGGATGTTTACAGCCGCATCTCTTTCTTCTCATAAGGGGCGGAAAAAATCTTGATTTTAAGGCAGAGAGGTATTTTATGGCTACTTGGAATACACGGGGACTCCGGGGCTCTACACTGGAGGAGCTGGTCAACCGGACGAATGAGATCTATCTGGAAAAGGGACTTGCGCTGATCCAGAAGGTTCCGACTCCGATCACACCGATCAAAATCGATAAAGAAAGCCGGCATATTACGCTGGCTTATTTTGAACAGAAGAGCACAGTTGATTATATCGGGGTGGTACAGGGCATTCCGGTCTGCTTTGACGCAAAGGAATGTACGGTCGATACGTTTGCTCTGCAGAATATCCATCCGCATCAGGTGGAATTTATGACTCAGTTTGAACGTCAGGGCGGCGTTTCGTTTCTCCTGCTTTTTTTCGCTGTACGCAATGAACTGTTTTATCTGCCGTACAGGGATATGATGAAGTTTTGGAACAGGGCGAAAAACGGCGGAAGAAAAAGCTTTCGCTATGAAGAACTGGATCAGAACTACTATATTCAGCCGCACGGCGGTCTTCTGGCGCCTTATCTCGATGCGCTCCAGACGGATTTGAATGCAAGGGATTGACAAGCATGCCGGAATCCTTTATAATTTGTTAGAATTTCTTAAGGTAGAGAACTAACACTTTACAGTGAAAAAGCAAAAGGAATGGCCAGTTATGAAAAAGATTTTACATACACCGGAAGGGGTCCGGGATATTTACAGCAGAGAATGCGAGCAGAAACTGCTGCTTCAGCGGAGACTGCACGACGTCATCAAATCTTACGGCTACCGGGATATTGAGACGCCGACGTTTGAATATTTTGATGTGTTTGGCAAGGAGATCGGCACGATCCCGTCCCGGGAACTGTTCAAATTTTTTGACCGGGAAGGCGAAACGCTTGTGCTGCGGCCGGATTTTACGCCGTCTGTTGCGCGCGCGGCGGCAAAATATTTTTTGAACGAAAATATGGCGATCCGGCTTACGTATCTCGGTAATACATTTATCAACAATTCCAGTTATCAGGGACGGTTAAAAGAGACAACGCAGATCGGAGGGGAACTGATCGGAGATGACAGCGCAGATGCAGATGCGGAAGTTATCGCGCTTGTCGTTCAGCTTCTTCTGTCGTCGGGACTCCGGGAATTTCAGATCAGTATCGGTCACGCAGGGATTTTCCGGGCTCTTGCAGAAGAGGCCGGATTCGATGAGCCGGTTACCAATGAGTTAAAGGAGCTGATCACGAATAAGAATACGTTCGGGGCGGAAAAGCTGCTGTCGGATAAAAACATCAGCAGCGAGCTGAAACAGGCGTTTGTTTCGCTTACCAGCCTGTTCGGAATGAGGGAGACGATCGACAGAGCCAGGATACTGACGCAGAATGAAGAAGCCAACAAAGCGCTCGACAGGCTGCAGAAGATCTGGGAGACACTGGAGTTATACGGCGTATCAGAATACATTTCTTTTGACCTGGGAATGCTGAGCCGCTATATGTATTATACCGGGATCATTTTCCGGGGATACACGTTCGGCACCGGGGACGCTGTGATCAAGGGCGGAAGATATGACGGCCTGCTCGGACATTTCGGCAAGGATGCGCCGGCGGTAGGATTTGTGGCGGTGACAGACCAGCTTCTCAGTGCCCTGTCGCGGCAGAAGGTGACGCTTGAGACGTCGGAAAGCCACTGCATGATCATTTATGAATGCGAAAAACAGGCGGAGGCGATCGCAAAAGCGTCGGAGCTTCGGACAAAAGGAATCGAGGTCGAGCTGGTGCGCATCACGGAAAGCCGCACGCGCCAGGACTGCAGAGCTTATGCAAAAGCACAGTCCTGCACGCTTGTCGTAGAATTATAAGGAGCAGGCAGGATGATGAAAGAAACGAGATATCTGACATTTGCGCTTACGAAAGGGCGTCTTGCAAAAAAGACAATGGAGCTTTTTGAAAAAATCGGGATTTCCTGCGATGAGATGAAGGAACCCGATTCCAGAAAGCTGATTTTTGTAAATGAAGAATTAAAACTGCGGTTTTTTCTGGCAAAAGGACCTGATGTGCCGACGTACGTGGAGTACGGTGCAGCCGATATCGGCATCGTCGGCCGCGATACGATCCAGGAAGAGGGACGCAAGCTGTATGAGGTGCTTGACCTTGGATTCGGCAAATGCCGGATGTGCGTATGCGGGCCGGAATCCGCCAGAAATCTGCTGAACGGACAGGAACTGATCCGTGTGGCGACAAAGTACCCCCATATTGCAAAGGACTACTTCTATAATCAGAAGAACCAGACGGTAGAGATCATCAAACTGAACGGCTCGATCGAGCTGGCTCCTATTGTCGGGCTTTCTGAAGTGATCGTTGATATCGTGGAGACGGGATCGACGCTGAGAGAAAACGGACTTGTCGTTCTGGAAGAGGTGTGTCCGCTTTCTGCACGGGTTGTAGTGAACCCGGTGAGCATGCGGATGGAAAATGAGCGTATCACGGATCTCCTATCAAAGCTGAACGGAGCATTGTCCTGTGAGGAAGGAGGGGCAGAATGAGGATCATAGAACTGACAGAAGAGACAAAAAAGGATATTCTGGAACGGCTCCTGAAAAGAAGCCCTTCCAGCTACCGGGATTTTGAGGAGCGGGTGAATGAGATCCTGCAGAATGTAAAAGAAAACGGGGACGCGGCAGTTTTTGGCTATACGAAGCAGTTTGACGGTGCAGAGATTACGGCAGAGAACGTGCGCGTGACGAAAGCGGAACTGGATGAAGCGTATGAAAGCATTGATCCCGGGCTCCTTTCCGTCATCCGCCGGTCATTGGCGAACATCCGCAGCTACCATGAGAAACAGAGACAGTACAGCTGGTTTGACAGTACAGAAAATGGTACGATGCTCGGACAGAAGGTGACGCCGCTTGCATCTGTCGGGGTTTACGTTCCGGGAGGCAAAGCGGTCTATCCGTCTTCGGTCCTGATGAATATAGTTCCGGCAAGGGTGGCAGGTGTGGGGCGTATTGTCATGACGACTCCGCCGGGAGCTGACGGCCGTATCCCGGCTTCGACGCTTGTGGCTGCAAATGAGGCTGGAGTAGACGAGATCTACAAGGCGGGCGGCGCGCAGGCGGTCGCAGCTCTGGCGTTCGGTACGGAGAGTATTCCGAAAGTAGACAAAATAACGGGACCGGGCAACATCTATGTCGCGCTTGCGAAGCGGGCTGTTTACGGACATGTCAGCATTGATTCAGTGGCGGGGCCGAGCGAGATCCTCGTACTGGCGGATGAGACGGCCAACCCGCGCTATGTGGCGGCTGACCTCCTTTCCCAGGCGGAGCATGATGAGATGGCGTCCGCAATCCTGGTTACGACGAGCGAGAGACTGGCCCGCAGGGTATCGGAGGAGATCGACGGATTCCTGAAAACGCTTTCAAGAGCAGAGATTATCAGAAAATCGCTGGAACAGTATGGATTTATTCTGATCGCGAAAGACATGGGCGATGCGGTCGACGCAGTGAATGAAATCGCGTCGGAGCATCTTGAGATCGTCACAAAGGACGCATTTCAGGTGATGACAAAGATCAGGAATGCCGGCGCGATCTTTATCGGAGAGTACAGCAGCGAACCGCTCGGCGATTATTTTGCAGGGCCGAATCATGTGCTTCCGACAAACGGCACAGCGAAATTCTTTTCGCCGCTGTCCGTTGACGATTTTATCAAAAAATCAAGTATCATCTATTATTCAAAAGAGGCGCTGGAACCGGTTCATGAGGATATCATAGCGTTTGCACAGGCGGAACAGCTTACGGCACATGCAAATTCGATCAAAGTGCGGTTTGAAGACCGGCAGGAGCAGGAGGACGTATGAGCAGAGCAGCAGAAGTGATCCGAAATACGAAAGAGACAAGGGTGCGTGTCCGGATAGAGCTGGACGGAACAGGAAAATACTGTGTAAATACGGGAATAGGTTTTTTTGACCATATGCTCGAAGGGTTTGCAAGACATGGACTGTTTGATCTTGAGGTGGAGACAGACGGAGATCTTGAGGTGGACTGCCACCACACGATAGAAGACACCGGCATCGTACTCGGCCAGGCGATCCGCGAGGCGGCAGGAGACAAAAAAGGGATCCGCAGATACGGCAGCAGCATTCTTCCGATGGATGAAGTACTGGTGCTCTGTGCGCTCGACCTGGGAGGACGCCCGTATTTTCGCTCCGACGCGGAGTTCCCCACAGAGAAGATCGGGGCTGTGGACACAGAAATGATAAGGGAATTTTTTTACGCAGTGTCTTATTCTGCTGCTATGAACCTGCATTTCAAGATGTTAAGCGGCGGAAACAGCCACCATATGGCGGAAGGGATGTTTAAGGCTTTTGCAAAAGCGCTTGACGAAGCTGTGAAGTATGACGGCAGGATTACTGACGTTCTTTCGACGAAAGGGACGATTTGATTTGGAGGAGATTATGAGCTGGAAAGAATTGCTTGCGCCGTTGTTCCTGAAAGATAAAAAGGCGGTATGCGGGTTTGATGATACGGCACAGTATGAAGACGGAGATGCAGTCCGTCTGGCTGCCGCGTACGATAATGGAGGAGTGGATGCGCTTCTGGTCTTTGACCTGTCGCAGGACGATGCGCAGCACGAAGAATCAATAGCCATGATCAAAGAGATTGCCCGTACTGTCGATATTCCGCTGTATGCGGGCGGGAACATCAGACGGCTGGAGGATGTGAAAAAGCTGATCTATGCCGGATGCAGAAAAGTGTTTCTGAACTTTTCCAAAGAATCCAATATAGAGCTTGCGCATGAAGCCAGCCTGCGGTTCGGAAAAGATAAGATCATGGCATGCATCAAAACGAAAGAAGAGATGGAGGAGGCGCTGGCGCATGAGGTCCTGCTCGGCGGATTTCTCCTGCTCGGAGAAGAGGAGCAGGAGGCATGCAGGCCGGAAGAAGCCGCAAATGTCTACGTAATGACAGGCGAATGCAGTTTTGACGCGGCGTCCCCGCTGTTTAAGCGCGGAGTCACCGGCGTGTGCCCGTATTCCTGTCTGCCGGGAGGTACGGACATCAGAGAGATCAAACACCGTCTGCTGGAAGAGGGTGTTGCGGTCAATACATTTGAATCTGATGTTTCCTGGGACGAGATGAAAAAAAATTCGGATGGAATGGTGCCCGTCGTGGTCCAGGATTATAAAACGCAGGAAGTACTGATGGTAGCTTATATGAACCGCCAGGCGTTTGAGACGACGGTCCGCACGGGGAAAATGACGTACTGGAGTCGCAGCAGGAACGAGTTGTGGGTGAAGGGCCTCACATCGGGACATGTCCAGTACGTAAAGGAAATCTGCATCGACTGTGACAGCGATACGCTGCTCGCGAAAGTGGCACAGGTCGGCGCGGCCTGCCATACGGGAAACAAGAGCTGTTTCTACCGCACGATCCTGAAAAAGGAATACGATGAGACGAACCCGCTGAAGGTATTTGAAGATGTATTTCAGGTGATCCAGGACCGCAAACTGAACCCGAAGGAAGGTTCTTATACGAATTATCTGTTTGATAAGGGAATCGATAAAATCCTGAAGAAGGTGGGCGAAGAGGCGACAGAGATCATCATTGCAGCGAAAAATCCGGATGCGGAAGAGATCAAATATGAAATTTCTGACTTTTTGTACCATGTCATGGTCCTCATGGTCCAGAAAGGCGTGACGTGGGAGGATATAACGAAAGAACTCGCACGGAGATAACAGAGAAAATCAAGGTGTGCCGGCCCGGCACACCTTTTTGCATATAGTACCGTCTTTTTGTGTAGAAAAAACAGTTTAGACTAGATAATTTGACTAAAATGTGTTATGCTTAGATACAATGGATTGCAGACTATTCCATAGTGTGCAAATCAATTTTATAAGGAAGGTGAGCAATTGGAAAACTATACCAAGTATAAGTTAAAAAGTAATGATGAACTGGTGTCATTATTGGCCGATAAGGACAATCTGTTCATTATTGCCTGTAACAAATGCTTCAAGGAATTTGAAACGATTGACGAGCCAGAGTGCGGTGAGTTTGAGAAGCTCGCTGCTGAAAACGGAAAGACAGTTACGGGCAGTGCAAGAGTTGATTTTCTGTGCAACAAAACCCAGACAGAAAAGCAGCTGCAGGATATGATTCCGGAAGGCACGGAAAATGTTTTCGTGATTTCCTGCGGCCTTGGCATCCAGACTGTTGCCGATCTGGCGGAAAAGCCTGTATATGCGGCCAGCAATTCCCTGAATTATACAGGATACCACGGCATGGCGCTGACAGAGCGCAAATGCGACGCATGCGCACAGTGCTATCTGAACGTGACCGGAGGCATATGTCCGATCGTTGACTGCTCAAAGAGTCTGGTAAACGGACAGTGCGGCGGCGCGAAGAACGGAAAATGCGAAGTGGACGGCGATAAAGACTGTGCATGGGAGAAGATCTACCGGAGACTGGAAAAACAGGGCCGTCTTGAGGAGTTCCTGAACCAGCCGGTACAGGTACGCGATTACTCAAAGGTTAATTTCAAGTTTGTAAATGATTATGTAAAATCCATCCGTGAGAACCGTCTGGACGGCTATTACGGAGGCGTACACCCCACAGAGCGCAAAGAGTTCACAGAGCATCTGGCGCTTAAGAGATTTCCGGATCCGGAAACAGTGGTGATCCCTCTGTCCATGCATGCAGGCGCTCCGGCAAATCCTGTCGTACAGGTGGGAGATACCGTTAAAGTCGGACAGAAGATCGGAGAGGCGGCAGCCTTTATCAGCAGTCCGATCCATTCTAGCGTCAGCGGTACGGTAGTTGCCATTGAGAATCACGGACACGCTACGAGGGGAGAATGTCTGTCCGTTGTGATCAAGTCAGACGGAAAGAATACCCTTCACGAATCAGTCAAGCCTCATAAAGGCCTGGACGAGCTGACTCCGGACGAGATCGTAGAGATCGTAAAAGAGGCCGGAATCGTAGGTATGGGCGGCGCCGGTTTCCCGACGTCTGTGAAGTTAAAACCGGCCAAGCCGGTAGATACGATCCTGCTGAACGGTTGTGAATGCGAGCCGCTCCTGACGGCAGACCACAGAGTGCTTCTCGAGTTTGCAGATGACGTGATCTACGGACTGAAAGCGATCATCAAGGCAGTGGGCGCTGAAAAGGGCCTGATCGTAATAGAAGACAACAAGCCGGATGCCATCGAGCTCATGCAGGAGAAAACAGCCGGCTGCAGCAATATCGACGTTGTAGTGGCAAAGACAAAATATCCTCAGGGCGCTGAGAAAATGCTGATCAAGCGCGTGACGGGAAGAAAAGTTCCGAGCGGCGGACTGCCTGCAGATGTCGGCTGCGTTGTGAGCAATATCAGTACCACAAAAGCAATCTCTGACGCGATCCAGAAAGGCATGCCTCTTATCGAGCGTGTTGTGACAGTGACCGGTGAGAGACTGAAGAATCCGGGCAACTACATCGTAAAGATCGGTACGAATACGAAAGATCTCATCGACTACTGCGGCGGAGTGACGGGAGACGACATCACGATCAAAGCAGGCGGACCGATGATGGGATTCGTTCTGAATGATGTGAATGTGCCGATCATGAAAGGTTCCAACGGTATTATCGCTGTTGATACTGACCATACGGTAGAGCAGCCGTGTATCAAATGCGGACGCTGTATGGACGTATGTCCGATGGAACTTTCTCCGCTGTATTTCGCAAAATTTGCGGATGAGCAGAACTGGCAGGGCATGAAGGACAAGAATGTTATGGACTGCGTTGAGTGCAGGTGCTGCGAGTATATCTGCTCCTCCAAGATTCCGTTAGTCGCTAAGATTAAAGCCGGAAAAAATGCAGTAAGGGGGATGAAGTGATATGTTGATTACCGAATTAAAACCCAGGGAAACGATCACATCACTGGCGGAAGGCAAAAAGGTCTTCATCATCAACTGCCAGGGATGCAAAGAAGTTTATTTTCCGGAAAAAGAAGCTGCAGAACTCCAGAAGGAACTGGCTGCTGACGGAAATGTGACCGGAATGATCACGACAGATTACATATGCAATCCGGACAATATGAAGCTTCGTCTGCAGAAACATATGAGCGAGATTGAAGCTGCTGACGTGATCCTTGTATTTTCCTGCGGCGTGGGAGTACAGACCATTGCCGGATATCTGGAAGACAAAAAGGTATGCGCAGCCTGTGATACCTGCCCGCTGCCGGGATTTCAGGGAGTGACTCCGCTGGAATACAAATGTGATCAGTGCGGCGAATGCTATTTGAACCTGACGGGCGGGATCTGCCCCATCACTGCCTGCTCCAAGAGTCTGGTGAACGGACAGTGCGGCGGTTCCAAAAACGGGATGTGCGAAGTGGATCCCGAGATGGAGTGCGGCTGGGAACGCATCTACAGACGTCTGGAAAAAATCGGCCGTCTGGACGCATTGAAATGTCCGACCCAGGTGCGGAATTTTGCAACAGATGAAGAAGTGAAAAACTGTTAAAATTTAAATGATTAGGAGCAATGTAGAATGAAAATTACTGAGTTATTTGAACGTGGTGAATTTGTTGTATCTGCGGAAGTTGGTCCGCCAAAAGGATTTCATGTGGAACACTTGCTGGAAGAGGCAAAGACTTATTTGAGCGGTATTACTGCAGTGAACGTAACAGATAATCAGTCTTCCGTTATGCGTCTCGGTTCTCTGGCTATGTGCAAAGCTCTGAAAGATGAAGGGCTGACGCCGATCTACCAGCTGACCTGCCGTGACCGTAACCGTATTGCGCTGCAGTCCGATCTTTTAAGCGCAGCTATGTTCGGGATTGAGAACCTGCTTCTTCTGACAGGCGATCATACAAAACTGGGAGACCATCCGCAGGCAAAACCGGTCTTTGACCTGGATTCCGTATCTCTGCTCCATGCAGTTACAAAGCTGGAAGAAGGAGAGGACATGGGCGGAAACAAGCTGATCGGCGAGCCGCCTGAGTTTGCAAAGGGTGCGGTTGTATCACCGTGCAGCGATTCTGTGGATGCACAGCT
>DVHT01000068.1 GCA_018711885.1 Candidatus Choladousia intestinipullorum | reverse complement strand
CACGCAGGAAAACCTCGATGTCCGGACCATCACACTCGGGATCAGCCTGCTTGACTGTATCGATGACGATCTTGATACATTAAACGAAAAAATATACAGGAAGATTACAAAGACAGCCAGGAACCTTGTCTCTACCGGGGAGGAGATTGAGAAGGAATACGGGATTCCGATTGTAAATAAAAGGATATCGGTCACACCGATCGCACTGGTCGGCGGGAGCGCATGCAAATCCGCAGATGATTTTGTGAAAATCGCAGAGACGCTGGATCGTGCCGCAAAAGAAGTTGGAGTCAATTTTCTGGGGGGATATTCTGCGGTTGTTTCGAAAGGAATGACAAAAGCGGATGAATTTCTGATCCGTTCTATTCCAAGGGCGCTTTCCCAGACAGAGCGTGTCTGCAGCTCAGTGAATGTAGGCTCTACAAAATGCGGCATTGATATGGACGCAGTGCGGCTGATCGGCGAGATGATCCTGGAGACGGCTGAGTATACAAAAGAGCAGGATTCACTCGGCTGTGCAAAATTCGTAGTATTCTGCAATGCGCCTGATGATAATCCATTTATGGCAGGCGCTTTTCATGGAGTGAGCGAGGCGGACGCAGTGATCAATGTCGGCGTCAGCGGTCCGGGCGTAGTGAAACACGCACTTTCTGAGGTGCGCGGCGCGGATTTTGAGACTCTCTGTGAGACGATCAAAAAGACAGCATTTAAGGTGACGAGAGTAGGGCAGCTTGTTGCACAGGAAGCTTCACGAAGGATGGGAGTGCCGTTTGGAATCATTGATCTTTCTCTTGCGCCGACTCCGGCAATTGGGGACAGTGTTGCGGATATTCTCTGTGAGATCGGTCTGGAATATGCCGGAGCGCCCGGCACGACGGCAGCACTTGCACTTCTGAACGATCAGGTAAAAAAAGGCGGAGTCATGGCTTCTTCCTATGTCGGAGGTTTGAGCGGCGCATTTATACCGGTCAGCGAAGACCATGGAATGATCAGCGCCGTCCGCGCAGGAGCTCTGACCATTGAAAAGCTGGAAGCAATGACGTGCGTCTGCTCTGTGGGACTGGATATGATCGCGATTCCGGGAGAGACAAAGGCATCTACGATTTCCGGCATCATCGCAGACGAAATGGCAATCGGAATGGTGAATCAGAAGACAACGGCGGTACGCGTGATACCGGTAAAAGGGAAAAATGTCGGAGAGACAGTAGAATTCGGCGGACTTCTCGGGTATGCGCCGATCATGCCGGTCAACCAGTATTCCTGCGACGCGTTTATCGAACGGAAAGGCAGGATCCCTGCACCGATCCACAGCTTTAAAAACTGAGAAAACACAGGCGGAAGATGCGCCTGAACAATGTGCGAACGGGAACACAATTCTATCACAGGTCTTAAAAAAAAATAAAAAAAGCTTAAATGAGTTGACATAAAAAACAAGATTTGGTAATATACCTCCGTAACTTAAGTAATAATTTTGTAACAAGTAAGCAACAGTTACAAAAGGAAACAGCAGTTATGGAGGTAAATTTTTAATGAAAAAGAGGTTTTTGAAACTTTCAGCCTGCTGCCTTATGTCCGGAATCATGCTTGCAGGTATGGGAGGAATGCAGGCAGGAGCCACAGAAGCGCAGCAGACCGAAACGGCTGCGGCTGAAGCCACGGCAGATTCGGGCGCTGCAGATAATACAGGTACAGAAAATACAGCTGCACAGGAGATGGATGCAGAGGCTGCCACTGAGGAGACGGAGGCTGCAGAAGCACCGGCAGAGGAGAGTGCGGCGTCTGAGACTGAGGCGGCTGACAGGACAGGAGAAATGGTGTTCGCTCAGTGCAATGAGTATATTAACGTGCGCAGTGCAGCCAATACGGACAGCGAAGTCGTAGCAAAAATGTATAATAACGACTCAGCTACGGTGATCGGACAGGAGGGCGACTGGTATCAGATTCAGTCAGGAAACGCGGTCGGATACGTAAAAGCTGAGTATTTTGCAACGGGCGCTGATGCCGAAGCGATCGCGTCAGAGGTCGCGTACAATGTGGCTGTGGTGCATCCGGACGAGCTGAATGTACGTATTGCTCCGGGCGAAGACACAGAAGTCATTGATGTGGCATACAGTGCAGAAGAACTGGAAGTAGTCGCATATGACGGCGACTGGATGAAGGTTGCTCTTGGAAATGATGTATATGGCTATGTCAATGCCTATTATGTAGATTATAAGACGTATTACCCGACGGCAGAGACGATCGAGGAGGAGCAGGCACGTCTTGCAGAAGAGGCGGCTGCGGCTGAAGCGGCAGCTTATGCAGAGCAGGAGACGTATACGGAAGACGTCTACACAGAAGACAGCTATACAGAAGAAGTTTACACCGAAAACACTTATACGGAAGAAACTTACACCGAAGAAGCTTATACCGAGGATACTTATACAGAAGAGACATCTGCAGAAGACGCTACATGGACAGACGACAGCCAGAGCGCAGATGACAACTTAGAGACATGGACGGAAGAGGAGTACCAGAATGATCAGACAGCAGAGGAAACTCTGCCGGAAGACATTGTCTATGAGGAGACACAGGAAGCACCTGAAATTGTCTGGGAAGAAGAAGCTCCTCAGACAGAAGCGCCACAGACGGAGGCTCCTCAGACAGAAGCACCGCAGACTGAGGCACCGCAGACAGAAGAGACAGAGGCGGCAGTTTCTGATTCGTCCGTGGGTCAGCAGATTGTAGATTATGCGATGCAGTTTGTCGGAAATCCTTACGTATGGGGTGGTACAAGCCTGACGGAAGGAGCTGACTGCTCCGGATTCACACAGTCTGTATTTGCTAACTTCGGAATCGGACTGGCACGTGTAGCAGCAGATCAGTCCTACGGCGGTACGGCTGTTGACATCAGCAGCATCCAGCCGGGAGATCTTCTGTTCTACAGCGACGGAAGCTCTATCAGCCACGTTGCGATTTACGCAGGAAACGGCACGATCGTTCATGCAAGCAATCCGGAAAGCGGAATCACGACTTCGGCATACAATTACAGCACACCGGTAGCTGCACGCAGATACTGGTAAATGAGAAAAATCAGAAAGCTCTATATGAATGGGATTCCTATTCACATAGAGCTTTCTTTCGTATATGAGATCAGAGGACTGATCTCATATTCACTTTTAAATGCTGCTTTATATTTGCAGGATCGGATTCCTCGATACAGATGAGAAGCGTACAGATCGAGATCCCACATGCTTCTTCCCAGGTCTGAGAGCGTCCGTTCGGCGTGTGAGTTTTTGGAAATCAGAGGGACAGAGCTTTTTTGTTTGATCTCATGAAGCAGCGGTGCAGCCGCTTTTCGAAATCCCAGTATTTTTGCATAGTAGACGGTGCAGTCATTTCGGAATGATTCTACGGTGTCGGAATGGATGCCGAGGATCAGGTGCAGCAGTGCCCTGCGGATCCTTGCCTCTGTTATCTGTTTTGCGCCGAGCAGGGAGATGATCTCGCGGTATGTTTTGCCGATGCATGAAAAGCGCAGCGCACAGATCCGGTCGGAAAGCTCCGGACTGATATCAAGGATATGAGAAAATGATCGCTCCGACAGAAGCTTTTGCAGAAGCAGAGGCAGAAAATCTTCCAGAACAAGCGGCGTTCGGCATGCTTCGGTGAACAGTTTGCGGCAGTCTTGCGGAATATAGGAGAGCAGTGTCTCTGTGATCTGCCCGTCGGAGAGAGCAAAGCGGAGTGCGGTGGCAGAGCAGTAGCTGCCGTCCAGCGTGAAGCTGTTGTAGCCATTCCCCAACCTTCCCACCGGAAGGGGCCTGATCGGGCTGTTTCTCTTTAAAAGAGTTTTGCAGTATTCTGTGCCGAGGATGTTGTTCGGAGATGCGATGAATCCGCGCATGTCACGTGAACCGTGTTTCTCCTGACAGACCGTTGCCAGCGCCTCGGCACGCGCGGCCGGGTACGTTGCGCCCTGGCGAAGATATGCACCAAGCGTTTGGGAAAAGGCATCCGGTTCTTCAAGGAGAATGGAAGCAGCCGCAAGAAAAGTATCCGCATCGTCCGATTCTGCCCCGAAGCAGAGCGCGTCGACCGTATGCAGGCAGTCGAGCAGGGTGGCAGCGCCTTCTGCAAAATATTCCGCACTGCCTGCCGCATAGCACACGGGCAGTTCCAGAACGAGATCAGCGCCGGCCAGAAGTGCCATTTGCGCACGTGTATATTTGTCAAAAAGAGCAGGTTCTCCCCTCTGTACATAATCAGGGCTTAAGACGACCACTGCGTAGTCCGCCCGGGCGGTTTCTTTTGCTTTTTGAAGGTGGTATTCATGACCTGTGTGAAGCGGATTGTACTCGGCGATGATTCCAACTGTGCGCATATTCGTCTCCTTTGTTCTATTTTTGATACAAACGTAATATTCCCCATTTTAGCAGACAAAAAACGCTTGTGCAACTCAAATTCCATCTTGTCCGCTGTAAGAATTTGGGGTATAATCGAACTAACGCAAATACAAGGGAAAGGAGTCCATGAATAATGGCATTTATTGACATTCTGAAAGCAAGAGCAAAAGCAAACAAAAAGACGATTGTTTTACCGGAGACAGAAGACCGGAGAACGTATGAGGCCGCTGCAAAGATCCTGGCAGAGGGCATCGCTGATATCATTCTCGTCGGAAGCGAGGAAGCAGTGAAAAAGGGCAGCGAAGGTCTTGACATTTCAGGCGCTGTGATCGTGGATCCGGCGACGTACGAAAAGACACCGGCATACATAGACAAGCTCGTAGAGCTGAGATCCAAGAAGGGTATGACACCGGAGCAGGCAAAAGAGATCCTTCTCAATCAGTACCTGTATTACGGAGTAATGATGGTGAAGATGGGTGATGCGGACGGTATGGTATCCGGAGCATGCCATTCTACAGCTGATACATTGAGACCGTGCCTGCAGATCCTGAAGACAAAACCGGGCACAAAGCTTGTTTCCGCATTCTTCCTGATGATCGTTCCGGATTGTGAGTACGGTGCAAACGGCGCATTTGTATTTGCTGACTCCGGTCTCGTTCAGGACCCGAATCCGGAAGAGCTGGCAGCAATCGCAGCATCTTCTGCAGAATCCTTCGAGCTTCTGGTACAGGAGCCGGCAAAGGTCGCAATGCTGTCCCATTCCACAAAGGGAAGCGCAAAGCATGCGCTTGTAGACAAGATGGTAGAAGCTACCAGAATCGCAAAGGAGCAGTATCCGGAGCTTAAGCTGGACGGAGAGCTGCAGCTTGACGCAGCTATCGTTCCGAGCGTAGGAAAATCGAAAGCGCCGGGCAGCGATGTGGCTGGTTCAGCAAACGTACTTGTATTCCCGAACCTGGATGCAGGAAACATCGGATACAAACTGACACAGAGACTTGGAAAGGCAGAAGCATACGGACCTGTGACACAGGGTATCGCAAAGCCGGTCAACGATCTTTCCAGAGGCTGCTCTGCTGACGACATCGTAGGCGTTGTGGCGATCACAGCGGTACAGTGCCAGGCTGCTGACAAATAAGACAAAACGAATAAAAATGGAGAAGGAATTATCCGAAGGAGTATAGTATGAATGTATTAGTTATCAACTGCGGCAGTTCATCATTAAAATATCAGTTAATCAATTCCGATTCTGAAGCTGTCCTTGCAAAGGGTCTCTGCGAGAGAATCGGGATCGACGGAAGACTTACATATCAGAAGGCTGGATGCGATAAGGAGATTACGGAAGCGCCGATGCCGACACATAAAGAAGCGATTCAGATGGTACTGGACGCTCTCGTAAATGAAAAGACAGGCGCGATCAAAGATCTGTCTGAAGTAAATGCAGTCGGCCACAGAGTCGTACACGGCGGAGAGAAGTTTGCAAGCTCAGTAGTCATTGACAAGGACGTAATCGCTGCGATCGAAGCATGCAATGATCTTGCACCGCTCCATAATCCGGCAAACCTGATCGGTATCCACGCATGTATGGAATTGATGCCGGGCGTACCGATGGTTGCAGTATTTGATACCGCGTTCCATCAGACCATGCCTGCCAGGGCATATCTGTACGGTCTTCCGTATGAATACTACGAGAAATACGGGGTGAGAAGATACGGCTTCCACGGAACTTCCCACAGCTTTGTATCCAAACATACGGCAAAGTTTTTGGGGCTGGATCTGAACAATTCCAAGATCATCGTTGCGCATCTTGGAAACGGCGCTTCCGTCAGCGCAGTTCTGAACGGAAAATGCGTAGATACTTCGATGGGACTTACACCGCTTGAAGGTCTTGTTATGGGAACACGCTCCGGAGATATTGACCCGGCTATCATGGAGTTCATCGCAAAGAAAGAGAACCTTGACATTGCAGGGGTGATGAACGTATTAAATAAGAAATCCGGTGTATTCGGTATCTCAGGCGGCCTCTCCAGCGATTTCAGAGATCTGGAAGACGCAATGGCTGAGGGCAACAAAATGGCAGAAAACGCAATAGAAGTATTCAGCTACAGAGTAGCAAAATACATCGGTTCTTATGTAGCTGCCATGAACGGTGTAGACGCGATCGCATTCACCGCAGGAATCGGTGAAAACGGCGATATCGTGCGTGAGAAAGTGCTCGGATATCTCGGATATCTCGGAATTTCTCTGGATGCAGAAGCAAATAAGAAGCGCGGAGCCGATATGGTGATCTCCACTGCGGACTCCAAAGTAAAAGTTGCAGTCATCCCGACAAATGAAGAACTGGCTATCTGCCGTGAGACAGTAGCGCTCGTATAATCCCGGGCGGCGGCGTTCCTGCATTTGATGTGCGGTACGCCGCCTTCTGTATGTGCGGATGTTCAGCCATCAAGTTGCAGTCCGGTCTGATGGTTTGGGGATGTTGAAAAAGAAAAGTTCAGCCATCAGGCCTGGTATTTTGCTGATGCTGAAAGAGTAAAGTTCAGCCATCCGCTCACACCAAAACGTCAAAACAGCCTGCTGCAGATAAATCTGCGCAGTCCGTTTCGACATTTCGCTGATGCTGAAAGAGTAAAGTTCAGCCATCAGGCCGCAGGCCGCCTGCTATGCAGGCGTCCGCTGCTTGCGCAGCTTCTGCCTGCGGCTTGATGGGCGTTCCGCCCATCCCGAAAATGAAAATACAGTCTTTCGCACGCAAGCGTGCCCAGCCTGTCTTTCCATTTTCTGCATGGCTGAACTTTTGTGCAAAAATGTGTTGACAAATCAATATCTGGTAGGTATAATTTAAAAAGTGCGTTAGGAGGGATATGTCTTGTTGGACCTTACTGATGTGATCCTGACAGAGGGAAAGTCAGTGCATCGCGATGTTGAACTTGAGATGGACCGGTTGTCCTATCGGTTCGGCACCTTTAAGATAGCAGAAGCATCTCCGGTATCTCTCACTGTAGAGAACTGCGGGGACCGCAGGCTTTCATTAACGGGTGATGTCACAGTAAAGATATGGATTCCTTGTGCGCGGTGTCTGAAGCCGGTAGCTTCAGAACTTAAGATTCAGTTTGAAACAGAGACTGATTTGGATAAGAAAGATTATATTGATGGATATAACCTGGATGTGGATCGGCTTGTTCACGATGAGGCACTGCTGGTCTGGCCGGAGAGAGTTCTCTGCCGGGAAGACTGTAAAGGACTTTGCAACACCTGTGGACAAAATCTGAATGATGGCTCATGTGATTGTGAACGAACAGATTTGGATTCAAGAATGGCCAAAATCCTTGATATTTTCAGTAATTTTAAGGAGGTGTGAATTATGTCTATCTGTCCAAAGAATAAAACTTCCAAGGCGAGAAGAGACAAGAGAAGAGCAAACTGGAAAATGAGCGCTCCGACACTTGTTAAGTGCAGCAAATGCGGCGAGCTGATGCTTCCGCACAGAGTCTGCAAGGCTTGTGGAACTTACAACAAAAAAGAGATTATTGCAATGGATTGATTTCCTGCGATGAGACGATGGGCATCTTGAAGAAGATGCCTATTTTTCTGTTGATTTTTAGAATGATGTTTAGTATAGTATATCGTAGCAGGAGGCGTAAAATGGAAGAGAAAGTTCGTGTAGTTGTCGATGCGATGGGCGGAGACAATGCGCCTGGAGAGATAATAAAAGGCGCGGTACAGGCTGTAAATGGCCGCGAGAACATCTGCGTGATCCTGACCGGATATCAGGATGTGATAGAAAAAGAGCTTGCAAAGTATACTTATCCAAAGGACAGGATCGAGATCGTTCCTACGACGATGGTCATTGAGACGGCAGAACCGCCTGTGGCGGCGATCCGTTCCAAGAAGGATTCTTCCATTGTAGCAGGGCTTACGATGGTGAGAAGGGGAGAGGCGGATGCGTTCGTCTCAGCCGGAAGTTCCGGTGCCGTTTTGGTAGGCGGACAGGCGATCGTAGGCAGGATCAAAGGAATCGAACGTCCGGCTCTTGCGCCGCTCATTCCGACGAAAGACGGAGTCGCGCTTCTGATCGACTGCGGCGCGAACGTAGACGCACGAGCGTCGCATCTCGTGCAGTTCGCAAGGATGGGTTCTATTTATATGGAAAATGTAGTAGGCATACCGAAGCCGCGGGTAGGAATTGTGAATATTGGCGCTGAGGAAGAAAAGGGAAATGCTCTTGTAAAAGAAACGTTCCCGTTATTGAAGCAGTGTCCGGATATGAATTTTATCGGCAGTGTGGAAGCGCGGGACATACCGGCCGGCGCATGTGATGTCATCGTCTGTGAAGCATTTGTCGGTAACGTGATACTGAAGCTGTATGAAGGTGTAGGTGCTACTTTGATCGGAAAGATCAAGGGAAGCATGATGCAGAGTCTTAAGACAAAGATCGGTGCGCTTTTGGTGAAAGGCGCGCTGAAGGATACACTGAAGTCATTTGACGCAACCGAATACGGAGGAGCGCCGCTTCTGGGACTGAAGGGGCTCGTGGTGAAAACGCACGGAAGTTCCAAGGCAAAGGAGGTTGAGCATTCAATTTACCAGTGTGTCCAGTTTAAGGAACAGCGTATTAATGAAAAGATCCTGGAGCACATCCGGACAGAGGATAAACAGCAGGAAAATTAAAAGGAAAATTTAGAGGAAAAGGAAGGATTTGTACTATGGAATTTGAAAAGTTACAGAGCATTATTGCAGAGGTTCTGAATGTTGATGCGGATGAGATCACACCGGATACTACATTTGTGGATGATCTTGGCGCTGATTCTCTGGACGTTTTCCAGATTATCATGGGTATTGAAGAAGAGTTTGATATTGAAATCCCGAATGAAAAGGCAGAGAAGATCGTATCCGTCGGAGATGCGGCAGCAGCCATTCGAAATGCAATAGGATAAGACGAGGGAGGCTTTTACGAGCCTCCTTTTTATAAGTATATGGCAGAAACAGGGAAGAAGAAAATGATGGAAGAATTTAATGCAGCGGAATTGGAAAAAAGGATTGGTTATACGTTTCACAACAAGAAAATGCTGAAGCAGGCGATGTGCCACAGCTCTTACGCGAATGAACACAGAGTGGAAGGCCTGCACGACAATGAGAGGCTGGAGTTTTTGGGAGACGCGGTGCTTGAGGTGGCAAGCAGCGATTTTCTTTACCATCAGTATCCGGACATGCCGGAAGGGAAGCTGACGAGACTGCGCGCCAGCATCGTATGTGAGCCGACACTCGCTCTCTGTGCACGGGAGCTTGATCTGGGCAGTTTTCTGCTGCTTGGAAAGGGAGAGGTGCATACAGGCGGACGGTATCGCAACTCGATCATTTCGGATGCGATGGAGGCTCTGATCGGCGCGATTTACCTTGACGGTGGGTTTGCTAATGCAAAAGAGTTTGTACAGCGATTTGTACTGACCGATATTGAGCATAAAAAGCTCTTTTATGATAGCAAGACTATCTTACAGGAGATCGTGCAGCGCGACTTCAAAAAAGAAGAGATCAAATATGTGGTCACCGGCGAGGACGGCCCCGATCATGCAAAGCATTTTACGGTGGAAGTACACATCGGCAGTGAGACGGCCGGCTGCGGTCACGGAAGCACGAAAAAAGCGGCCGAACAGGAAGCTGCATACCGGGCGATCATCGGATTGAAAGGGAAATCGGCAGGATGTATCTGAAAAGCATAGAAGTACACGGATTCAAGTCCTTTGCAAATAAAATTTTGTTCCAGTTCCACAATGGGATAACGGCGATCGTCGGACCGAACGGAAGCGGAAAGAGCAATGTCGCGGATGCTGTCCGCTGGGTGCTCGGCGAGCAGAGCGCAAAGCAGCTCCGCGGAGCCAGTATGCAGGATATTATTTTTGCAGGGACACAGACGCGTAAGCCGCTCGGATACGCATCCGTTTCGATCACACTCGACAATTCGGACCACCGTCTGCCGGTATCTTACGATGAGGTGACTGTGACGCGGCGTGTGTACCGCTCCGGTGAGAGCGAAGATCTGATCAACGGGACGCACGTCCGTTTAAAAGATATCAATGAAATGTTTTACGATACCGGTATCGGAAAAGAAGGGTATTCGATCATCGGACAGGGGCAGATCGACAAGATACTGAGCGGCAAACCGGAGGAGCGCCGTGAGCTGTTTGATGAGGCCGCAGGTATTGTGAAGTTTAAGAGACGGAAAGCGGCCGCACAGAAAAAACTGGAGGCGGAGCGGCAGAATCTTGTCAGAGTCAACGATATTTTAAGCGAGCTCTCCAGGCAGCTCGGACCGCTGGAGCGGCAGGCACAGACGGCGAAAGTATACCTGGCGAAGCGCGATGAACTGAAACAGTATGACGTCAACCTGTTTTTGCTGGAGGCCGCACGGATCCGCACGGAGCTTGAGGATCTGGAAGAAAAGCAGCGGACTGCGCAGGAACAGATGAAAGATGTGCAGGACAGATATGAGAAAGCAAAAGAAGAATATGAGATTCTCGAGACACAGATCGAGGAAGTAGAGAGCGCTCTTCAGGAAAAACGGGATGAAGTCGCAAAAGGGGAGCTGCGCAGACAGCAGCTTGAAAATCAGATCCAGCTTCTTGGAGAGCAGATCAACACTGCAAAGACGAGCGACGAGCATTTAAAGGCGCGTATTGAGGCAGTCAGTCAGCAGATAGACGAGCACGATGCGCAGGCGGAAGAGGCAAAGACTAAGATGGACCGCCTCCGCACGGAAATGGAGGAGGCGAAGAGCCAGGAACGCGATGCCGACAGGAGCGCCGGAGAGATACAGGAAGAGATCGCACGGCTGGAGAATGAAATTGAGGGTGCAAAGAGCGAGATCATCCGGCTTCTGAATCAACGGGCGACAGTTAAAGCACGCATCCAGCGGTATGATACGATGCTGGAGCAGGCACAGATCCGGAAAGCACAGCTTTCAAAGGAAGCGCTTCAGCTAAAAAGCGAGAGTGCTGAGCGAGAGTCACTGTATCAGGAGATATCGGAGGAATACGATAAGATATCGGCGCGGATCGCAGAACTGACCGGGCAGAGCGAGAGAGCGAATGAGCGTCTCGATACGGTGCAGCAGAAACTGCAGGAATATAACCGGCAGATCGAGCAGGAGCAGACAGAGTATCACAGAGAATCTTCGCGACTGGAGTCTCTGAAAAATATCGCGGAGCGCTATGACGGATACGGAAACAGTATCCGCCGCGTCATGGAACAGAGATCGAGCGAGACAGGAATACTTGGCGTAGTAGCTGATATTATTAAAGTAGAGAAGGCGTATGAAGTAGCGATTGAGACGGCGCTTGGCGGCAGCATTCAGAATATCGTGACGGATACAGAGGAGACGGCAAAACGTCAGATTGAATTCCTGAAACGGAATAAGTATGGGCGTGCGACATTTCTCCCTCTGTCCGGTATTACGGGAAAGGGTGTCTTCCAGACAGAGCAGGCGCTTTCACAGCCGGGAGTGATCGGCCTTGCCAGTACGCTCGTATCGGCGGAAGCGAAGTTCGGGGAACTGGTACAGTCGCTGCTCGGCAGGACTGTTGTCGTAGACCACATCGATCATGCGATCGCCCTTGCGCGAAAATACAAACACTCGCTCCGCATTGTTACGACGGACGGAGAATTGCTGAATCCGGGCGGTTCCATGAGCGGAGGCGCGTTTAAAAATTCCAGCAATCTGCTGGGACGCCGCCGGGAGATTGAGGAACTGGAACGCCAGGTAAAGAAACGAAAGGCGCTTCTTGAAGACCTTCAGCAGAATATTGATAAGATACGGACAGAACGAAACAATCTGCGTGCAGAGATCGTACATCTGAAGGATCAGATGCAGGGAGAATTTCTGGCACAGAATACAGCGAAGATCCGTCTGGGCGAACTGGATGAGAAAAATGGCAGTACGATGCAGGACTACCGCAATATCCAGACAGAGACCGGCGAGATTGAACGGCAGCTGGAAGAAATAAAAGACAGCAGAAGCCGGGAAGAAGTGGAACTGGAGCAATCCCAGAAGACGGAGAAGGACACGGAACTGCTGATCGGGCAGAAACAGAAGGAACTGGAGGAAAAGCGGGAGATCAGGCGAGGCAGGATGGCCGGCACAGAGCAGATCCGGCTGCAGATGTCTGTGCTCGGTCAGCAGGAAGATTTCCTGAAACAGAACCTCTCGCGTATTTTGCAGGAAAAAGAACAGCTTCTGAAAGAAAAGCAGCAGTGTGAGGCTGATATCGCCGGTGCGGCAGAAAGCGTGAAGGAAAAAGAAGCGCAGATCCTGAAGATCAGGGAAAGCCTGAAGCAGGAATCTGCGGCAGAGCAGAAGATCAGGGGAGAGATTGAATCGCTTGCTGCGCAGAAAGACGAAAAAAATGCTGTACATAAGAAATTTTTTGCCACCAGGGAGGAACTGTCAGAGCAGATCAGCCTGCTGGACCGCGAGAATTTCCGTCTGAATGCCCAGATTGAAAAGCAGAGTGACCAGAAAGAGCGTCAGATCAATTATATGTGGGAAGAGTACGGCTTGACGTTTACAGCGGCAAAAGAACTCGGCACGGAAACGCAGATGGATGCGCCGTCCCTGAAAAAGAAGATTTCTTTGCTGAAGAGTGAGATCAAGGGCCTCGGCAATGTCAATGTCAATGCGATTGAAGATTATAAAGAACTTTCTGAGCGCCATACCTTCCTTTCCGGACAGCAGGAGGATCTGCTGAAGGCGGAAGAGGCACTGCAGAAGATTATCGAAGAGCTGGATAACGGAATGCGCATTCAGTTTAAGAAACAGTTTGAGCGAATCCGCACTGAATTCGACAAAGCTTTTAAAGAACTGTTCGGAGGCGGAAAAGGTGAGCTGGAGCTTGTGGAGGAGGAAGATATCCTTGAAGCGGGGATCCGTATCATCGCCCAGCCGCCAGGAAAGAAGCTGCAGAATATGATGCAGATGTCGGGAGGAGAAAAGTCCCTTACGGCCATCGCACTGCTGTTTGCCATTCAGAATCTGAAACCGTCACCGTTCTGCCTGCTGGATGAGATCGAGGCTGCGCTGGACGAGAGCAACGTTGACCGGTATGCAAGATATCTTCACAAGTTGACAAAAAACACGCAATTTATTATTATTACACATAGGAGAGGGACTATGGCGGCAGCGGACCGTCTGTATGGAATTACCATGCAGGAAAAGGGTGTTTCTGCTCTGGTGTCTGTAAACCTGATAGAAAATGATCTGGATGAATGACCGAAAGAAGGTGTGATCATATGGAAGAGAAAAAAGGTTTTTTTAAACGTCTCGTAGAAGGCCTTGCCAAGACGAGAGACAATATCGTTTCGGGGATCGACGCGATTTTCAGCGGATTCTCCAGCATTGATGATGATTTCTACGATGAGATAGAAGAGATCCTGGTAATGGGAGATATCGGGATCAATGCGACGACTTCGATCATTGCTGATCTGAAGAATAAAGTCAAAGAACAGAATATTAAAGAACCCGCAGAGTGCAAGCGTCTGCTGATCGACAGTATCAAAGCGCAGATGAATGTCGGAGAGACGGCATACGAATTTGAAAACCGGAAATCCGTCGTGCTTGTGATCGGAGTGAACGGCGTCGGGAAGACGACGAGCGTCGGAAAGCTGGCGGGCAAACTGAAAGACCAGGGGAAGAAGGTGGTCCTTGCGGCTGCGGATACGTTCCGTGCGGCTGCGGGCGAACAGCTTACGGAATGGGCAAAACGTGCCGGCGTTGATATCATAGGCGGCCAGGAAGGTTCCGATCCGGCATCAGTCGTATACGATGCGATTGCTGCGGCAAAGGCACGGAACGCAGACGTGCTGCTTTGCGATACGGCAGGAAGGCTTCATAATAAAAAGAATCTGATGAACGAACTCGGGAAGATCAACCGCATTATTGAGCGCGAATATCCGGAAGCATTCCGCGAGACACTCGTTGTACTGGATGGTACGACAGGACAGAACGCACTGGCACAGGCGAGAGAGTTTAAAGAGGTGGCAGACATTACAGGAATTATTCTGACGAAGCTGGACGGCACAGCCAAAGGAGGGATTGCTGTTGCGATCCATTCTGAACTCGGTATCCCGGTAAAATATATCGGAGTCGGAGAGTCAATTGATGATCTGCAGAAATTTGACGCAGATGAATTTGTAAATGCACTATTTGACGTAAAGGAAGCATAAATGGAAGGACAGAATATGTTGACATTAGAAGCATTTGAGGAAGCCTCCGAGTGCGTAAAAAAGGTGGCACAGGAGACAAAACTGATCTACAGCGAATATTTCAGCACACAGACAGGAAATAAGGTATATCTGAAAGCTGAGAATATGCAGGTGACAGGAGCATACAAGATCCGCGGGGCGTATTATAAAATCAGTACGCTGACAGAAGAGGAACGCGCAAAAGGTCTGATCACCGCATCGGCAGGAAATCATGCGCAGGGCGTGGCGTATGCCGCAAAAGCATTCGGATGCAAGGCAGTGATCGTGATGCCTGCGACGACGCCTCTGATCAAGGTGAACCGTACAAAGAGCTACGGGGCCGAGGTCGTACTGCACGGCGAAGTCTATGACGAAGCGTGTGAGCGTGCCTATGAGCTTGCCGAAGAGAATGGGTATACATTCATTCATCCGTTTGACGATCCAGCCGTGGCGACAGGACAGGGAACGATCGCGATGGAGATCGTAAAAGAGCTTCCGCTTGTCGATTATATTCTGGTGCCGATCGGAGGAGGCGGACTGGCGACAGGCGTTTCGACGCTTGCAAAGCTTTTGAATCCGAAAATCAAAGTGATCGGTGTGGAACCGGAGGAGGCTGCATGCATGAAGGCATCTCTGGAGGCGGGCCATGTGGTGACGCTTCCGAGTGCCAATACGATCGCGGACGGTACGGCAGTGAAGACGCCGGGTGAGAAGATTTTCCCGTATATTCAGCAGAATATTGACGACATCATTACGGTCAGCGACGACGAATTGATTGTCGCATTTCTCGATATGGTGGAAAATCATAAAATGATCGTGGAGAATTCAGGACTTTTGACGGTTGCGGCACTCAAGCATCTCGACGTGAAAAATAAAAAGATCGTGTCAGTTTTAAGCGGCGGCAATATGGATGTGATCACGATGGCATCCGTCGTACAGCACGGACTGATCCAGCGAGACAGGATTTTTACCATTTCCGTCCTTCTTCCGGACAGACCGGGAGAACTGGTGCGCGTTGCTTCTATCATTGCGGAACAGCAGGGAAATGTGATCAAGCTTGACCATAACCAGTTCGTAAGCACGAACCGGAACGCGGCCGTTGAGCTGACGATCACGCTGGAAGCGTTTGGTACAGAACATAAGGAAAAAATTATCCGTGCCCTGAAAGAGCACGGATACGATCCCGTATTTAAAGTGGCAAATCTGTAATACAAAAGGAGAGAGAAGCTTTGAAGCAGTCACCGCAGACATCTGTTTCAAAGCTTCCGTCCATTTGTTCCAGCATTTTGCGGACGCTTTTCAGACCGATGCAGGTGCTGTCTGTTTTTGCATATTCTTTTTTGACGTAATTTGACAGTGTGAGATGCAGTCCAGAATCTTTTATGGAGCCGGCAAGAATGACAGGCTCTTTTTTGTCGCCGTATTTAATGATATTGGAAAACAGATTGCCGAAAATCCGCTTTATCATGGCGCGGTCCGCCAGGACAGCGTCGGGATCCGCGGGATTTTCGGCCACGGCCGCTGGCTTCTGCGGCTGGCCGTTTTCCGGCTCCTGCATGCAGAAAGCGGGAAAGTCGGTCCTGACGGTAAATCCGGTCAGCCGGATGTAATCCAGATTTTCTCTGAGACATCCAAACAGCTCAGAAAGGGGAACCGGCTGCAGATCGACGGCGCCGGCGGATTCATAGACGAGAGAGTATTCAAACATACGGTCTGTCATCTCCCGGATATCTTTCGCCTTTTCCAGACAGCGTTTCAGATAGTCCTCCTGCATCTGCGGATTTTTCCCGAGACTCACAATTTCAAGATAGCCGTTTAAAATGGTAAGCGGTGTGCGGAGATCGTGAGACATCGCTGTGATCAGGTCGTGATTTGCTGTGCGGCTTTCCTGTTCCTGACGGATGTTTTCCAGCAGAGCAAGGCGGAGCTGGTCCAGTTCCCGGGAGAGAATTCCGATCTCATCATATCCGTGTGTCTGGACGGGGGTGATCAGGTCGCCGGACGACATGCGGAGCACATCTGTTTCCAGCTTCGAGACAAGTTTCATCTTATGTCCGACAAACAGCAGAATGATCATTAAAAACAACAGGAAGCTGACTGACAGCGAGATCAAAAACCACGGAAACAAAAATACACTTCGATGGTACGTACGGATATCGAGCGTGGCGTATCCGTTTTTAAATTCCGCCGGTATGGAATAGTATTCTTCTCCGTTTCCGTCCGACAGGCTGTACCAGATGTCAAACATCCTGCGAAAATTCGTATTCTCTTTCAGCAGGGGAGAATAGCTGCCAGTCCGGTACAATCCATCCTCAAGACCATAAACAGAAACACTTGTATAATCATCTATGAGATCAAAATACGGTTCCAGTGCTTCAATCGCTTCCTGATCGCCTTCCGATGCGGGGAGGTTATAGTCTGAGGCACGAGCTCTGAGATTATAGAACACATCATCCGATAAAACAGGCAGCCAGTCGGTCGTCCGTACGATGAAATCGTAGATAGGCCACTTATTCTGCCACAGGAGCTGGTACAGGAAGAAAGCGGCAAATACGCCTGAAAACAGTAAAACGAGAAGCTGTGTGCGGATTTTCATATGGGCGGCGGACTCTCTTATCTGCCGGATCAGTTTTCTAATCACAGTAATACCCCTTTCCCCATATGGTTTTAATGATTTTCGGATTTTTCGGATCCTCCTCTATTTTTCTCCTCAGATTCCGGATATGTACCATAACAGTATTGTTTGCCCCGTAATAATACGGCTCGTTCCAGATTGTTTCATACAGTCTGTCTGCGGAAAAAATCTGAGGCCGGTTTTTGATCAGCAGCAAAAGTACGGCGTATTCCGTATCGGTAAGCTCCAGCCGCCTGTTTTTCAGGTGGACCTGTTTTGTATCTTCCTCAATTCTCAGATCGTGGAACACAAGAGTTTTTTGCGGCGTTTCCTGCTGCTGTTTTCCCTGATAAACGCGGTAGCGGCGGAGCAGCGCACGCACGCGGCTGGTCAGCTCACTGTAGGAGAACGGCTTGGCGAGATAGTCATCTCCGCCGCTGGAAAATCCAAGTGTCTTATCACTGTCCTTCGTACGGGCGCTTAAGAACAGGATCGGTGCATTGCTTTTTTTTCGGATTTCCAGACAGGTCTGGTAGCCGTTCAGACCCGGCATCATGACATCGAGGATGATCAGATCATATTCTGTCAAAGAGAGGAGGGACAGAGCCTCGCTGCCGCTTGCAGCCGTTGTCACAGCATACCCTTCCCCGGTCAGCAATATCTGCAAAATTTCCAGAATCTCGGGATTATCATCCACTGCAAGAATCTGAAAAATATCTGAATCCATAACAGTTACGCTTCCTTTCTTACGTTTTCCTTGATTTTGTATCCAGAATTATACCGCATTTTCAGATGAAAGACGATTACTCTTAAGAATTCTTAAGGTTTTCTTTCGGGATTTCTTAAAAAAGCAGCGGTAATCTGGTAGAGAAATGATTGAAATGCCCGATATGGGTTATCCTTACAGAAAAAGCA
>DVHT01000067.1 GCA_018711885.1 Candidatus Choladousia intestinipullorum | reverse complement strand
AAGGGTTCTACATGATGGATATTTCAGTACAGAGACTGAGTGACTCTTCGGATGTCATTCCCGTGATGATTTCTGAAAGACTGATTGATGTTACACAGGATTATGAGGGAGAATACATACAGATTTTCGGGCAGTTCCGCTCATACAACAGACATGAAGAGAAGAAGAATAAGCTGGTGCTTTCCGTTTTCGCAAGGGAAATCAGTTTTGTGGAAGAAGAAAGCGACAAGATAAAGAGCAATCAGATCTTCCTGGACGGTTACATCTGTAAGACGCCCGTCTACAGAAGGACCCCCCTGGGAAGAGAGATTGCGGATATGCTTCTCGCGGTCAACAGGCCCTATGGAAAATCGGACTATATCCCATGCATCTGCTGGGGGAGAAATGCCAGATTCGCTTCAGGATTTGAAGTGGGCGGGCACGTGCAGGTATGGGGCAGGATACAGAGCAGGGAGTATGTAAAAAAACTGGACGATCAGTCCACAGAAAAGAGGGTTGCATACGAAGTATCTGTCAGCAAACTGGAGTATCTGGAATAAGTTCAGCCATGCAGAAAATTGAAAAGACAGGCCGTGCACGCTTGCGTGCTGAGGACTGAATTTTCAATTTTCAGGATGTGCGGAACGCACATCAGCCGCAGACAGGAGCGGCTGGGGCCGCGGATAGCCTGCGAAGCAGGCGGTCTGCGGCGTGCATGGCTGAAAGGCGTGCATGGCTGAAAGACGTGCGGCTGAAAGGCGTGCATGGCTGAAAGATGAGATAAAGTTTGCATTTTGCAGGAAAATGTAGTAAAATGTCATAAAAATACGATTGTACTGATGCAGGCGGCTGTAATGACAGTCTTTGATCTTGCAGAACACTCACAGTAGATGCAGTGTATGTTTGAGCTGTGAAACGATGAGGTGGATGATGAGCAGACGATATGTACACATCTTTTGTGGCACAGGCGGAGGAAAAACTTCGGCGGCTCTCGGAAAAGGAATCCGTGAGGCAAGCAAAGGACGAAGTGTTGTGATGATCCAGTTTCTGAAGGAGAAACAGTCCGGAGAACGTATGGACTTCTTTAAACGTCTGGAGCCTGATGTCAAGCTGTTCCGTTTCGAACGGTTCCCTGAGAACTTTGAGAACCTGACGGACCGCGAGAAAGAAGATGAGGTTCAGAACATCAAAAACGGACTGAACTTTGCAAAGAAAGTTCTTGTGACAGAAGAATGCGATGTACTGATCCTGGATGAGATTCTTGGACTTACCGATAAAGGAATTGTTTCATACGATGAACTGCGTACTCTGATCGAGATGGTCGGAGATGATACAGAACTGTATCTCACCGGTACGAGCAGATGTGAGGAGCTTTGGCCTTATGTGGATGAGGTGACGGAGCTCGTGACAGCATACCAGTCGGGCGGGTCCGGCTGAAGCGGGCGATGCCGGAATAAAGAAATACGTTGACAAACCGTAGAGGCAATGATATAGTGATAGAAATTCAAGTACGATAGAGGTCGCGTGATTCAACAGTATACAGCAGGATGTGTTCGGCCACAGGTGATTGCTGAGGAAAGGGGAGAACGCCGAAAGAGAGCAGAGCCGTGTTCTGTGATCTTGGGCATATGGTGAAGAACCATATGACTGTCATCGCGCTGCGATGGAGGGCTATCTGAAGAAAAGGTATTCAAAGATTCTTTAGGGGCTGCTTTTGACAGCTCCTTTTATTTTTACCAAAGGAGGAGAATTATGGCTATTTTTAAAGGCGCAGGTGTAGCGATCGTTACCCCGATGTATGACAATGGCGAAGTAAATTATGATAAGCTTGGAAAGCTTCTGGAAGAGCAGATCGCGAATAAGACGGATGCTGTCATTATCTGCGGTACGACCGGAGAATCTTCGACACTGACTCATGAAGAGCATCTTGATGTGATCCGCTATGCAGTCAAGACGGTCGCAGGCAGAATTCCGGTCATAGCCGGAACGGGATCGAATTGTACAAAGACTGCGATCTATCTTTCTCAGGAGGCAGAGAAAGCAGGGGCGGATGCGCTGCTTCTGGTGACTCCGTATTACAATAAGGCGACACAGAACGGATTGAAGAAACACTATACAGCAATCGCCGAAGCGGTTTCTCTTCCGATCATTCTGTACAATGTTCCAAGCAGGACCGGATGCAATCTGCTGCCGGAGACAGTGGCTTATTTAGTAAAAAATGTAAAGAACATTGTCGGCGTGAAAGAAGCAAGCGGCAATATCTCCCAGGTGGCAAAGCTGATGCGGCTTGCGGGAGATGAGATTGAACTGTATTCGGGAAATGACGACCAGATTGTTCCGATCATGTCGCTGGGCGGATGCGGCGTGATCTCTGTACTGTCGAATGTGGCGCCGCGCCAGACTCATGATATTGTAGCTTCCTATCTGGAGGGCGACGTCCGCAGGAGCTGTGAACTTCAGCTGGCAGCGCTTGATCTGATTGACGCGTTGTTCTGTGAAGTAAATCCGATTCCGGTAAAGAAGGCGCTGAACCTGATGGGAAAAGAAGCCGGTCCTCTGCGCGGACCGCTGTCCGAGATGGAAGACAAAAATGCAGAGCGTCTGGAAAAGGCGATGAAAGAATACGGAATTTTATAATAACCATTTGATATGATACGAAAGAAAGAAGGCGGATGAGATGGTCAGAATTATTATGTGCGGCTGCAACGGATACATGGGACGGACGGTAACGGACATTGTTGCGGCGGATGAGGATGCTGCGATCGTAGCAGGCATCGACCTGGAAGATCATGGGGACAAATCGTACCCTGTTTTTACAAATATTGCAGATTGTGATGTGGAAGCGGATGTGGTGATTGATTTTTCTTCACCGAAAGCGCTGGACGGGATCCTGGCTTACTGTACAGAGAAAAAGGTTGCTGCGATCTTCTGCACCACCGGATACACGCCGGAGCAGCTCGAACAGATAAAAGCAGCGTCTGAAAAGACCGCAGTCATGAAATCTGCAAATATGTCTCTGGGAATTAATATGCTCTTAAAGCTCGTGAAAGACGCAGCGAAACTGCTCGCACCGGCTGGATTTGATATGGAAATCGTGGAAAAGCATCACAACCTGAAGGTGGATGCGCCGAGCGGTACTGCCCTTGCTCTTGCTGACAGTCTGAATGAGGCACTGGGACAGAAGTATGATTACAAGTATGACCGCAGTAAGGACCGTAAAAAGAGAGAAAAGTATGAGATCGGCATCAGTGCTGTGCGCGGCGGAAATATCGTCGGTGAGCATGAGGTGATCTTTGCAGGGCTTGACGAGGTGATCGAATTCAGGCATACGGCGTATTCAAAAGGAGTATTTGCAAAAGGCGCGGTACAGGCTGCAAAATACATGGCAGGCAAGCCGGCCGGTTTCTATGATATGGGAGACGTTGTCTGCGGCTGATGTGCGTTCTGCACGGCTGAACTTTTGAGGATATTATGAAAAAATTTGGAGGACACGCAAGATGAAAAAGGTGGTAAAGTTTGGAGGAAGCTCTCTGGCAAGTGCGGAGCAGTTTCGCAAAGTAGGGGAGATTATCCATTCTGACAGCGGCAGAAGATACGTAGTGCCGTCGGCTCCCGGCAAGCGGTATGCGGAAGATACAAAAGTGACCGATATGCTGTATGACTGCTATCAGACTGCGAACGATGAACGGCTTCTGAATGAAAAGCTGGCGGCGATCGCTGCGCGGTATCAGGAGATCATCGACGGTCTTTCTCTGGAAGTATCGCTGAAAAATCAGTTTGAGGAAATTAAAGAAGCATTTCAGGGGCGCGCCGGAAGCGATTATGCGGCTTCCAGAGGCGAGTATCTGAACGGTATCATTATGGCAGCGTATCTGGGATATGAATTTGTCGACGCCGCCGAAGTGATCCGCTTCGATGAGGACGGCGTATATGATGCAGACACGACGGACAAACTTCTGCAGAAGCGTCTGGAAGGCGTTGAACGAGCCGTAATCCCCGGATT
>DVHT01000066.1 GCA_018711885.1 Candidatus Choladousia intestinipullorum | reverse complement strand
CATTTGGACCCGTTGGTGAGAAATGTAACCGTGATTATGACTGCGATGCCGGCAGGCACGGTGACGGCAATGCTGGCAGAAAAATACGGAGCAGATGCGCGATTTGCTTCTTCTGCGATATTCATTTCAACATTGCTCAGCATCGTGAGTCTACCCATACTGGCAGCGGTCCTATTCTAACTATTACTCTACTATTATGGCTCTGCCCCGGAACATACCGTTCCGGGGCAGAGCTGTTTTAATCATTTGAATTTTCACCGATACACTTGCGTTTCTTGCGAAAGTATTTTAAACTTAGCACTATCGGAAGATTTGAAGCCGGTTGGGTATCTGGAACCGGACTGTGCTATAGAATAGAAAAGACAGGGATTTTGGAGGAGGCAGGTTTATGAAGATTGTAGTCTTGGCCGGAGGGATCAGCACAGAGCGTGAGATATCGATCGTATCCGGGACGATGGTCTGTAAGGCGCTGAGAGAGAAAGAGCACCGCGCGGTGCTGATGGATGTCTATTGCGGTGACGCAAGGCTGACAGAAGAGGATTTCTGTGATGCGGATGCTCTGTTTCCGCAGGAATACAGCGTGGAAGAGGCTGCGGCGTATATGCGGACGTTTGACAGTCAGATCAGTGATATGAAAAGAACGCGGACATACTTTTTCGGGGAGAATGTCCTGAGGCTCTGCCAGGCGGCCGATGTGGTGTTTATGGCGCTGCATGGCGAAGACGGGGAAGGCGGAAAGGTGCAGGCTGTATTTGATCTGATGGGGATCGTATATACGGGCTCCGGACCTCTGGGAAGCGCGATTGCGATGGATAAAGGGCTTTCCCGGAAGCTGTTTGCTGCGGACGGCGTGCCTGTAGCGAAGGGGATCGTCGTAAAACGGAGCGGGGCGCGCATCGCCGCTTCAGAAAACGGGATCGGACTGCCGTGCGTCGTAAAGCCGTGCTGCGGCGGTTCGAGCGTCGGTGTGGAAATCGCGCGGACGGAAGAAGAGTATGAACACGCGCTGGATGAGGCGTTCGGTTATGAAGAAGAAGTTGTGGTAGAACAGTATATTGCCGGACGTGAGTTTTCCGTCGGAGTTGTGGAAGGAAAGGCGTATCCGATCATCGAGATTGCTCCGATCGAAGGGTTTTATGATTACACAAACAAGTACAAGGCAGGTTCTACGATCGAGACGTGTCCGGCCCGGCTTGACGAGGAAAAGACGCAGGAGATGCAGCATTATGCCGAGGCGGCTTACCGTGCGCTGAAGCTGGAATGTTATGCGCGGATTGATTTTATGATGGGACAGGACGGAAATCTGTACTGTCTGGAAGCAAATACACTGCCGGGGATGACTCCCACCAGCCTGCTCCCGCAGGAGGCTGCAGCGGCGGGACTTGATTTCGGGGCGCTTTGCGAGCATCTGATTGAAGTATCTTTACAGGGGAGGAAAAAGAAATGAAAGGGCTGACGCTAAGGCGTATCGCTGAAGTCTGCGGCGGAACTTATATCGGACGGGAAAGCGATCAAGAAAAAGAAGTGACGGCAATCACGACGGACAGCCGGAAGGCGGAAAAAGGCGGGCTGTTCGCCGCGATCCGGGGAGAGCGTGCGGACGGACACGATTTTATCCCGTCTGTCTTTGAAAAAGGAGCGCTCTGCGTGATTTCGGAACGGGAGTTGCCGGATGCACAGGGCAATTATATTTTGACCGGATCGACGCTGGATGCGCTGAAAGCGGTCGCAGAAGAGTATCTGGAACAGCTTGGCATCCCGGTGGTGGGGATTACGGGGAGCGTAGGCAAAACGAGTACGAAAGAAATGATCGCAGCCGTGCTCGCACAGAAATACCGGGTCTTAAAGACTGCGGGAAACTTTAACAACGAGCTCGGTCTTCCGCTTACGGTGTTCCGGCTGCGTGAGGATGATGAAATCGCTGTCCTTGAGATGGGCATCAGTGATTTCGGCGAGATGCACCGGCTTGCAAAGATCGCGAAGCCGGATACGTGTGTCATTACGAATATCGGCCCGTGCCATCTGGAGTTTCTCGGCGACCGGGACGGCGTATTAAAGGCCAAGACGGAAATTTTTGATTTTTTGCGTCCGAACGGACATATTATATTAAATGGAGATGATGACAAGCTTTCGACGATACAGGAAGTGAAGGGCATCCGCCCCGTTTTTTTCGGCATTGACAAGGAGAATACGGTGTATGCGGACCGGATTGAAAAGAGAGGGCTTGACGGTATTTCCTGCCGGATCCATACGGATCAGGGGAGCTTTGCCACTGTGATCCCGTCGCCGGGAATCCATATGGTGCAGAATGCGCTGGCGGGAACGGCGGTCGGCCTGCAGTACGGGCTGAGTCTTGAGCAGATACAGGCCGGTATCGAAAGCCTCCGGCCAGTGAACGGAAGATTCCACATTGTGCATACAGAACAGTATACAGTGATTGATGACTGCTACAATGCGAATCCCATATCAATGAAAGCGTCGCTGGAAATACTGGGAGACGGACCGGGACGCAAGGTGGCGATACTCGGAGACATGGGAGAACTGGGGCCGGATGAAGAACGCCTGCATTACAGTGTCGGACAGGCGGCAGGAGAACTGGATATCGACTGCTGCCTGTGCGTGGGACCGCTGTGCCGGAAACTGGCAGAGGGGATCGCCGACGTGAACCAGAAAATAGAAGTCATCCATTTTGATTATCTCCAGGAGCTTCTCGGAAAGCTTCCGCAGCTGGTGAAAAAGGATGATACGATTCTGGTAAAGGCATCTCATTTTATGCATTTTGAGAAAGTCGTGGAGAAGCTGACAAGCTTGTGAGGAATTTGAGACAGAAAAGGCCGCGGAAACAGCGGCCGAAAAGAGGAGAAGAAACATGTACATGATAGCAGGTCTTGGCAATCCGGGCACAAAGTACGCCCATACGAGGCACAATGCCGGATTTGAAGCAGTCGGGCGGCTGGCAGACCGTTACAGGATCGATATCGGAACGAAGAAATTCCAGGCACTCTGCGGAACGGGTGTGATCGAAGGCCAGAAGGTGCTGCTGATCGAACCGCAGACCTATATGAACCTGAGCGGACAGAGCCTGAGGGCGGCGTGTGATTTTTATAAGATAGACCCGGAGGAAGAGCTGATCGTGCTGTACGATGATATCAGCCTGGCTCCGGGCCAGCTGCGTATCCGGGCAAAGGGAAGCGCAGGCGGACATAACGGAGTCAAAAGTATTATCCAGCATCTGGGAACACAGACGTTTAAACGCATCAAGATCGGGGTCGGTGAAAAACCGGAAGGATACGATCTGGCGGATTACGTTCTGGGGCGGTTTACCAAGGAAGACCGGGATGTGATGGAGGACGCTTTTTCGCGCGCGGCTTCAGCAGCCGCAAAGCTTCTGACGGAAGACATCGGCAGCGTGATGAATACATTTAACAGGACTGTTTAAAACTGACGGCAGCGATGGAAATTATCAGTAAGGAAAGGGATCCATGAAAGCTTTTTTGAGCCCAATGCAGCAATTGGGAGAATTTGAAGAAATCAGCAGAAAGATAGCCGGTAACCGCGGAATGATCCAGGTTACCGGCTGCATTGACTCTCAGAAACCGCATTTTATTTACTGCGCGGGAGAACAGTACAAACGGTCGGTTCTGATCATTACCCACAATGATCTGCGTGCGAAAGAGATTTATGAAAATTACCGGTTTTTTGATCCGGATGTACTTTACTTCCCGGCGAAAGACCTGATTTTTTTTCAGGCTGATATCCACAGCAATCTTCTGGAACAGCAGCGGATCGAGGTGCTGAAAGCGATGATCGAAAAGCGGCAGGTGACGGTCGTGACGACGATGGCCGCATGCATGAATCATCTTGTTCCGTTTGAACAGTGGGCAAAACATATCCGTATCATTGAGTGCGGGATGGAGCTTGACGTGGAGGCTCTGAAAAAAGAGCTGGTCATGCTCGGGTATGAGCGGACCGGGCAGGTCGAAGGACCGGGACAGTTTGCGGTGCGCGGCGGTATCATTGATATTTATCCGCTGACGGAGGAAAATCCCGTCCGTATCGAGCTTTGGGGCGAGGAGGTTGACTCCCTGAGAAGCTTTGACGCTGAAAGCCAGCGTTCGATCGAGAACCTTGAGTCGGTAAAGATCTATCCGGCGGCGGAGCTGATACCGGACGCGGCCCAGAGAGAAAAAGCATTTGAGAAAATAAAAAAAGAAGCAGAAAAGGCGGAACGCATTTTCCGAAAGGAAGGAAAGCCGGAAGAGGCGACACGCATCCGGAATCTTCTGCAGGACTGCCGCGATCAGCTGGAGGAGTTCGGAGAGCCTCTGTCGATGGAAGGCTTTGTTGATTATTTTGTCCCGGAGAAGACGTCTCTGCTTGATTATTTTGATCCGGAGCAGACTCTCATCTTTCTCGATGAGCCGAACCGTCTGCTGGAATCGGGAAACGCCGTGGAGACAGAGTTCCGGGAAAGCATGCAGCACCGGCTGGAAAAGGGATACGTCCTGCCGGGACAGGCGGGAATCCTGTTTTCCCATCAGGAGGCTGCTGCGGCGGTCTGCGTGCGAAACGCAGTCGGGCTGTGTACGCTGGAAAACGCGCGCGCTCCTTTTTCAGTTACGGGAAAATTCAGCCTGACAGTGCGCTCGGTCAACCCGTACAACAACAGCTTTGAGCTTCTAGTAAAAGATCTTCAGGGATGGAAGCGTGCGGGATACCGCGTCATACTGATGGCCGCATCGCGCACGAGGGGAAAGCGTCTTGCGGGCGATCTGCTGGCGGAGGGGCTGACGAGCTACTATACGGAAGACCCTGAACGGGAGGTGCTGCCGGGGGAGATTTTGATTACGTACGGCAATATGCAGAAGGGATATGAGTATCCCCTGATCAAGTTTGTCGTTATTTCAGAAAGTGATATTTTCGGCCAGGTGCAGAAGAAAAAGAAAAAGCACCGCCGTTATGAAGGAAAGCGGATCAGCAGCTTTACCGAGCTTTCCGTCGGTGACTTCGTTGTGCACGAAAACCACGGGCTGGGCGTATACCGGGGAATTGAAAAGGTTGAAGTCGACCATATCACAAAGGATTACATGAAGATCGAGTACGCCGGCGGCAGCAATCTGTACGTACCGGCGACGCAGCTTGATGTGATCCAGAAATATGCCGACGGCGACACGAAGCCGCCGAAGCTGAACAAGCTCGGGACACAGGAATGGAGCCGCACGAAGTCGCGCGTAAAGAGCGCTGTCCGTGTGATCGCGCAGGACCTTGTAAAGCTGTACGCGCAGCGCCAGCGCAAGGAGGGCTTTGTGTACAGTGATGATACCGTATGGCAGCGCGAATTCGAAGAGATGTTTCCGTTTGAAGAGACGGAAGACCAGCTCACGGCGATCGAGGCGGTAAAACAGGATATGCAGAGCCCGAAGATCATGGACCGCCTCATCTGCGGCGACGTCGGATACGGAAAGACCGAGATTGCGATCCGGGCGGCGTTTAAGGCGGTGCAGGATGGAAAGCAGGTGGCGTATCTCGTGCCGACGACGATCCTTGCACAGCAGCATTACAATACGTTTGTGCAGCGCATGAAGGATTTCCCGGTGCGTGTAGATCTGATGTGCCGTTTCCGATCTGCGGCGGAGCAGAAACGTACGCTGGCGGATCTGAAAAAGGGTATGGTGGACATTGTGATCGGAACACACCGGCTGCTGTCAAAAGACGTCCAGTATAAAGACCTCGGCCTGCTGATCATTGATGAAGAGCAGCGTTTCGGCGTGGCGCACAAAGAAAAGATCAAGCAGATGAAGAGCGACATTGATGTGATGACGCTGACAGCGACTCCGATTCCGAGAACGCTCCATATGAGTCTCGTCGGGATCCGCGATATGAGCGTGCTGGAAGAAGCGCCGCAGGAGAGAGTGCCGATCCAGACGTACGTGATGGAGTATAATGAAGAACTGGTGCGCGAGGCGATCAGCCGCGAACTTTCACGCGGAGGCCAGGTCTATTACGTATATAACCGGGTCAATACGATCGTCGAGATGACGAATACGATCGCAGAACTGGTGCCGCAGGCGAGTGTCGGGTTTGCGCATGGACAGATGAAGGAGCGTGAACTGGAATCCGTCATGTTTGACTTTATCAACGGGGATCTGGACGTGCTCGTCACGACGACGATCATTGAGACCGGGCTTGATATTTCCAATGTAAATACCATGATCATTCACGATGCGGACAACATGGGGCTGTCCCAGCTCTATCAGCTGCGCGGGCGGGTCGGCCGCTCCAACCGGACCGCATATGCGTTTCTAATGTACCGGCGCAACAAGATGTTAAAAGAGATTGCGGAGAAGCGCCTTTCTGCGATCCGGGAATTTACAGAACTCGGCAGCGGCTTTAAAATCGCGATGCGCGATCTGGAGATCCGCGGCGCCGGCAACCTGCTCGGAAGTGAGCAGCATGGCCATATGGAGGCTGTAGGGTATGATCTGTACTGCAAGCTTTTAAATGAGTCTGTGCAGGAGCTTCAGGGAAAGGCAGAGCCGGGAGACAGCTATGAGACGGTGATCGACCTTGACGTGGATGCCCATATTCCGGACCGCTATATCAGCAACGAATTTCATAAGCTGGATACGTATAAGCGGATCGCCGGGATCCAGAATGAAGAAGAGTATGACGACATGATGGAGGAACTGATGGACCGCTTCGGAGAAATGCCGCGTTCCGTCCAGAACCTTCTGATGATAGCGAGACTGCGTGCGCTGGCGCACAGCGCATACGTTACGGAATTGACGCAGAAGGGCGATGAGATCAAGATCGTGATGTATGAGAAGGCGAAGATCGATACGACAAAAATTGACGGCCTGCTGAAAGCGTATAAGGGAAGGCTGAAGTTCAAGGCTGACGCGAATCCGTATTTTCTGTATGTGAAGCCGCGCGTGAGCGGAAAAGGCAGCGACGATATCATACAGGTCGTGAAGGGACTGCTGGAAGATATACAGGAAAAACTTGTTGCGGGATAGGCGAAAAACGGCTATAATGATTAAATGAGTTTAATGACAGGGAGATTGCGGAAACCGCACATCTGCCTGTTTTGCGCCGTAAAATACGAAGAGGCGAAGAATGGAGGAAATCATGAATAAGAGGATAAAAAAAGCGGCCGTTCTGGGATTGAGCGCAGGGCTTGTGCTGACTGCCGTTTCAGGCTGCTCAAAAAAGGAATTTGACACAGAAGCTGCTGCTGTTACAGTAAATGACGACAGCGTTTCGGCTGGCGTTGTGAACTTTGCAGTTCGTTATACACAGGCAGGTTATGAGTCGATCTACATGGCTCTCGGCGTGACCGATCCGTTCAGCCAGGATATGTACGGGCTGGGAACGACACTTGGCGATGATATGAAGAGCATGGTGAGCGAGGAGATGACGCATGCACTTCTTGCTGAGCAGAAGATGGAAGAGTACGGTGTTGCCCTGACAGAGGAAGACAGAGAAATGATCTCATCTGCAGCAGCAGACTTTATGGAAGCAAATGATGAAGAAGTGCTGGAAACGCTGGGAGCGACGCAGGAGATCGTGGAGCGCTATCTGGAACTTACGATGGAGCGCACAAGGATGGAAGAGCAGATGAGCGCCGATGTGGATACAGAGGTATCTGATGAGGAAGCGGCACAGAGAAGGATCCAGTACGTTCTGTTTACACCGGTAACGGATGAAGAGCTGGAAGCAGAGACCGACACAGAAGCGGTGACAGAGGCAGAGGCTGATACAGAGGCAGAGAGCGCTGCAGCCGTATCGGAAGAGGAAACTGCGGCAGAAGAAGAGACTGCGTCCCTGACTGAGAATGAGGAGGTCAAGACCCAGAGCGCAGAGGAAACGGAGACGGAAGGAGCAGCAGAGACCGAGACAGAGGCTGTGACGGAAGCCGGAACAGAAGCGGCATCGGAAGAGGAGACGGAAACTGAAACGGAAGATCCGGAGACTGCCGAGGCGAGAGAGCGTGCGCGTGTGCGTGCGGAAGAGATGCTCGGACGGCTGCAGGCCGGAGAGGATTTTGAGACGGTTGCCGAGGACATGGGAATGACGGCTTCTGAGACGACATTCGGCGCAGATTACTCGATTACAGAGCTGGTAGAGGCGACGGACGGACTGGCTGACGGCACGCTGGTAGAGTCGCCGGTAGAGACGACGAGCGGCTATTACGTTGTGAAAGTCCTTTCTCAACTGGACCGTGAAGCAACCGATCAGGAGAAGGAAATGATCGTAAACCAGCGCAGACAGGAACAGATCAGTGCACTTTACGAGGAGTGGACAGAGGAAGGCACGGTTTCCGTTGATGAAGAGGTGATGGCTGATATCACGTTTGATTATCATCTGACACAGCAGACAGAGGCTTCGACGGAAGGAAGCAGCGAGTCCGCGGCAGAAGCCGTGACGGAAGGTGACAGTGAGTCTTCGACCGGGGCTGCGACGGAAGGAAGCAGCGAAGCGCCGACGGAAACTGAGACAGAGGCAGAAACAGAAACAGATGGAGGAGCTGCTGCGGAAGCCGTGGCAGAAGCAGACAGCGAAGCGCAGACCGAGGCTGTGACAGAGGAAAGCAGCGAGGCGGCATCAGAAGAATAAAACTGAGATCATGATCCAAGACAGAGGGACAGCGGCATAGTTTGTGCAGCAGCCCCTCTGTTTTTGCGTCATAGAATGGTGTTCCTTATGACATGGAAAGCTGTTTTGTCCTGGTTTGTTTTGAATAAAGAATACAAGTTATATGTACAAATTAAGGGTAAAATATGTATAAATTTTTTGCATGAGCACTTTTATCCTTGACAAGTTCTTTGAGAAGCCGTATTCTATGTATAAAATACAGGGGAATAATTGTTGGAAGATTATATAAAATAAACAATATTTATATAGAATAGAAATAACTCATTAAAAACAATACAACTTAATTGTATTCAATTGGCGCGAAAGACGGCGGTCAGATCCCGTTTTCCTGCGGGACTGATTTGAACAGGTGGAGAACAGTGGCTATGGGAAAGACAGCGAAATACCGTCAAATAACAGATTGGATCCAAAACCGGATCGCTTCCGGAGAACTCGCTTCAGGAGAAAAGCTGGAATCAGAACATGAGATCAGCTCTTATTTCGGTGTAAGCCGCCAGACCGTGCGGCATGCGCTTGCGGTTCTGACAGAGATGGATATCCTTGAGCCGAGGCAGGGGAGCGGCACGTATATCAAGGGTGATTTGTCCGTGTTTTCAAAGGAGGGGGAGCTTTCCAGAACGGTTGATATCGTCAGTACGTACGTAGACGGCTATATATTTCCGAAAATCCTTCAGGCAATGGTCAAGACGCTGCAGAAATCCGGATATGATGCAAGGATCATGTTTACGAACAACCGGCTGGAGACGGAACGGAGCCTGCTGGTGCGCATGCTGGAGGAAAACAGCCGTAATCCGCTGATCGTCGAGCCGGTCATGAGCGGTCTTCCCAATCCGAACCTGAAGTATTACCGCAGGCTGCGGGCGAGAGGAATCCCCATCCTGTTTTTTCACAGCTTTTATCCGGAACTCGACATTCCGCATGTCAGCATACGGGATGAGCAGGCAGGAAGGCTTGCGGCAGAGTATCTGATTTCTCTGGGGCATGTGAAGATCGGCGGCATTTTTAAGGCGGATGATGGACAGGGACGGAGGCGTTACCGGGGATACGTAGAGGCCCTGCTGCGCGCAGGCATCGAAGTGCGGGAAGACAGAATATGCTGGATCGACACGCAGGAAGTCCGGGATTTTCCGAGACTTGAACCGAGGATCTGGAACAGGCTTTCAGACTGTACCGCGTGCGTCTGCTATAATGACGAGGTCGCCCATATATTGACGGATTCCGCGAGAGAAAAAGGGATACAGATCCCGGAGCAGCTTTCTGTTGTGGGCATTGATAATTCGGACTTTGCAAGATTGAATGCGGTGCCGCTGACATCTGTGACCCATCCCATGGCGCAGCTCGGGGAGCGCGCGGCTGAGAATATGCTCCGGATGATCGCAGAACCCGAGTATGACGCTACATATGAGTTTCCGGTAGGAATCGAGGTGCGGAAGTCTGCGGTGCCGGGAAGAGATGGAAACTGACTGACAGAAAAAGCGGCAGTGGAATCAGGTAACAGCGGTGCGGGCACATGCCGGTACTGTGAAATAACGTCTGCGGCGGGAACGCGGCGGACGGCATCAATCATATTCAGGAGGAAAAGAAATGAAGGCAGGGAAAAATTACAAATTCTGGTTTGCTACAGGTTCACAGGATCTGTACGGCGACGAGTGTCTCCGTAAAGTAGCGGAGCATTCCAGGATCATTGTGGAGAAGCTGAATGCATCAGGCATCCTTCCGTATGAGGTTGTCTGGAAACCGACGCTGATCACGAATGAAGTGATCCGGAGGACGTTTAACGAGGCAAACGCAGATGAGGAATGTGCAGGCGTGATCACATGGATGCATACCTTCTCTCCGGCAAAATCATGGATTCTCGGTCTGCAGGAATACCGCAAGCCGCTGCTCCATCTGCACACGCAGTTTAACGAAGAGATTCCATACGATACCATTGATATGGATTTTATGAATGAGAACCAGTCTGCGCACGGCGACCGTGAGTACGGACATATTGTTACCAGAATGGGGATCGAGAGAAAAGTGATCGTCGGACACTGGAATGACAGGGCGGTACAGGAGCGGATCGCAGCGTGGATGAGAACGGCGATCGGCATCATGGAGAGCAGCCATATCCGCGTGATGCGTGTTGCCGACAATATGAGAAACGTAGCTGTAACAGAAGGCGATAAAGTAGAGGCACAGATCAAGTTCGGATGGGAGATCGATGCCTACCCGGTCAATGAGATCGCTGAAGCAGTGGCGGCCGTGTCAAAAGGAGATACTGACGCTCTGGTGGAAGAGTATTATGATAAATATCAGATTCTGCTCGAGGGCAGAGACGAGGCTGAATTCAGAAAACATGTGGCGGTCCAGGCACAGATTGAGATCGGTTTTGAGCGTTTTCTGGAGGAGAAGAATTATCAGGCGATCGTGACCCATTTCGGCGACCTTGGCGCGCTGAAGCAGCTTCCGGGACTGGCGATCCAGAGACTGATGGAGAAGGGATACGGCTTCGGCGGCGAAGGCGACTGGAAGACGGCAGCAATGGTCCGCCTGATGAAGATCATGACACAGAATGTACCGGACGCAAAAGGTACTTCCTTTATGGAGGACTATACGTACAATCTCGTTCCGGGCAAGCAGGGGATTCTGCAGGCGCATATGCTTGAGGTATGCCCGTCTATCTCGGACGGCCCGATCAGCATTAAGGTAAATCCGCTGTCTATGGGCGACCGTGAGGATCCGGCGCGTCTTGTATTTACCGCAAAAGAAGGCCCGGCGATCGCGACGTCACTGATCGATCTCGGCAACCGCTTCCGCCTGATCATCAACGAAGTCGAGTGCAAGAAGGTGGAGAAGCCGATGCCGAAGCTTCCGGTGGCGACTGCGTTCTGGACGCCAAAGCCGGATCTTGCGACAGGAGCTGAAGCGTGGATCCTGGCCGGTGGGGCGCATCATACGGCATTTTCCTATGACCTGACGGCAGAACAGATGGGCGACTGGGCAAATGCAATGGGCATTGAGGCCGTTTATATTGATAAAGATACGACAATCCGCAGCTTTAAAAATGAGCTGAGATGGAATTCGGTTTATTACAGATAAAACAGAGAAAAATGGGTTGATGAAATAATAGAGCAGGGCAGGGGCTGCCGTGCGGTATCAGGAAAACTGTTCCGGATGCCGCGCGGCGGCCTCTGCTTTTGCGCGATAAGCCTGGAAAGCGGATGCCGTGCCTGCGCGGACAGACATTTGACGAACGGGCAGAAACGGCAGGAGTGTGAGAGAATTGTGGATTTTAGCGGGGAATCATGGTACAATACAGGGTAGTGCCAAAAGAGAGAGGAAAAACAGAGATGAAAACAAATATTTTTCTGATCGGATTTATGGGATCCGGGAAATCCACGATTGCCCGGACTTTGAAAGACAAGTACCATATGCGTCTGGTTGAGATGGACGAAGAGATAGAAAAACGGGAAAAGAAAAAAATATCACAGATCTTTGCGGATTCCGGGGAAGCGTATTTCAGAGAGCTGGAAACGGAACTGCTGACAGCGCTTTCGCAGCAGGAAAACACCGTTGTCTCGTGCGGCGGAGGTGTGCCGATGCGTGAACAGAATACAGCTGTCATGCGCAGAAACGGAAAAGTCGTGTATCTCAGTACAAGACCGGAGACGGTGTTTGAGCGTATTCATGAGCAGCACCATAGGCCGCTGCTGGAAGGAAATATGAATGTTGCATATATCTCCGGACTGATGAAAGAGCGGATGCCTTATTATCTGGCGGCTGCTGATATCACGGTCGGAACGGATGGCCGCAGTGCAGATGAAATATGTGAGGAGATAAAGAGGAACTTCGATGAATAACGAGGAAAACATACCTAAGAAGCGATATCCGGAGGCGCAGATCTATACGGGTGAAAACCACAGGCCATACCGGGAAAAAACGGGAAGGCAAAATGCAGAACCGGGAAGGCCGCAGCAGGAAAACGGCCGTCTGGGACAGAATAGAGAGCGCCTCAGCCGGAGCGGCGGACGGAGGGCTGGAACAGACCAAAGCAGGAAACGCGCAGCAAAAAGAGGATATCATGAAAGAATGCGGGCGCACAAGGTCGGTAAGGCGCGGAAAATCCTGGCCGGCGCCGGGCTCGTTCTTGCGGCGGGATACATCGGTGCGGCCATTTACTTTGGCTCTCATTTTTACAGCGGGACAACAATCCTCGGGATTGACTGCAGCGGCAAGACGGCGGAGCAGGTCAAGCAGGAGGTCGCACAGAGAATGGGCGCTTACGAGCTTACGATCCTGGAACGGAATGACGTGACAGAAACGATACAGGCCGGTGAAATTGCGCTCGGGTTTGAGGACGACGGGAGTATTGACGAGATGATGAAGGCACAGCGTTCTTATTTCTGGCCCGTGATGGCTCTGCTGCCGGATGCAAAGGCTGATTCTGTGGCCTTTTCTTATGATAAAAAGCTTGCTGAGGCGAAGATCAATACGCTCGCGTGCATGGACAGTGTCCGTGCTGTTGCGCCGAAGGATGCCTACATCGGGCCGACGGACCACGGCTTCGAAGTGGTCCGTGAGGTTATGGGGACGACGCTGAATAAGGACCGGGCAAAAGAACGGATCTTTGACGCGCTTGACCTTGGGAGAGACAGGATTTCTCTTGAAGAGGAAGACTGCTACGTAAACCCGCAGATCTATCATGACAACGAAGAGCTGGTGAGGGATGCGGCTTCTATGAGCGAGCTTGCGAGCGCGAATTACACGTATGATTTCGGAACACAGCAGGAAGCGGTAAATGCGGAACTCATCCGCGGATGGATCGTCGAGACGTCGGACGGGGTGTTTGCGATTGATGAATCAAAAGCGGCGGATTACGTTGAGTCGCTTGCGGCAAAATACGATACCTTTGGCCTTCCGCTTGATTTTTATACGTCTCTTGGCACGACGGTCACGCTGGCAGGAGGCGATTACGGGTGGTGCATCGATCAGGACAAGACAACGGCGGCTCTCATGGAAGCGCTGGAGAGCGGATTCCGCGGGACGATGGAACCGGTCTATCTGTATTCGGCGATGAGCCATGAAAATGGCGGGATCGGCTACACGTATGTGGAGATCTGCCTTTCGCAGCAGAGGATGTGGTGCTATGAAAACGGAACCGTCATTGTAGACACTCCGGTCGTGACAGGAAATCCAAATAAAGGAGATGCCACTCCGTCCGGAGGAGTCTGGGCGATCGATGCCAAAAAGCGGAACGCGATCCTGACAGGGGAGGGCTACACATCGCCGGTGGATTACTGGATGCCGTTTAACGGGGACGTCGGAATCCATGATCTGAAGGAGCGCGCGTACTTTGGAGGAACGATCTATCTGACGAACGGGTCGCACGGATGCGTAAATACGCCGTATGAAGCGGTACAGACGATTTACAATACCGTATCGATTGGAACGCCTGTCATCGTATATGAATAGAGAGTAGTCCGGCTCCCGGGAAGGGCTGACAGAAAACGGATAAGGAGAAGGATTTAACGCTTTACTGCGAAAAAATATAATGATATAATAAATAGCCAAACAGGAAGACGGGGGACGATATGGGGAAAAAGAAAAAAGAAAAAAAGAGTAAATCAAAGGAAGAGAAGCTCTTAAAAAAGAAGAGTGAGAAAACGCATTCAGAGAAAGAGAAACGAAAAGAAACTCCGGAGCTTCAGGAGCCGGCGGTTCCTGCGGCGGGAAAAAACAGCCAGGAGAAGCGTGTTCCGGGAAATCAGGAAATGGCAGGACTGTTCCGGATATTTGCCGATGAAAGCCGGCTGCAGATTCTGGACCTCCTGAAGGAAGAGGAACTCTGTGCCGGAGATCTGCTGAAATCAATGAGCATCGTCCAGTCGACGCTGTCCCACCATATGAAGGTTTTGGCAGAGGCAGGCATCGTAAAACAGAGAAAGCAGGGGAAGTGGACGTACTATTCGATAAACAAAGAGATGCTGGCTGTTCTTTGCAGCTGCATCATGAAATGGAGCTGAACACATGGGAGGAATAAGATTTTGTGAACAGTGCGGCAGTCCGCTGCCGCCGGGAAGTAAGTTTTGTGAGAACTGCGGAGCACCGGTCCGGGATGAGACGCAGAGTAAAAGAACAGAACGGGGCAGGCGTTCATCTGAGACCCGCCCGCGTGAAGAATCGCAGGTTCGAAGCCGCCGTGCGCCGGCGCAGAGAAGCACCGTGCAGCGCAGGCCATCCGGGCCGGCACAGGGAAGCAGCACACTGCGCAGGACGTCCGGGCCGGCACAGGGAAGCAGCACGCAGCGCAGGCTATCCGGAATGTCACAGGGAGGCGAGGCACAGCGCAGGCCATCCGGAATGCCGCAGGGAAATGAATTTTACTCACGCACGCCGGATCCTGCACGGATGCGGCAGGCTCCGCGTCGCCGGGAAAATCCGGAAGGAGACTGGAAGCAGTCATGGCAGAGGGAGCAGATGGAAGATGAAAGGAGCAGCATGACGCCGATCCAGTACGTACTGATCGGGCTGACGGTGGTCCTTCTGATCGCACTCATTGTATTTGCGGTTTTCTGGATTCTGGGAAGGAGCAGCGACCGTGATACGGATTCACGCCTGCAGGCACAGACGGAGACGGCGGAAGAGGCGCGGCAGACGGGAGAGGAACAGACAGAAGCGCCTGTCACGATATTAGACCAGACAGAAGCTCAGACTGCGGTTTCAACAGAAGCGCCGACGGAGCGGCAGACAGAAACGGAAGCTGCGGATATTGTCCTGGAATATCAGGAATTTACAGTGACGCTGCCGGGGAGCTGGCAGGGCAAGTATGGGATCACGCAGGGAGCAGATTATTATACCTTTTATCAGCAGGCATCAAAAGCGAGAGGATATAGCGGGACGCTGTTTACGATCACCCGGTATACGGATACATCGTACCAGAACCTGCCGAACTATCAGGTACTCGGAACAGGGAACCAGGCGGCATTTGTATTCCAGCTGCCGACGGATGTCCAGTATGCGGCGGATGATGCGGCGGTGGCGCAGGAGTATCAGACAATGGCAGCTGATCTGAATACGATCAGCAGCAATATCCGGATCCTGGTGTCGGGAGAAGGACCCAGAGAGACAGAACCGGTAGAGATCATCCAGCAGACAGACGCGCCGGTACAGACCCAGCCGTCCGGGTCGGGGCATATTGCCGAGAGTTCACAGAGAGCCGTTACAGAAGCGGACGTATCCGGCATGTCATACAATGACCTGCAGATGGCGATCAATGAGATTTATGCGAGACACGGGCGGAGATTCTCAGATCCGGATATCCAGAGCTATTTTGACAGCCAGCCGTGGTATCAGGGGACGATTGAACCGGACGCATTTGACACCAGTGTTTTCAGCTCGACGGAAAGCCAGAATATCCAGTATCTTCTGGACCGGATGGCCGGGCTGCAGTAGAAAAATCATAACAGAAGAGGTGAGTGGTCATGTTTCAGAGTGATGCAGACAGAAAGATCAGGGACATTCGATTAAACGAGCTGGTAAAATATTGTATGATTTCCGGAGCGCTCGATCTGAACCTGTATGAGGAATACGACGTAAAGCGCGGGCTGCGTGAGCCGGACGGAAAAGGTGTTCTGACAGGTCTGACAGAAATATCGGATGTTGTGGCGTTTAAGATGGTAGATGGGAAAAAGGTCCCTCAGCAGGGCGAACTGTTTTACCAGGGCTACAATATCATGGATTTGAAAAATGGATTTGCCGGCAGAAAATTTAATTTTGAAGAGGTCATCTACCTGCTTCTTTTCGGGGCGCTGCCGAATCAGCAGCAGCTTCAGTCCTTTATTGAAATTCTGAGCCAGTACAGAGAGCTGCCGAACAAATTTGTCCGCGACGTCATTATGAAGGCGCCCAGCATGGACGTGATGAACGCCCTTCAGAGAAGCGTGCTGACGCTGTATTCCTACGACGAGAATCCGGATGACATCTCCATTCCGAACGTGCTGAAACAGAGCCTTTCTCTGATCGCGGCCTTTCCGCTGATTTCAGTGTACGCATATCATGCATACCAGCATTATCACAATGACAAGAGCCTTGTGATACGTTATCCGGATCCGAAATTGTCAACGGCAGAAAATATCCTGCGGATCCTGCGCGAGGATGCACAGTATACGGAGCTGGAAGCGAGGGTGCTGGATATTGCCCTTGTGATACATGCGGAGCATGGCGGTGGAAACAACTCGAGCTTTACCACACATGTCGTATCTTCGACCGGTACAGATACGTACTCTGCGATTTCGGCATCGCTTGGTTCGCTGAAGGGACCGAAGCACGGAGGAGCCAACCTGAAAGTGGAAAATATGTTTGCGGATATTAAAGCGAATGTGCATGACTGGGGCAGCGATGAGGAGGTCCGTGAATATCTGACGAAGATCATAAATAAAGAAGCGTTTGACGGAAGCGGTCTTATTTATGGAATGGGGCATGCGGTCTATACCTTGTCCGATCCGCGTGCTGTCATCTTGAAAGAATATGCCAAGTCTCTGTCCATTGAAAAGGGAAGGGAAGAAGAATTCGGACTGTATGAGCGGGTGGAGCGCATGGCGTCGGAGCTGCTCACAAGCAGGAAGAGTCTGCACAAACCAATCTGCTGCAACGTCGATTTTTACAGCGGATTTGTATACTCCATGCTTGGAATCCCGAAACAGATGTTTACTCCGATTTTTGCGATTTCCAGGATTGCCGGCTGGAGCGCTCACCGGATCGAAGAGCTGGTGAATGCCGGGAAGATCATCCGTCCCGCATATAAATACGTGGGACATCACAGAGAATACGTTGCGCTTGAGGAGCGGTAAAGAAAAGAGCTGCAGAGACTCCGGATGGTTTTTTGTCCGGAAGTCATTCTGCAGCTCAATTTATTCTATCGCTCCCAGCGGCCGGATGCGCCGCATGGCAGCACAAGTCCGCTTTGCGTCACCGGAAGTCCGATTTCCTGTGATTCGACGTGTCCGCCGAACTTTTTCAGTTCTGTCGCGATCATGTAGGTGAGGACGGCCGGAGCAAGGCCTGTCGTATAGGAATTCACAAGGAAAAACAGCGGGTCATCGCTTAACAGCTTTGCGGTGAGCTGAATAAACGGATGGATGGATTCCTCAATCTTCCAGATTTCGCCTTTGGGTCCGCGTCCATAGGACGGCGGATCCATAATAATGCCGTCGTAATGGTTGCCGCGCCGGATCTCACGCTCCACAAATTTCGTGCAGTCATCTACGAGCCACCGGATCGGGGCGCCTGAAAGCCCGGAAGCGGCAGCGTTTTCCTTTGCCCAGCCTACCATGCCTTTAGAGGCGTCTACGTGCGTCACGGACGCGCCGGCGGCAGCGGCGGCCAATGTGGCTCCGCCTGTGTAGGCAAAGAGATTTAAAACTTTTACCGGACGTCCTGCCTGTCGGATCTTCTGGGAGAACCAGTCCCAGTTCGTCGCCTGTTCCGGGAAGAGCCCCGTGTGCTTAAAGCTGAATGGCTTTAACTGAAAGGTTAGATCGCGGTAGCGGATGCTCCACTGTTCGGGCAGATCAAAGAATTCCCATTCGCCGCCGCCCTTTTTGCTACGGTGGTAATGTCCGTTTCGCTTTTTCCAGCCGTAATGGCGCTTCGGGGTATTCCAGATGACCTGGGGATCCGGGCGCACCAGAAGGTAATCGCCCCAGCGCTCCAGTTTTTCGCCGCTTGATGTATCTATGACCTCATAATCATTCCATTGGTCTGCAATCCACATATCGTAATCCTCTTTCTTCCTATTATAAAATATGATCTGGCGTCTGCTTTGCCAGGTTATTTCTCATTTGCTCTACGGTCAGCCCGGTCAGCGGATGGCGTTTCCACGGGGCAATCTCAGCCATAGGGATCAGCACGAAATCCCGCAGGTGCATTTCTGCGTGAGGGATATGAAGATCAGGAGTATCCAGAACAAGATCATCGTAGAGCAGGATATCCAGATCCAGAGTCCTCGGTCCCCAGTGGACCAGCCGTTCTCTGTGGGCCTTCTGTTCTATCTCGTGGAGCAGGTCGAGCAGCTCTTCCGGAGAAAGAAGGGTGTGAAGTTCGAGGGCGCCGTTTAGAAAATCGTCCTGTTCCACTCCGCCGTATGGTTTTGTCGTCAGATAACGGGAGACCCGGATCACCTCACAGTCCGGATTTTCCTGAAGCATAGCTGCCGCCTGATCCAGATAGGCTTTCTTATCGCCCATATTGGAACCGAGCGCGATGTATGCAGTATGCCATGCGCGGCTGATCTCGACGGAGACGGTATCCAGAGGGAGCCCGATGGGAGCCCAGGGTTTTTTGATTGTGATATCTGCCCGTTTTGCCAGAGGATACTGCAGAAGGATTGATCTGGCGAGTTCTTCTGCTACCTTTTCCAGAAGCTTCCAGGTGTTTTCTTCTGCGATTTTTTTGATCAGATGGCTTACTTCGCCGTAATGGATAGAATAGCTCAGCTCGTCGGTGCGCCCGGCTTTTCTCGTATCGGTATACAGAGTGGCGGAAATGATAAATTTCTGCCCGAGAGCATTTTCTTCCGGGAAAACTCCGTGCTTTGCAAAGACTTCCAGGTCTTTGATCGTTATTTTGTCCATATGCTTGTCTCCTGTTTAATGAGCCAGAATGGCTTTTGTCATCTGAATGATCCGTTTGTTTTCTTTGACATCATGTACACGGAAAAAGGCGCAGCCTTTTATCACGCCGATCACAGTAGTGGCCAGAGTGCCCTCTAACCGCTGGTCCACAGGGAGATTCAGTGTGTTTCCGATCACAGATTTTCTGGACGTGCCGAGGAGAACGGGGAAGCCCAGCTGGTGAAGCACGTCTGTGTGATGGATAGCGGCCAGATTCATCTCGCAGTTTTTTCCAAAACCGACGCCGGGATCGAGGATGATCTTATCATCTGCTACTCCGGCGGCCCTCGCTATGGCGACACATTCTTCCATATCTTTTACCATGTCTTCCAGAAAATTATCGTACACTGCTTCCTTGCGGTTGTGCATCAGACAGCAGGCGGCCTGGTATTTGGCCGTTGCCTCTGCGGCTTTCCGATCAAACTTGAATCCCCAGATATCATTTACGAGATCCGCTCCTGCCTGGAGGGCGGCTTCCGCTACATTTCCTTTATACGTATCAATCGATACGGGGATGTCAAAACGGCTCTTTACAGCTTCAATGATGGGAGTGACACGGGAAATTTCTTCTTCCTCAGAAATGACAACGTGTCCCGGGCGGGTGGATTCTCCGCCGATATCGACAATGTCTGCTCCTTCTTCGATCATTTGCTCTGCATGACGGAGGGCGGAATCCATGCTGTTGAATTTGCCGCCGTCAGAGAAGGAATCGGGAGTCACATTCAGTATTCCCATGAGATACGTTTCGCTTTTTGTATCAAATTCGCGGTTTCCAATTCTCATTTTCATTCTCCTGTATAGTTTCTAGTACGTGAAATACAGATTCTTTTTTGTGTCCGGCCAGTCGCATTCCTCTTTTGCCGGACAGCAAAAGCAGTTCCGGGACTGCTTGTCTGCACGGTACAGATAGCGCGACAGCGGCGGTGCGCCCTCATCGGAGGCCTTTCTGTGACTTTTTACAGCATCCTGGACTGCGGAGATTTCCCCGGCCGAAAATCCACAGTCAGCCAGGATTTCACCTGCGATTCTGGCGCCGGAGAGATGATGAGGCGTTCCGAGGGAAATTTGCTCATATCTGCCGATGTCATGGAGAAGGGCGGCTGCATAGATCAGCGACCGGTCCAGACCGGCGTGGTCTTCCAGACTGTATATGTACATAAGCCGCGCAACATCGGCAAAGTGCGCCATCGAGTGGCCGCAGAAAATACGGTCTTTCTCTGCATCCTGGAGAAGCTCATACTGTTCTCTGAACAGAGGGTGTTCCTGGATCTTACGGATTCTTTCCATATTAATTATCCTCTTACCATCTGCAGGAAGGTCTGCTGAAGAGAGTAATCTTCCGCAAAAACTCCTTTTACGATCGTGGTGACTGTTTTGCTGCCCGGTTTCTGTACCCCGCGCATCGTCATGCACATGTGCTCTGCTTCGATCATGACCATAACGCCTTTTGGAGCGAGATATTTTTCCAGCGCGTCTGCGATCTGCGCCGTCATGTTTTCCTGAATCTGCGGGCGCCTTGCAAAAACCTCTACGGTACGAGCCAGCTTGCTGAGTCCTGCCACCTTCCCGTCAGGAATGTAAGCGACATGCGCTTTGCCGTAAAAAGGAAGGAGATGATGTTCGCAGACAGAGTAAAACGTAATGTCTTTTTCGATGACGATGTTGTTGTTTGTTGCCTGGAATTGCTTTCCGAGATGTACGCCGGCGTCCTCGTAGAGCCCGCCGTAAATCTGTTCACACATGCGCGCGATCCGCTCCGGTGTTTCGCGGAGTCCTTCGCGGCTGACGTCTTCTCCGATGCCTTCCAGCATCAGGCGGACGCCTTCTTTGATTTTCTGATGATCCATCATTGCCCTGTACCTCCTTTAACCTGCGTCGGGATGTGGGCATAAAAAAACATCCCGATGTGAATGAGTATGTGAATAAATAATAATTCTGATATCCCTTCACAATCGAGATGTATGTCATCTGTATGTTGCAACGGGTGCGGATCTCATATCGTAAGACGAGCTTTTCGTTTCTGCGGCAACTCCCCATCCACTGAAC
>DVHT01000010.1 GCA_018711885.1 Candidatus Choladousia intestinipullorum | reverse complement strand
TTTTTTTTCTCTTTTAAATAGTCAATAAACAGTGGCAGCTCAATTCCCATATGTAAAACTCCTCACCACAAAATTCCCCCATATTATGCGACAGGTACCCCCTCTGATCTTTCTGTCCTGTCTTGCAAAGTAAAATGATTATATCCAATTTCTGTACCAAAATCAATGAGAATTTTTGCCTGAAAACAGGGCAAAAACGCCGTTTTCAGGCGTTTTCACAACATCTCGTCAATGCAATTTTGCGGCGCACCACATATGGTAAATTTTATGTAAAAAAATGTAAATAAATTTTCAGCGTCCACATCCCGAGAAAAGCCTCAGCCGCACATCCCGCCATGCACAAAAGCACCATCCGTCCCAGTTCCCTAAGCTCTGCCCGGCGGATTGGAATAATCCCTTCCCGGTTCACGCCTCCGGCTGCCGCCTTCCCCAAGAAGAATGCCAGCTCCCGTTTCCACATAGAGACGTACAAGATCCACTGCGGCAGCAGACAGCATCCAAACAGCACAATACCCCTGTAGCCATCCCGCAATACAAACAAAGACAGCAGCATTCCTGCCGACGCGGCAAGCCACCACGCATATCCGATGTGAAACAGGATACCGGCCGCCGTATAGCTGCTCATCCACAGGAAGAGGAGCATCGGAAGGCGCGCCGCCAGAATATACGTCAGAAGCCTCTCCGGCCTGATCTCCATGCTTTCGTATCTTCCAAGGCTGTACAGACTGAGCAGTCCCGCATACGATCCCGTCCCCATATGAAACAGAGACGGAATGGCTGTCCCGATCAGAAACCCGGTCAGCCCGGCAAAAATGATCCCTGTTATCATGCCTCCCCAAATTTTCATCCGATCACCGCCGCGCGTTTTTTCTATTGTATGGCGCTGTCCGCGAATCTATTACTTCTGCCCCGGTATCCCGCGGCGTTTTACGGCAAGTCTGTTTCTTTACTGGCGCTTTTGAATATACCCTTTCAAAAATTCGTAAATTTCTGTCTCCGTAGGCGGACATCCCTTCACATGGTACTCAAATTCTTTCGTACAGCGTCCGATTCCGAGACGCCCTGTTTTTCCCTGATATCCCTGACCGATACAGATCTTTGCATCCAGTTTTTTGAGAAGCCCTTCTTTGCGAAGCCGGTCGAGAGCCGGAATCAGATATCCATAGCAGGCGCTGCAGGACTCTACTTCTTCCACTGCGTCTTTCAGTTCCACGATCTTCCTTTCCTGCGGAAGCTCTTCGTCTGAAGCTGAACCGCCGCATGTCAGGATCTCTGCCTGTTCCAGCTTCGTACTGCCGGCCCCAAGCTGCTCCGCCATCCGCACATAGGGAACGTCAGATACCGGATAATGCAGCAGCCTGCACACATAAGAATCGACAAGCACCGGATCGCAGGCAGCCATCACACAGTTGCGCACCACCGGATTGCCTCCGTCCTCAAAATCGAGATCACCGCAGATATGATCGACGACGATAAAATCCTGCCGGATCCCCGCCGCCAGATGCGCGATCGGCTTATGCAGCCCCAGCGTGTGGAACCTCCGCTTCTCCCTGTTCGGGATCAGTCCCTTCATATTTTTGAGCGCACACGTAATTTTCGTCTGGCAATGCCCTTTCAGTACCGGAACATTGATCAGGAAATCGACCTCATCGACACAATCGCAGACATTCAGCTCCATTCCGGCGCAGTCGCACGCATGAGAATGCTGCTTCTGCGTATCGCACAGCTTTACCCCGTACCGTTTCGCAAGCTCTTTATAGCCGCACACATGAAATGCCTCGGAAGTCCTTCCGCCCACCCAGGAGCCCTCCATGATTGTGATATCATCACAGCCGTCCTCCTGCAGATATTCGATGATCCCCGCAACCACCTCCGGGTGCGTCGTGGCTCCGTAAGACGCCGGACTGGCTGATACGAGGTTCGGCTTGACTGCAATTCTGCATTTCTTATCCGTTATACGCGCGGAAAGATCCGCCTCCTGCAGAAGCCGGATGGTCATTTCCTTATAATCCGTACCGTAAATTTTCAGAATCTGGTTGTTCTTCATAGCATACCCCCGTCTTTTTTCCTTATTGTAATCCCCAACCGGCTGTCTGTCCAGAGTTTACAGAACCCGCAGCGCAAAGAAGGGGACGCCCCTCCCCATGAATCCCGCGATTCATCGTTCGGAACGTCCCCGAAACATTCAGACAAACTTATCTGACTTTTACAGATTTTGCTTTCGACAGGGAGGAATAAACATCTCCGCCTGCTGCGTTTGCCTTTATGCCCTTTACCTGGAAGTAATACGTCTTGCCCGGCGTCAGACCCTTAATTGTGATCTTGTTTTTGCTTGTGATACCGCCGTATGTATATCCGCTCTTCTTCTTTGTGGAGTAGTATACGATATACTTGTCAGCTTTTGCCGATTTCTTCCATGCTACTTCAACTTTTCCTTTGCCTTCCGCTTTTACCTTCTTGATCACCGGTTTTGTCGCGGTCACGTTGTTGATCATCGCGCTTGCCGGCGCTCCGACCCAGCCGCCTTCATAAATAGTCCTTGTAGATGTATAACTTTCATATTCGTTGACTACCGGTTCGCCGTCAGCGGCAAATGCCTGAACATAATAGTAGTAACGAATGCCTTCCTGCGGTGAATCAGCAACATCTCTTGTCTTTATAAGCTGCTGATCATTCTCATATGACATATACGGATATCCCTGATACGTATCCACTACACTCGTACCTGTAATCTTATCCGTATACTCAGGAGCATCAACATAATACGTTCCGTCATCAGAAAGTTTTCCATCTTTATAAACAGTCACTACTGCATTTGTACCCGGGAGTTTAAAATTACCGCTGTCAGCATTCATGCCTGTATACTGTCTGGAACGGTATACCTTGTAGTATGCCGCGCCTGCTACCGGCTGCCAGGATACACTGATACCAGTCGTTCCATCAGCAAGCACCGTCGGAGACGCCGCTATGCCCGATGTCCGTGCTGTACGGTAGGCTGGAGATACATATTGGTATTCCGTATAGCTGCTGCCTGCGTATGCACAGATACGATACATCGGATCCTTATCTGCCGCGCTTGCAGAGAATGTATAGGTTGTCTGATTTGCCGGAAGAACAGTTACCTGATCATACTGATCTGTAGTTTTATTCTGTTTCTCTACAATGTAACCTTCCGCGCCTATTACTCTGTTCCACTGCAGTTCGATGCTGCCATCCGATTTTTCAATCTGCTTCTGAACAGACAGATAATCCGCAAAACCAAGCTTCACACTTGCGCTGTCCTCAATCCCCATCAGAACCGTTTTCTTTGTCGCTTTATTTTCCTTAAAAGCAACCACTTTATAGGAATACGTCTCTCCGGCTTTTACATCTTTATCTTTATATTTTACGGTTTTAA
>DVHT01000065.1 GCA_018711885.1 Candidatus Choladousia intestinipullorum | reverse complement strand
GCAGATTCCGGGATCACTATGTCGAGCTTCCGATCGATCTGTCAGAGGTCCTTTTTATCGCGACAGCGAATGACCTTCATACCATACCGCGTCCTCTGCTGGACCGGATGGAGATTATCGAGGTCAGCAGTTATACAGCGAATGAAAAGCTGCATATTGCAAAAGAACATCTGGTGAAAAAACAGCTGGAGCGTCATGGCCTTGCCAGAAAACAGCTGACGATCACAAAGTCTGCCCTGGCTCTTATCATCAGCGGTTATACAAAGGAAGCGGGAGTCCGCCAGCTTGAACGCAAGATTGGCGAGATCTGCCGGAAAGCCGCGCGGGAACTTCTCGAAAATGATGCAAAGAGTATCCGTGTCACAGAGAAGAATCTGGAAAAATATCTCGGGCGGAAACGTTACACATACAAGAAAAAGAACGCCGAGAATGACATCGGGATCGTACGCGGTCTGGCATGGACGAGTGTAGGCGGCGACACGCTGGAGATCGAAGTCAATACGATGCCGGGAAAAGGGGAATTCCTCCTGACCGGACAGCTCGGCGATGTGATGAAGGAGTCGGCGCGCACTGCGATCAGCTATGTCCGTTCCCTGGGACAGGAGTACCGCATTTCTCCGGAGTTTTTCACAGAGAATGATATTCACATCCATATTCCGGAGGGCGCCGTGCCGAAGGATGGTCCGTCTGCCGGTATCACGATGGCGACTGCGATCCTTTCGGCGATAGCGGGAATTCCGGTGCGGGCTGATGTGGCAATGACGGGAGAGATCACGCTGAGAGGAAGAGTGCTTGCGATCGGCGGGCTGAAAGAAAAGCTTCTGGCGGCAAAACAGGCAGGTATCACGACGGTGATCGTCCCGGCTGAGAATAAAGCGGATATCGCAGAGATTCAGGATGAGATCAAGGACGGAATGAGACTGGTATACGTAAAGACAATGCCGGAAGTTCTCAAGACAGCTTTCGTCCGCAGCTGATAAAGAGGCGGCGCCTGCCGTCTCTGATCATTATGAAGAGGAGAATCCTATGGTTATCAAGCAGGTAAACCTGGAAACCGTATGCGGAGTGACGAGTACGCTGCCGCAGAATACAAAGGCGGAGGTCGCATTTGCAGGCAAATCAAATGTGGGGAAATCTTCGCTGATCAACGGACTGCTGAACCGGAAAGCGCTTGCAAGGACGAGTGCGCAGCCGGGCAAAACGCAGACGATCAATTTTTATAATGTCAACGACGCGCTGTACCTGGTAGACCTTCCGGGGTACGGTTATGCAAAAGTCGCTCAGAGCGAAAAAGAAAAATGGGGAAAACTGATCGAACGCTACCTGCACGGTTCTGCCGTGCTGAAAGCAGTATTTCTCCTGATCGATATCCGTCATGAACCGGGTGCGAACGACAGGATCATGTACGACTGGATCTGTGCAAATGGATTTGAGCCGATCATCATTGCGACGAAGCTTGATAAGATCAAGAGGAGCCAGGTGCAAAAGCACATAAAAGCGATCCGCCAGGGGCTGAACGTGCGCCCCGGCACGCAGATCCTGCCTTTCTCAGCTTCGACGAAGCAGGGCCGGGAAGAAATCTGGCAGGTCATAGAATCGCTGTGCATGGAACCGGAAGAGGAGACGTGCGGCGGGGAATAAAAGCCGCGCGGCGTGAGAAAAAGACTGCACTGCGGCACATAAGAGCATGAAAAAAACAACCGGCATGACGGAACCGGTTGTTTTTATATTCACGTAAACTGATCTATTCTTATGCCATAGCGCTGACTGCTTTTGACAGACGGGAAACTTTTCTGGCTGCATTGTTCTTGTGATAAACGCCTTTTTTAGCAGCTTTATCAATAGCAGAAGTAGCAGACAGTAAAGCAGCCTCTGCTGCAGCCTTGTCGTTTGCTGCGACAGCAGCATCTACCTTTTTGATCGCTGTCTTAACAGAAGACTTGATCGCTTTGTTGCGCTCGTTTCTGGTCTTAGCTACAAGGATTCTTTTCTTTGCAGATTTAATGTTAGCCAATGTGTACACCTCCAGACATTCTGTATTTATGACGTGTTTCATTAAAATCGGACACGGACGTTTAATGTAAACATACTCATATATCTTAGTCCAATCAGGTTGTTCTGTCAATACATAATTTTGAAAATCCAGTAAAAAATAAGGAAAAACCGATACAAAGGAGAGCAGTCATGATAGGCAATTTTCAGGTACGTACCGATCTGGCACTGGAGGCAAGAGAAAGCTGCGAAGCGGATCATATCAAAATACGCGGGGTGCAGATCAGTGAAGAAAAAGATGAGGAGCGGGAGCTCTATACGACGACAGTTGTGATACAGTCTGAAAACGGAGCAAAGGCGCTCGGAAAACCGACGGGAACTTATATTACGATCGAAGCGCCGCATATGTCGGCGCCGGACGAAGGGTATCACAGGGAAATATCGGAAGAGATCGCGCGGCATCTGTGCGGGCTCCTTGGCAGACGCCGCAGATCGGTGCTGGTGGTCGGCCTCGGGAACCGGGAGGTGACGCCGGATGCTCTGGGGCCGAATGTGATCGGGAACCTCCATATTACGCGTCATATCATCCGGGAATACGGACGTGCTTCTGAGGAGACAAGAAACGCAGGAGAAGTCAGTGCGATCGTGCCGGGAGTGATGGCGCAGACCGGGATGGAGACGCTGGAGATTATAAAGGGAGTCGTAGAGGAGACGAAGCCGGAGGCAGTGATCGCGATTGACGCTCTGGCGGCGCGCAGCACGCGCAGGCTGAACCGCACCATCCAGATTACGGATACCGGCATCAATCCGGGATCGGGAGTCGGCAATCACCGCAATGCGATCAACAAAGAAACGCTTGGTGTGCCTGTGATCGCTGTCGGCGTGCCGACTGTAGTAGACGCTGCTACGATTGTAAATGATACGATGGAGGAGTTGATTGCGGAGATGGACCGCTGCGCCGGCATGCAGAAGCTTGGCGGAACGCTCGGGACGCTCAATCAGGCGGAGAAGCATCAGATGATCCGGGAACTGATCTCGCCGCATCTGAATACGATGTTCGTAACACCGAAGGATATTGATGAGACGGTGAAATATTTAAGCTATACGATATCAGAAGGGCTGAATCTCGTATTTTCTGCAAAGGAATGAGGCGTACGGAATATTTTCCCGATTTGCCGCATATACATGTGATAGCGTCCGGCAGCAGGAGCCGTCTGCCGGACGGACGTATCAGCGGGGCCGCGCATGGTGCGGCGCTTAGTGGGAGGCGGCAGGATGAGGGGAACGGACAGGCTGCAGAAGATCCTTTACGTGATCATGATACTGTTAGGTATTTATATTGTATATAAAGCAGGGAGCATTGTACTTGGTTCGCCGGCTGTCCGCAGTCTTTTCGATTCCGGCAGCATGCAGCGGAATCTGGAGGATGCAGCGGTGCGCACGTGGGCGCCCGGCTATGCAGCTGCCATAGAAAGAAGTGATCAGGACGGGAAAAAGTGGGCGGGTGCGTGGATGGACCAGCTCGTGCCGGCGTACAGTTTTCTGGCGGACGGACAGGCATCCGCATCGGAGGAGACGGAATCTGGCACTGAGCAGACAAAGAGCGGGATGGAGGAGACGGAATCTGGTACTGAACAGACGGCGGATAGGCCGGAGAGTGAACCGGGGCAGACGGAAACGGACGGTGCGCAGGCAGAGAGTGAACCGGGACAGACGGAAACGGACAGCGCGCAGGCAGAAAATGCGCCGGAGGCCGGAACGGGAACCGGAGAAGCGGCGGCCGCGTTTTCAGGGAGCGCAATGTCAGACACTTTAATGGAACAGCTGCAGGATTTTGATTATCTGCTGTCCAATTATTATACGGTGGATGCGGGAACTTCGGCGGATGCCGGTCTGCTGGATGCCGATGTTCTGCTGGGAGAAGACCTTACGATCGAGAAGAATCCTCAGGTGCCGCAGATCCTGATCTACCATACACATTCGCAGGAAGCATTTGCGGATTCCGAAGAAGGAAAGGTGGAAGACACGATCATCGGAATGGGAGAAGTGCTGAAATCGCATCTGGAAGAACAGTACGGATACAATGTGATCCATGATACCGGGATATACGATCTTGTAGACGGCGTGCTGGACCGGAGCGCCGCTTACGATTATGCACGCGCGTCGATCGAACAGATTTTGGCGGAAAACCCAACGGTGGAAGTGGTGATCGACCTGCACAGGGACGGTGTAGAAGGCCAGAAATTCGTGACGGAGATCGACGGAAAACCGACTTCTATGATCATGTTCTTTAACGGGATTTCCCGCGACAGCCAGGCAGAACCGCTTTCCTGGCTGGAGAATCCGTACATACAGCAGAATCTGGCTTTTTCCCTGCAGATGCAGCTTGCGGCACAGGAAAAATATCCCGGTTTTACGAGAAACATCTACCTGAAAGCAGAGCGGTTTAATCTGCACCTGAGACCGAGGTCGCTTCTGGTCGAGGCCGGCACACAGCTGAATACCGTGGAAGAAGAAAGAAATGCCATGGCAGTGCTGGCCGGCCTGCTGGACGAAGTGCTGAGTGGCCGGTGAGCGGGGCGGTTCCGGGAAAAACAAAAGTACGGCTATGGACAAACGGTAAAAAAGTATGATAAACTGTACCGGATTACAGGTGCCGACGCGAAACGGGAAAAGCAGAAGTGCTGCGGAAGCACCGGAATGTGCTGATGAGGAGGAATACAGGTGGCAATAGAGCAGAGCAGAATCAGAAATTTTTGTATTATAGCCCATATTGACCATGGAAAATCAACGCTGGCTGACCGCATCATTGAGATGACGGGGCTTCTTACCAGCCGTGAGATGCAGAATCAGGTCCTTGATAATATGGAGCTTGAGCGTGAGCGCGGCATTACCATTAAGTCTCAGGCGGTCAGGACTGTCTATAAAGCCCAGGACGGGGAAGAATATATTTTCAATCTGATCGACACACCGGGACATGTGGATTTTAATTACGAGGTATCAAGAAGCCTTGCGGCGTGCGACGGAGCGATTCTGGTCGTGGACGCGGCGCAGGGGATCGAAGCGCAGACACTTGCAAATGTATATCTGGCACTTGACCATGACTTGGATGTCATGCCGGTCATCAATAAGATCGACCTGCCGAGCGCGGAGCCGGAACGTGTGATCAATGAGATCGAGGATGTGATCGGCATTGAAGCCCAGGATGCGCCGCTGATCTCCGCCAAGACGGGAGAAAATGTGGAGCAGGTGCTGGAGAGCATCGTAAAAAAGATCCCAGCACCGAAAGGCGATCCGGATGCACCGCTTCAGGCGCTGATTTTTGATTCCGTTTACGATTCCTACAAAGGGGTCATTATTTTTGTGCGCATCATGGAAGGGACGGTAAAGAAAGGAACAAAGATCCGGATGATGGCGACAGGAGCCGAGGCTGACGTGGTGGAGGCCGGGTATTTTGGAGCCGGACAGTTTATCCCATGCGATGAGCTGGGCGCCGGTATGGTGGGATATCTGACTGCCAGCCTGAAAAATGTGAAAGATACGCGTGTCGGCGATACGGTAACGTGCGCGGACCGTCCGTGCGCAGAGCCGCTTCCGGGCTACAAAAAGGTAAACCCGATGGTGTACTGCGGCATGTATCCGGCGGACGGAGCAAAATATCCGGATCTGCGCGATGCGCTGGAAAAACTGCAGTTGAACGATGCATCTCTGCAGTTTGAGCCGGAGACATCCGTTGCGCTCGGTTTCGGATTCCGCTGCGGTTTTCTGGGGCTTCTGCACCTTGAGATCATACAGGAGCGTCTGGAAAGGGAGTATAATCTGGACCTTGTGACGACGGCGCCGAGCGTTATCTACAAAGTACATAAGACGAACGGAGAAGTGGTTGAGCTGACGAATCCGACGAACCTGCCGGACCAGTCTGAGATTGAATACATGGAAGAACCGGTCGTGGCGGCAGAGATCATGGTGACGACAGAATTTATCGGCTCGATCATGGAATTGTGCCAGGAGCGCCGCGGCGTCTATGAGGGGATGGAGTATATTGAAGAGACGAGGGCCCTGCTGAAATATACGCTTCCGCTCAACGAGATCATTTATGACTTCTTTGACGCGCTGAAATCGCGTTCGCGCGGATATGCTTCCTTTGATTACGATATGAAGGGATATCAGCGCTCAGAGCTTGTAAAGCTTGATATCTTAGTCAACCGTGAGGAAGTCGACGCGCTTTCTTTCATCGTACACGCGGAAACGGCGTATGAGCGGGGGCGGAAAATGTGCGAGAAGCTGAAAGCGGAGATCCCGAGGCAGCTCTTTGAAATTCCGATCCAGGCGGCGATCGGCAGCAAGATCATCGCGCGCGAGACGGTAAAGGCGATGCGGAAGGATGTGCTGGCAAAGTGCTACGGCGGTGATATCACGCGGAAAAAGAAGCTTCTGGAAAAACAAAAAGAAGGAAAGAAGCGGATGCGCCAGGTCGGAAACGTAGAGATACCGCAGAAGGCGTTTATGAGTGTGCTGAAACTGGACGACAAGTAAAAGGAACGGGAGCAGACAGATGGAAAAACCGGATGTGTCAAATTACGAAAAGCTGTGCGAGTCATGGAGGCAGAAGATCCTCGGGATGGATGTGCAGGAACTGCTGCGGAAACTGCCGGAACTCCGGCAGGAGGGAGATTACCTGACGCTTTACCATTTCGGGAGAAAGTTCGGCGTACACAAAGAGACGGGGACGGTAAAAGCGATGGAAGATGACGGACCGGTATCCCTGGGCAGCCGGATGAATATCTACAATTTGTTCTGGTATTCAAAGGCGGATGCGCGTTTTCAGGATCGGTGGGTGCCGTTCCGGGACGTCAAAGACGCAGGGCCTTTCGCGCCTGCATTTGAGAAGCATGTGCTGCTGCCGTTTGCAAGGACGTTTACGGGAAAGACGGAGCAGCTCCTTGAGGCAGCAAAAAAGCTGGGAGCCGGCATGGCAAAACAGGGAGACGCCGGATTCATACTCAGGTGCTTTGATTGTATCCCGATCCAGTATCTGTTCTGGGACGCCGATGAAGAGTTCCCGGCACAGGGAAATATTCTGTTTGATTACAGCGTAACAGACCGCATTCATGTGGAATCCACGGTATCGCTGGCGACGGACGGCGTAATCCGTCTGGCAGAGACGGCGGGAGTGCCGCTGCAGGGAAGTATATTTAATCTGTGACGCGCCGGAGAGAAGGTTTGCTATGAGAAATCTGGAATTATATGTGCACATTCCGTTCTGCATCAGGAAATGTGCTTACTGTGATTTCCTGTCGATGTCTGCCGGCAGGGATCTGCAGAGACAATACATAGAGGCGCTGAAAAAAGAGATCAGAGCATTTCCGAATGCAGAACAATACTGCGTCAGTACGGTTTTTTTCGGAGGCGGCACACCTTCCATTCTTCCGTGGGAGTGGACCGGCGATGTGATGGATGCGCTGCAGAGCAAATTTTCCATTGCACCGGATGCTGAGATTTCTTTGGAGTGTAATCCGAAGACGGCAGATGAAGAGAAGCTGCGCGCTTATCGCAGCATGGGGATCAACCGTCTGAGCATCGGGCTTCAGTCCGCGCATGATGCGGAGCTTGCCATGCTCGGCCGCGTCCATACGCGGGATGATTTTGAACAGACCTGGAGGATGGCAAGGGCTGCGGGGTTTGCGAATATCAATGTGGATCTGATGTCGGCGCTTCCCGGCCAGACGGCAGAATCATGGAAAAATACGCTGGAATGTGTTCTTTCATTCGGCCCGGAGCATATTTCGGCGTACAGCCTGATCATTGAAGAGGGAACTCCCTTTTACGAGATGTACCGGGAAGAGGAAGAACAGCGGAGCCGCGGAGAGATACCGGAGCATCTTCCTTCGGAGGAAGAAGAGCGCAGGATGTATGAGATGACGGGAGAGTTGCTTTCGCAGGCGGGGATGCACCGGTATGAGATTTCGAATTATGCGAGAACTGGATACGAATGCCGGCATAATATCGGTTACTGGAAGAGAACAGAGTATGCAGGATTCGGACTGGGGGCCGCGTCTTTGCTTGCACAGCAGGGTGGAGGAGAGAACCGCTTCACGAATCCGGTCCGGATGCAGGAATATCTTTCCGGCGGATGGCGGGAGAAGGAGGAGCTTGTGCTCGGCCGGAATGATCAGATGGAAGAATTTCTGTTCCTTGGCCTGCGCATGATGGAAGGGATCAAAGAGAGCGAGTTCGTCCGGAAATTTGGAAAAACAGTGGATGAAGTGTACGGCGAAGTGATCGAACGGCAGATGGCGAACGGGCTTTTGGCGCGCGGCGGCGGCCGGATTTTCCTGACACCGGAAGGCATTCATCTGAGCAATACAGTCATGGCGGAATTTTTATTGTAGAAGTTGGGGCTTGTATCTCGCGCGCGGATGCGCTATAATGATTATAATTTAAGAATTGGTTCTTCGGGGCGGGGTGAGATTCCCCACCGGCGGTATAGTCCGCGACCCGCTTAGGCGGCTGAACCGGTGATACTGCGGATGCAGTAAATTCCGGTACCGACAGTATAGTCTGGATGAGAGAAGAAGGCAGCGTATTTTTTGTGATGGTACGAAGCAGCCGCGGAGTTTTTTGAGAGATTCCGGCGGCTTTTTTCTTTGCTGTCACACAGGAAAATGACAGTACGATGCACCAGGAAGAGCTTTTCTTAAATAAATACCGGGCGTGTCCCGGATTATTGAAAGAAAAGGAGAGAACAGGAAATGGGAACAGGAATTTTACAGGCGGTGGCAGATAACTTGCAATTTGTTCTGGTATGCCTTGTGGTCGTTCTGGCGATCGTGGGAGTATCGGAGCTGGCAGAGAGAAAGCTGATCCGAAACAGCGTGGCGCAGGTGAAGAAGACGCAGTACATCACCGTATGCGGGATGCTCGGGGCTCTGGCTATGCTGCTTCATATTTTTGATTTTCCGGTACTGTTTCTGGCGCCGGAATTTTACAAGCTTGATCTTAGCGAGATTCCGGCAATGATCGGAGCGTTTTACCTTGGGCCGGTAGGCGGTGTTATTATCGAGCTGGTAAAGATTCTTCTGAAACTCGTGGTGAAAGGTACAAGTACGGCGTTTGTCGGTGATCTTGCGAATTTCGTCGTGGGATGCTCTTTCATTGTTCCGGCATCCATCGTGTACCATATGAGGAAAACGAGAAAAATGGCGGCGGCCGGACTGGCAGTGGGAACGGTCGGAATTACTCTGGCCGGCAGTCTGTTTAATGCGTTTTATCTGATCCCGGCTTTTTCAAGACTGTACGGGATTCCCCTCGACGCGATCGTAGGAATGGGTACAGCGATCAACCCGGCGATCGACAGCGTTTCCATGCTGGTGCTTTTGTCGGTCGCACCGCTGAATCTGTTAAAAGGTGTATTGATTTCTGTGCCGACTATGGTATTATATAAGCGGATTAGCAGAGTTTTGCATAATACCGCACAGATACAGCATCTTCCGGGCAGAAACAGTCAGACGCAGAGCTGATGCGCCCCTCCGGGAGCCGGAGGCAGAGGAAAGGTACGCACGGATAAGGAGACAATACAGAGTGGTGTTGCGCAATTTGCTCAAAGTGAGCGATTACTTTTCGGACATTGTGCAGGGCCGCTCTGGTTTTATGTCATAGGAAATCTGCCAAGCAGGGTTTTTTCATTCGACAGGAAGGGGAAGACAATGGGAAAGATCAGAAAAATCGAACAGGCGACACACAACAGGTTTGTGAATCTGTATAATCTTGAAATTGAAAACCGCGTAGGAAAAACAGGAGAATATTACGTGGCGTCCAGAGCAAAAACGATGGACCAGCTTGAGCTTTCTACGAAAAAACAGTCGCCTGACGGCGTGATCATTTACAGCCTGTATGGAGAAAAACGGGATCGTGTCGTGCTGATCCGCCAGTACCGGTATGCCATTGACAATTATATTTATGAATTTCCGGCAGGACTTGTGGAGCCGGGAGAAGATTACCATGACTCAGCGGTGCGTGAGATGCGGGAAGAGACCGGACTTTCGCTGCATCCGCTGAAAGTTGACACGATCTATGAAAAACCGTATTATACTACGATAGGAATGACAGATGAGTGCTGTACGACTGTGTACGGATATGCGGACGGGGAAGTAAGTGCGGATGCGCTTGAGGACGGTGAAGAGATCGAGGTGGTTTTTGCCGACCGCGATGAAGTACGGCGTATCCTGCGGGAGGAACGCGTGGCAGTCGTGTGTTCTTATATGCTGATGCATTTTCTGCGGGATGAAGATCCGTTTGCATTCCTGATTGGAGGATGAGATGATTTTTGAGACAAATTCAGAAAAAGAGACGTGGGAACTCGGAAACCGTCTTGCAAAAGAGGCGGTGCCCGGGCAGGTATATGCTCTGATCGGGGATCTCGGTGTCGGAAAAACGATATTTACGAAAGGGATGGCCGCCGGACTTGGAATAGAAGAACCGGTAAACAGTCCGACCTTTACGATCGTTCAGATCTACGAAGAGGGCAGGATCCCTTTTTATCATTTTGATGTGTACAGGATCGCAGAACCGGAAGAGATGGAGGAAATCGGCTACGAAGAGTATTTTTTCGGGGACGGCGTATGCCTCGTAGAGTGGGCGAACCTGATCGGGGAGCTGATGCCGGAAGATACGATCTATATTACGATAGAAAAAGATCTTCAGCGCGGATTTGATTTCCGCAGGATCACAGTGGAAGGCCCGGCGGTACAGGACGCGCCGGCGCAGTTTCGTGCAGGAGAAGATTACGGGAAATGAGGCGTGAAAAATGAAAATACTGGCATTAGACAGTTCCGGACTGGTAGCGTCTGTGGCGATTGTTTCAGATGATACGCTGCTGGCGGAATATACCGTGAATTATAAGAAAACGCATTCGCAGACATTGCTGCCTATGCTGGATGAAGTAGCGAAAATGATAGAACTCGATCTGAACTCCGTGGATGCGATCGCAGTAGCGGCGGGACCTGGGTCGTTTACCGGGCTGCGCATCGGATCGGCAACGGCAAAAGGACTCGGCCTCGCGCTCGGCAAGCCGCTGGTGCATATCCCGACGGTAGACGCACTGGCATGCAACCTGTATGGGTGCGGGAGTCTGATCTGCCCGCTGATGGATGCGAGGAGAAGTCAGGTATACACCGGGATTTACACATTTGAGGACGGCGAGCTCAGGATCATAAAAGAGCAGAGTCCAATGGCAGTGGAGCAGATCGCAGAAGAACTGAATGCGCTCGGCAGGGAAGTCGTATTTCTCGGAGACGGCGTTCCGGTCTATCGCGAGATGCTGAGTACTTTGATGAAAGTACCGTACCGGTATGCGCCGGCAAATATGAACCGTCAGAGAGCCGCGTCTGTGGCAGTGCTCGCACAGCAGTATGTAAAAGCCGGAAAGACAGAAACTGCAGCGGAACATGCTCCGGATTATCTGAGACTTTCGCAGGCAGAGCGCGAGCGGGCGAAGGCGCAGAAGGAAGAACGATGAACGGATCAGGAACAGAAAAGCAGGACCAGTGCCGGGAAACTTATGAGATTGCGGAAATGCTTCCGGAGGACGCTGCGGAAGTGGCACAGCTTGAAAAACAGATTTTTTCCATGCCGTGGAGTGCTGAAGGTTTTTTATCGTCTCTGCAGTCACAGGATACGCTTTATCTGAAAGTGACCCTGGACGGCAGAGTGATCGCATACTGCGGCCTGCTGCAGTCTTTTGACGAAGCCGATATCACGAATGTGGCGGTCAGCGCTGATTTTCGCGGCAGGGGTGTGGGGTCTGCGATGCTGAGGGAACTTATGGCGCGCGGCTGCAGGCGCGGGATCAGACGGTACACGCTGGAAGTGAGGACAGGCAACGCTGCAGCGATCGCACTTTATCGCAAATTAGGATTCTGCGACGCCGGGATCAGAAAAAATTTTTATGAGAGACCACGCGAGGATGCACTTATTATGTGGACGAAATAGGACAGATTCTCAGTGATTCCCAGTAGGCAGGAAATGCGCCGGACACTATAATAGAAAAACGAAAAACAGTGCTTTCTGCAGATATGGGAGGAACAGAATGGAAAAAGAAAAGGTACTGCGCTGCAACAAGTGCGGCAAAAAAATTTTGGTAGAAAAAGATATCGTCCGGGAAGGCATTCTTAAGGTAGAGTGGGATTTCGGATATTTTTCCGGCAAGGACGGTGAACGGCACTCCTTTTGCCTGTGTGAATCGTGCTACGATAAGCTGAGGGAATCCTTTGCGATACCAGTATCGGTAGAAGAGTATTTATAAAATGGAGGAAAATTATGCTGGATGTTTGCTTGCTTGGATGCGGAGGAATGATGCCGCTTCCGTACCGTTTTCTGACTTCGCTGATGACGAGGTTTAACGGGAGCAATTTGCTGATAGACTGCGGGGAGGGCACGCAGATTGCGATAAAACAGAAAGGGTGGAGCTTTAAACCGATCGACACGATCTGTTTTACGCATTATCACGGGGATCATATAAGCGGGCTGCCGGGTCTGCTGCTCACGATGGGCAATGCAGAGCGGACCGAGCCGCTTACACTGATCGGGCCAAAAGGGCTGGAGCGTGTTGTGAACGCGCTCCGCGTGATTGCGCCGGAGCTCCCGTTCCCCCTCGTATTCAAAGAGATCCAGGGACCGGAGCAGGTTTTTGAACAAAAAGGATACCGGATACGTGCTTTTCGCGTGAATCATAATGTGACCTGCTACGGCTATACGCTGGAAATCGACCGTGCCGGCAGGTTTGATGTAGAACGTGCCAGGTCTGCGCAGATTCCGATGCAGTACTGGAGCAGACTGCAGAAGGGTGAAATCATCGAATGCGGCGGCAATGTTTACCGTCCGGAGGATGTGCTCGGGCCGGCGCGCAGAGGGATTAAAGTGACGTACTGCACAGATACGAGACCCGTCGAGGCGATCGCAAAAGCGGCAGAAGGAGCGGATCTCTTTATCTGCGAAGGGATGTACGGGGAGCCGGAAAAGGCCGCAAAGGCAGTAGAGTACCGGCATATGACGTTTGAAGAGGCTGCAAAACTCGCCAGACGCGCAAAACCGGCGCAGATGTGGCTGACACATTACAGCCCCTCTCTGGTCCGTCCGGAAGAATATATGGATGCAGTCCGGAAAATCTATCCGGAGTCATATCCGGGAAAAGACGGGAAGACGATCGTACTTGACTTTAAAGAAGAATAACGGAGGCTTTACAATGGAAAAGAACGATATTCTGATACTGGCAATAGAAAGCTCCTGTGATGAGACGGCAGCGGCAGTCGTCAGAAACGGAAGAGAGGTATTGTCGAACATCATCTCATCGCAGATCGAGCTGCATAAGCTTTATGGCGGGGTAGTGCCGGAGATCGCTTCCCGGAAACACATTGAAAAAATCAATCAGGTGATCGAAGAGGCGTTGGATGCGGCCGGCAAAACATTGAGCGATATGGATGCCATTGCTGTGACGTACGGCCCGGGGCTTGTGGGAGCGCTGCTGGTCGGCGTGGCGGAAGCAAAGGCGATCAGCTATGCGGCAGGGCTGCCGCTTGTCGGAGTACATCATATTGAAGGCCATATTTCAGCAAACTATATCGAAAATCCGGATCTGGAACCTCCGTTTATCTGTCTCGTAGTGTCGGGAGGCCATACGCACCTTGTACGGGTAGACGATTACGGTACGTATGAGATCCTCGGAAGGACACGAGACGACGCGGCGGGAGAAGCGTTTGACAAAGTGGCGAGGGCGATCGGACTCGGATATCCGGGCGGCCCTAAGATCGACAAGCTTTCCAGAGAGGGAAATCCGCAGGCGATCCGTTTCCCTAAGGCAAAAATCGAGGATGCACCGTATGATTTCAGCTTCAGCGGGCTTAAGTCGGCTGTGCTGAATTATCTGAATGGCTGCAGAATGAAAGGGGAACCTGTAATAGAAGCAGATGTGGCCGCCTCTTTCCAAAAAGCGGTGACAGATGTTCTGGTAGAACACGCGATGCTTGCCGTAAAAGAGTCCGGGCTCAACAAACTTGCAATAGCCGGAGGAGTCGCGTCGAACGGGACGCTGAGAGCGGCAATGGAAGAGGCGTGCAGAGAGAATGGCGTCAGATTTTACCGGCCGTCTCCGATCTTCTGCACAGATAACGCAGCGATGATCGGCGTGGCGGGGTATTATGAGTACCAAAAGGGAGTGAGGCACGGGCTTGACCTGAATGCAGTGCCGAATTTGAAGCTGGGAGAAAGATAATGACAGGCAGAAGACTGCCGGGAGAGCGGAATATGAAAACTGGGGCGGTAGTGCTGGCCGGGGGAAGCGGCAGCAGGATGCATGCAGACGTAAAAAAGCAGTATATGCTGATCGGCGGAAAACCGGTATTGTATTATTCTTTGCAGGTGTTTCAAAACAGTGACCGGATCGATGAGATCGTTCTGGTGTGTTCAAAGGAAGACATCGCGGTCTGCCAGAAGGAGATTGTAGAAAAATACGGATTTACAAAAGTCATCCGTATTGTGGCCGGCGGAAAAGAACGCTACCATTCTGTCTATGAAGGTCTGAAAGCGCTTGAAGACTGCGAATATGTGATGATCCATGACGGGGCACGTCCGTTTGTTGACGGTCCGATGCTGGAGCGGATCGCAGAAGCGCTGCCTTTCGTACAGGCGTGTACAGTCGGGATGCCGGTAAAGGATACGATCAAATTAAGCGGACCGGACGGCTGCGTAGATGAGACGCTGCCCAGGGAGAGACTGTGGGCGATACAGACGCCGCAGGCATTTTCCTACCGTCTGATCCGTGACGCGCACGACGAAGTGGCGCGCGGAAATGCGCAGGGGCTGAAGATTACAGATGATGCGATGCTCGTTGAATATATTGGCAAAAAAAGGGTAAAACTGATAGAAGGCTCTTATGAGAATATCAAAATCACAACGCCGGACGATCTGCTGCTGGCAGAGGTGATATTATCGCATCGAAAAAAATGAAAAAAATGATTGACAGGATTCACCAAAACTGTTAATATATTTCTTGCGCTGATTGATAGTGCAAACACGGAGAGGTATCGAAGTGGTCATAACGAGGCGGTCTTGAAAACCGTTTGTCCGAAAGGGCGCGTGGGTTCGAATCCCACCCTCTCCGCTTGCCGAAACAGCACATTATAGTTGAATAGTGGACTGAGTTTTAGGCGTATGGAGAAGTACCCAAGCGGCTGAAGGGGCTCCCCTGGAAAGGGAGTAGATCGTTAATAGCGGTGCGAGGGTTCAAATCCCTCCTTCTCCGTTTCTGAAGACGACTGGAAGACTTAAAATAAAAATTTGGTAAAATTTTTAAAAATAAAGTAAAAAAGTTGTTGACAGAATGAGAAAAAAATGGTAATATCAAAAAGCTGATTCGGAAACGAAAATAGCAAGAACCTTGATAACTGAACAGTA
>DVHT01000064.1 GCA_018711885.1 Candidatus Choladousia intestinipullorum | reverse complement strand
GCCTGTCAGCAGATTATAATTCTCAATAAAGAAATCCGTGTATTTATAATAGCCAAGCAGACCGACGTTTCCCATAACACCCAGGAACAGGAGCAGTTTCTTCTGATGCTGCTGTTCTCCGTCAAGCCTGGCCAGACAAGAACCGACTACGTAATTTCCTACGACACTTCCCAGAAAAAAGGGAAAGAAGTCTGTGCTCCCCTGTGCGTAGAAATAAAACGAGGCCAGTGCCAGCCAGATCTTGGAAATCGAGTAGTAGCGGAACCGGTTCAGCAGAAAATATACAAAAAATGTTACCGGCAGATACAGAAATATGAATTCATACGTTGAAAATATCATAGCGCCTCCGTAGCTTGTATGCTGTTTTACTGTTGGGGATCATAGAGGAATATTCCCGTGCTTCTTCTGGTACGGCGTTTCATCCTTGGTGCGAAGGAGCCGGAATGTCTCCTTTAACCGCTCTGTCGTCTCATCCGGCAGAATGATCTCATCGACGTACCCCTTTTTTGCCGCGATAAACGGATTTGAAAACGTCTCCTCATACTGCTGTTTGAGCCGCCTGTACTCCTGCTGCGGATCAGCCGCCTGCGCGATCTGCCGGCGGTTGATGATCTGCACCGCGCCGTCAGCTCCCATTACGGCAATTTCCGCGATCGGCCAGGCATAGACGACATCCGCGCTCATCATCTTGCAATTCATGGCGATAAATGCGCCGCCGTACGCTTTGCGCATGATCAGCGTGACCTTCGGGACGGCGGCTTCTGAATATGCGTAAAGAATTTTTGCACCGTGGCGGATGATTCCGCTCTGTTCCTGCAAAACGCCGGGAAAAAAAGCCGGCACATCGACCAATGTGAGAAGCGGTATATTGAAACAGTCGCACGTCCGGATAAAACGCGCCATCTTGTCCGCCGCATTACAGTCGATCGCGCCTCCCATATACTCCGGCTGATTTGCCGCAATGCCAATCACATGGCCGTCAAAGACGCCGAACCCCACTACTGCATTTCGCGCGAAGTCTCTGTGGATTTCATAAAAGCTGTCATTTTGGAGAATATTAGTGATGACTGCATGCACATCGTACGCCCTGCGGGGATTGTCAGGAACGATGCTTTCAAATGGCCGGGTCTTCGCTTTTCTGATCTGTTTTCCGATCTGCTGTTCCTGCATCGTATCCAGCTCTTTTTTCGCCTCAGCCGCACAGTTCTGCGGCAAATACGTCAGAAGCGTGCGGATGCTGTCAAGGCAGGATTTCTCATCGTCACAGATCACGTGAGCGACGCCGCTCTTTGTTCCATGTACCTCTGTGCCCCCCAGTTCGTCAAGCGTCGCTTTCTGCCCCAGCACCGACTCGACAACGGCAGGCCCCGTCAGGCACATCTTGCTCAATCCCTTTACCATAAATACGAAATCGCACAGAGCCGGGGAATAGCTGGCTCCACCGGAGCACGGTCCCAGGATTGCCGCGATCTGCGGGATCACACCGGATGCCTGTACATGCCGGCGGAAGATGCCGCCGTAACCGCTCAGAGACAGGATCCCTTCTTCAATCCTCGCGCCTCCGCTGTCATTTAATAAAATGACAGGAACCTTCATATCCAGAGCCAGATCCTGAATATTGCATATTTTCTGCGCATGCACCTCGCCGAGAGTTCCGCCGATCACGGTAAAGTCTTCCGAGGCCACGCAGACACGCCGCCCGTGTATCGTTCCCCAGCCTGTTATCACACCGTCTCCGAGATACGTTTTTCCCTGCAGCAGAGAAGCGCTGTCTTCTCTCGTCTGGAAAAAACTGTCAACCGGGTGGAACGAGCCGTCGTCCAGCAGATATTCGATCCGCTCCAGTGCCGTCATTTTTCCTTTTTCGCGCTGCTTCCGGATACGTTCCGGACCGCCGCCTTCTAGATGCGTCCGCCGCATCTGCTTCGTCTGCTCAATCCTGTCAGCCCACATATCCTTTTCCCCCCATGGCGTATAAGCCTTTGCTACTATAGCATAAATTCTTCCCGGCGTAAAGTGACAGATTCCTCTGTCTCCGAAATTCCGGCCCTGGTTCTACATCAAAGGCGCCATTAGCCTCAGAAACTTTCCGGCCAGCTTTCGCGTCCATTTGTCGTGCTTTACATCAAACATGGTCATTAGCTGGCACCTGGACAGCGTCGCTCTGAAATCTGCTTCCACATCACAGATTTCCGGAACCTTGTACAGAAACGCCGCACATTCAAAATTCAGATAAAGGCTCCGGTAATCCAGGTTGATCGCCCCGACTACCGCCCGGATATTATCACTGACGAACACCTTTGAATGGATAAATCCCGGCGTATATTCATAAACATGGACGCCTGACTGGATCAGCTTTTTGTAATAAGAATGTGCCAGTGCAAACGCATACTTTTTATCCGGGATGTGCGGGAGGATGATCTTGACGTCGATCCCCCGGCGCGCAGCATAGAGGATTGCCTGCATCATCTCATACCCCGGTACCAGATACGGAGTCATAATATGCACGTACTGGCTTGCGCTGTTCAGAATATCAATGTAGATTCTCTCGGCAGTCCGCTCCTTTGAAAACGGATTGGCTGCATACGGCATCACATACCCCGGATGTTCGGTCATAAGTCCCGGCTCCTCTTTCAGATAGCGCTCCGTATCCTCCAGTTTTTCATAAATGTTCCACATCCGCAGGAACATCACGGTAAAGCTTCTGACTGCTTTTCCCCGGAGCATGATGGCCGCATCTTTCCAGTGTCCGAACCTCTCTTTCCGGTTAATGTATTCATCCGCCAGATTCACGCCCCCGGTGAATGCCGTATGCCCGTCGATCACAACAATCTTTCTGTGGTCGCGGTTATTATAATGCGTGGAGATCACCGGGTACACCGGAGAAAACACCTTGCACTGGATCCCTGCCTCCTTTAACCTGTCCGGAAAATGGTGAGGCAGGTTGTACAGTTCATTCATACCGTCATAAATTACGCGGACTTCCACGCCCTCTTTTACTTTCGCTCTCAGAATTTCAAAAACGGTATCCCACATATACCCTTCTGCGATGATGAAATATTCGAGAAAAATGAAGTTTTTCGCTCCCAGAAGCTCTTTCTGAAGGCGGTCAAACTTTTCCTCCCCGCTTCTGAAATAGCACACCTGTGTATTCTGATAGACCGGATATCCGTCTGTCCGCCAGATGTAGCGTGCAAGCTGGGCTGTACGCCCGTCCTCCAGAGAAAGCGCCCGAACCGTATCCGGATTCTGGTACAGCGCTGTCTCAGTAAGGCTGTCCAGCTCCCTGATCCTGCCTGCAAGCACCTTCGTACCAGGCTGCAGTTCCACATACAGATACAACAGCCCGCCGAACGCAGGGAGCAGCAGCGCAAGAGCCGCCCATGTCAGCTGAAAGACCGGATTCTCTTCGCGGTTTAATATGATAATAAGTACAAAAAATCCAAAAACAATATGGCCTCCGAAAAATACGTGTACATACTGGGCCAGGTACTGCAGTCCGAGAACCAGCAGCAAAAGCTGGAGTGCAAGAAAGCCCAGCAAGATGCCGGTACGTCCGAATACGATCCGCATGATGCCGCGCTTTCCTTTTTTAATTGATAAACGTCTTTCCTTTTGAAGCTGATAATCCATGACCTGCTTTCCCTTCTCTTTTTCAGACCCAAACAGGCTGCTGCGGCCGCGCTCCATACAATCCGGAGTTTCTGGCGGCTGCAGCAGCCCGTTTCTTAAGCGTTCGATACGAGACGGTCGCCAAGCGCCCTAGCGTCCACGTATCGTTTAATATTTGATGCGTTTACATATTTGTCAAACGCTCCGTCATGAAGCACTACGAGCGTCGGTGCCTGCATGATACCGTACTCGCTTGCGAGCTCCTGATTCTCTTCTGCATCGATGAGCTCGTATGACTCTCCCTTCAGCATCTCTTTCGCGATGCGGCAGTTCGGACACGTCTTTGTCGTAAACAGATATTTCTTCTCCGCATTCACCTCTTCAGGGACCGTTACATTCGCCCCTGCCTGATACATCGGTGCTGTTTCCTTCTTTCTTTTCAGTCTCGATGTCTCAATATCATAGAGTTTGCGGTTCTCATACTCCTGTGTTTTTCCGTCATTCCAGTTCTGGATCGGACGGTAGTATCCGGTAATACGGCTGTAAACCTCCGTCCTGGCTCCGCAGATGGGGCAGACTTTCTGCTCTCCGTCCAGATATCCGTGCGCCTGGCAAATCGAATAGGTAGGCGACATCGTATAATAGGGCAGCCGGTAGTTCTCAGCGATCTTGCGCACCAGAGTCGCGGCAGCCTTCCAGCTCGGGAGGCGCTCACCCAGGAATGCGTGGAATACCGTGCCGGACGTATACAGAGTCTGCAGCTCGTCCTGAATATCAAGCGCATCGAAAATGTCAGAAGTATAGTCTACCGGAAGATGCGAACTGTTCGTGTAGTACGGGGTATCTCCCGGCTTTCCTGCCGTGATGATCTCCGGCCAGCGCGCGCGGTCATGCTTTGCCAGACGGTACGTCGTGGACTCTGCAGGCGTCGCCTCCAGATTATACAGGTCTCCGTACTCTTCCTGGTACACCACGAGGCGCTCTCTCATATGGTTCAGCACGTCCTTTGCGAATTTCTGCGTCTCCTCATGCGTCAGATCTTTCCTGAGCCAGTTTGCGTTCAGTCCGGCCTCATTCATTCCGATCAGCCCGATCGTCGAAAAGTGGTTCTCAAAGGAGCCGAGGTAACGCTTCGTATACGGATACAGTCCTTCATCCAGCAGCTTTGTGATAACGTCTCTCTTGATCTTTAAGGAACGCGCCGCAATATCCATCATATGGTCCAGTCTGCGGTAAAAATCTTTTTCATTGGCAGCCAGATATGCGATACGCGGAAGATTGATCGTCACTACGCCGACGCTTCCCGTACTCTCGCCGGATCCGAAGAATCCTCCCGTCTTCTTGCGCAGTTCACGCAGGTCGAGTCTCAGCCGGCAGCACATGCTGCGCACGTCGCTCGGTTCCATATCACTGTTGATATAATTTGAAAAATACGGCGTACCGTATTTCGCCGTCATGGTAAACAGCAGCTTGTTGTTTTCTGTCTCTGACCAGTCAAAATCTTTGGTGATCGAGTATGTGGGGATCGGATACTGGAATCCGCGCCCGTTTGCGTCTCCCTCGATCATCGTCTCGATGAACGCTTTGTTCACCATATCCATCTCTTTTTTACAGTCTTTATAGCAGAAATCCATCGGCTGGCCGCCCACGATGGCCGGAAGCTCAGCCAGGTCAGCCGGAACCGTCCAGTCAAGCGTGATGTTGGAGAAAGGCGCCTGCGTTCCCCAGCGGCTCGGTGTATTCACTCCATAAACGAAGGATTCGATACATTTCTTGACGTCCGGATAGGAGAGATTATCTGCCTTTACAAACGGGGCAAGATAGGTGTCAAATGAGGAAAATGCCTGCGCTCCGGCCCATTCATTCTGCATAATTCCGAGGAAATTCACCATCTGGTTGCACAGCACAGAAAGGTGCTTTGCCGGAGCGGAAGTAATCTTTCCCTTGATCCCGCCGAGTCCCTCCTGGATCAGCTGCTTTAAGGACCATCCGGCACAGTATCCGGTCAGCATGGAGAGATCATGGATGTGGATATCCGCATTTCTGTGCGCTTCCGCAATCTCCTGATCATAAATCTCCGACAGCCAGTAATTGGCTGTCACCGCACCGGAATTGCTCAGGATCAGACCGCCGACGGAATACGTCACCGTAGAATTTTCCTTCACACGCCAGTCCTCTACCTTCACATAACTGTTCACGATTTCTTTGTAATCGAGGATCGTGGATTTCATATTCCGGATCTTTTCCCGCTGCTTCCGGTAAAGGATGTATGCCTTTGCCACTTCTGCGTACCCTGCCTGGATCAGCACATGCTCTGCACTGTCCTGTACGCTCTCCACATCGATCAGCCCGTCCTTGATCTTATCCTGAAAGTCTGCCGTCACACGCAGCGCCAGAAGATCAACCATGTCGCTGTTGTATTCCATTTCTTTTGCTTCAAATGCCTTTGCGATCGCTCCGCTTATTTTCGATAAATCGAAGTCCGCTACTGCTCCGTCGCGTTTTCTTACCTTAAACACAAGTACCCCTCCCTAACCTGATACAGCAATCTATCATTCAATTTTTACATTGGCTTATTGCGCTACAGATAAGAGTATAGCATCGCCCTACCGTTAAGTCAATGGCAAAAATACTACATATATGTTTTGTTTTTGTTAATTACAACTATATCTTGTTTCAAAAACTACTGCAAATGCCCGTATTTCAGGCTTTTTCTCCTGGTACGATACTGGCCTCATAAATACTTTCCGGTATATAAGCGCGCACAAAAATACCGTCTTCCTGATAATTCTCTTCCAGCAGCTCGCCTTTTTTGCGGATGAGCTGTATGCGGCCCGCCATGTCATACGGGTAGAGCCGTTCGATGTATATTTTCTGCTCTCTCAGGATCTCAGAGACAGAATCCAGCAGTTCCTGCATCCCCTGACCGGTATGGGCAGAGGCGGCAATGCACTTCTCCGCGCGGAAGTCGCGGTAAGTCCGGTGTTCCTCTATCAAGTCCTGTTTATTAAAGACCGTGATAACTGGCTTATCGCCTGCTCCCAGTTCATTCAGTGTCTCATATACGACATGCATCTGCGTTTCCATCTGCGGACTTGACGCGTCGACTACGTGAATCAGAATATCTGCGCAGCATGCCTCCTCCAGCGTACTTTTAAACGCCTCGACCAGATGGTGCGGCAGTTTCCGGATAAACCCGACCGTATCCGTCAGCAGGATCTCCTGGCTGCCGCTCAGCCGGATCCCGCGCGTTGTCGTATCCAGCGTCGCAAACAGTTTGGCGTCCTCTAACACATCCGCTCCCGTCAGGGTGCGGAAAATCGCTGATTTCCCTACCGACGTGTAGCCGACCAGCGCCGCGATCTTCTGCTCTGTCTTTCTTCTCTGGGAACGGATCAGCTCTCTGTGGCGGATCACTTCTTCCAGCTCGCGTTTCAGGCGGCTGATCCTCGTGCGGATCATACGCCTGTCCATCTCAAGCTTTTTCTCTCCCGGTCCTCTCGTGCCGATCCCGCCGCCCAGACGCGACAGCGAATTGCCGAGTCCCGTAAGCCTTGCCGCACGGTACCGGAGCTGTGCCAGTTCGACCTGAAGCTTTCCTTCCCGAGAAACGGCATGACGCGCAAAAATGTCAAGGATCAAAAGCGTCCGGTCCATTACCTTGCAGTCAAGCTCCTGCTGGAGGTTGTTCATCTGAGCCGGGCTCAGCTCATCGTCACAAATGATCCCGGTTGCGTCCGTCTCCCACAGAAGCTGCTTCACTTCTTCTATTTTTCCTTTCCCGATGTACGTCCCGGGGTGGATATTCTCCCGGCGCTGGATCACTGCGGAGACGACAGAAGCCCCTGCCGTCTTTGCCAGATCGCCAAGCTCCCGGACAGATTCTTCCGTATCGTCGCCCGCCGTCTGCTGTACGCCGACGAGGATCACCCGCTCTGTGACTTCCTTAAATTCAGTCATTTCCATACTCAAATCTCTTCCTTCGCCTTTCCCGTGCTGTCCTTTTCTTTCCCCCGGCAGGATATGCAGTTACCGGGTTGACAAAAATGTCCACTCTTTCTGTCCAGCCTCATCGCTCGGATATCTCTGCACATATTCCTGCGCCTTTGTCTTTGCCGTTGCAAAATCCTGCATCCGTTCATACACCACGATTTCGTTAAAATACAGCTCCTGCTCGCCGTCTGTCCCTTCCAGAGCCAGTCCTTCGCTGATGTACGAAAGCGCCGAGCTGTAATCCTCACTGGCCATCGCGCACAGCGCCAGCCCATTATAGCACTGCGTGCTCGGTCCGAATTCATCCTGTATCTGCCTGTACATGTCAAGCGCATGTTCATAATCTTCCAGCTTCAGATATACCTGGCCGATCAGATACATGGCAGGCTCGTATTTTTCCTCTACCGGACCGATCAGCTCGCTCTGGGCTTCCTCGTAATTTTCGAGGTAATAATAGATCCGGCCCCTGTTGTAATAGTGTTCCATATCATCCCCCTGGATATTCAGGGCGCTCTGCAGATATTCTCCTCCAAGTCCGGAAATATTCTGTTCGCTGTAGCACTCAAATATATTCAGATACAGGTCATAATCCTCCGGAGAAAGTGCAACGGCGGCATCAAAGTCCTCCCCCGCGCTCTCCTGCTCGCCCAGATTCAGCCGGCTCGCGCCGCGCAGAAAATAAACGTCAGCATTCCCTTCCGGATTCTCTTCCAGAATACTGTCGCATGTCTCCACAGTATCTTCATATTTTCCCTGACGGTACTGTACGGTCGCCAGATACAGATTAATGTCCATTTTGTTTTCCGGCATATGATCATCGGTATATTCCAGAGCCGTACGGAATGCATTTTCCGCTTCTTCATACTGGGCAAGTCCCATATAGGCCAGCCCGAGCCCCCGGTACGCCAGCACCTCTTCTTCTCCATTCTGGACTGCCTCTGCAAAAAGCTGCTGCGCCTGCTGGTACTCCCCGGCATCCAGCGCGGCATTTCCCTGTACTGTATTCGTTCCTGTCGCGCCTCCCATGGCACAGCCGCCAAGCATCAGCGAAGCCGCCGCCAGAAGCGCACATATGATCCGTCTGAAACCTTTTTTCATTCTGCAAAAACTCCTTACTTTTTTGATCAAACGTGTTTCCTGCCCATCATATCACAAAAAAGCAGTTTCGTAAATTATTCTTGTTTCAGATCACCGCTTCCTTTTCCGGCAATGCGGACCTCCATCTGCGGATATGGAATATGAAGTCCTGCAGCGTCAAATTCATTTTTAATCTGTTCGTTCATATGCCACAGTACCTTCAGATAACTGTCTGTTTTTACCCAGCAGCGCAGCCCCATTACGACTCCGCTGTCCGCAAGCTCTGCGACGAACACCTGCCGCTCTTCCTCCTGCAGTACATCCGGCTCTTCTGCGATCAGACGTTCCATCACCTGCCTTGCCGCAGCGATGCTGTCTTCGTAGGCGATGCTCACCTTCAGTTCCAGCTTCCGTTTCTCAGATGCCGTCACATTGACAATGACATTATTGGCAAGATTTCCGTTTGGTACGATCACCCTGCGGTTGTCAAACGTGTGGAGCGTGGTGTACAGGATTTCTATCTTCTGCACCGTTCCCTCCTGACCCTGCGTAATAATGTAATCGCCCACTTGAAACGGCTTAAAGAGCAGGATCAGGAACCCTCCTGCAAAGTTGGAGAGTCCTCCCTGCAGCGCAAGTCCGATCGCCACGCCTCCCGATGCGACGACCGCAGCCACAGAAGACTCTTTTACGCCGAATTGCACTGCAATGGCGAGAACCAGGATCAGATATAAGACTATTTTCACAACAGAAGCTGTAAAAGTCACAGCCCCCGCTTCTACTTTCCCTCGCTCCAATATACGCCGCACTGCCCGTACCAGCCAGTTGATCACTTTCTTTCCTGCAAAGTATATGACAATACAGAGCAGCACCTTTAACGCAAAAGCCGCCAGCGACGGCATCTGTGCCATAATGTACTCAGAGATTTCCCTTCCTATATTTTCCATTCTGTCGTTCCTCTTTTTACTGTTTTTCCCATCCAAGCAGCGCTTTCGCAGCGCCTGCATAATACTGCGCCCCGATCAGAAGCGCCCGCTCGTCAAAATCGAATTCCGGCCGGTGCAGCGCTCCCCGGCACGGCACGCTGATCCCGGCAAAGCACGCTTCGCCTCCGCGGTCTGTGACCCGCTTCGCCATATATGCAAAATCCTCACTTCCGCCCAGACTTCCAGGTTCACCCGTATTCAAATGCAGCGTTTCTCTGCAAAGCGTACGAAGCCGCTGTGTCAGTCCCGGCGAGCACTCCAGCGCGGCAGCTTTTCCTGCCGTTGCAACTTCTACCCTGCAGCCGTGCATCTTTGCCGCTCCTTCCAATACAGAAACGGCATACCGCTCCATATATTCGTTGATCCGGGTCGTCTCTCCCCGGACTTCTATCTCCATTTCTGCGCGGTCGCAGACGACATTGCGCGCCGTTCCGGCACGGAGCGTACCGACATTGATGCGGCTTGCCCCGTCCTGATGGCGCGGAGCCGCATGGAGATTCAATACCGCTGAAGCGGCAGCCAGCAGCGCATTACAGCCGTCCTGCGGCGCGATACCGGCATGGGCGGCCGTTCCGTAAAGCACTGCGTCGAGCTTTGTTGTCGCAAACGTGCCGGCCAGCCCCGGGCAGATACGGCACTCCCCGTCCGGAGATGCCACAATATGAGAGCCAAGCACATAATCGGCATCATCCAGATGCCCGCTTTCCGTAATCGCCGCCGCACCACGGACACCTTCTTCCGCAGGCTGAAAAATCAGCTTCACCGTTCCGTGAAGCTGATTTTTCATCTGTGACAGCAGTTCGGCAGTACCGAGCCCGATCGCCGTATGCCCGTCATGTCCGCACGCATGCATCACCCCGTCCGCGCAGGAGCGGAATCCCTCCTGCTCCGGGAAATGACCCTCTTTTTGTTCCGAAACGCCAAGCGCATCTATGTCAAAACGCATGGCAAGTACAGGGCCGTCTCCGCAGCGCAGGATTCCGATCACGCCGGTAAAACCTCCCCTTGTCTTCTCCAGATATTCCGGATCCGCCCCGTTTTGTTCTGCCCACTGATAATGAGCCTCCAGCACTTCCTCCGGCGGAACTCCCATACGTTCTGCATTCCCGCATACCTCTACGCCGCACAGGACTTCATAGCCCATTGTCCGAAGCTCCCGTGCGATCAGAGAAGACGTCCGCATCTCCATCCATCCCAGCTCCGGATAACGGTGGAAGTCCCTGCGCCACCGGATCAGATTTTGTTTCAGTTTTTCTGCTATCTTATCCTGCATGTAGATCACCTGCTGCTTTCACACCATAACCCTGCTCTTTATAACATCACACTCAGCAATATGTTCCTCAAACGTAATCATACTCTCTAAAGCGAAATTAAATTTGAGTTTAGAGCTTGGCTCATAATAAAAATGTTCCATAATAAATTTGACAAACTGTATCGGTGCAATCGGCCGGTCGGCAGGTATTCTGCAATTCTTATATCCTCCTAGAGTAATGTGGGAGTATGGATGGTGAACCTCGCTCTCTGTTTCGCTGCTGTTATAATCCGCCCTTATCATAACAGGAAGCACCGATTTATTCAGAATATCTCCGTACAAGCAATCGTCATCATATAACTCTGCATCATTTTGATAGATTTCATAAGAAGGGGAAGGATAAAAAGCCAGTCTGTGCGCCTGCAGATTTGTTCCCCGCCTGTCCAGTCTGTACATTAGCTGCAGCAGACCGCCGTCCGGCAGTTTAACATTAAAATTATGTTCTTCCGCTAATCCGCACCTGATCAGCTCTTGTGTTACCCTCTTCACTTCACGAAAGATTTTTTCCTGCTTTTTCAACTGAACAACACATCCTTCAGCTCTTGTATTGTTTTCTCGTCAAAATCTTCTTTGCGGATTTCTCCTTTTTGCATTTTTGAAACAATCTCTGAAAGATTCACATTGCTTCTTCTAATATCCTGAATCTCACTTTGCGTCTTATCCCTATGAATAGTCCTCATATTCTGTCTCTGTGTTTCATCCGGATACACAAAATGCAGTACGAAATCCTTTTCTTTCACTTTCTGGTACTCGTCTATCAGCAGCTGCATATCTGTTCCCAGTCCACTGACGCGCACCCAGGCTTTTGTTCTGGTGATGGCAGTAAACAGTATATTCCTTTTTCTTGACAAATTGTCGCCTTTCGCACATAAACCCGCATTAACGAGATATACGACTGCCGCTTCATTGCCTTTTGCTCTGTAAATTTGAGAAATTGCAATGGAATCTTCCTGATAAAAATCATCAGGAGTTGTTTGTACCCCCACTATATGGGACTTAATTCCTCTGTCCATCAGCATTACCCGAATTGACGAAACGTAGTTTTTGGCAGTTTGGGGGTCTGGATGAATAATCATAATATCCTGATATTTCAATTCTTCATCCCGCAAATTTTTTTCAATATCATCTACCACCCAT
>DVHT01000063.1 GCA_018711885.1 Candidatus Choladousia intestinipullorum | reverse complement strand
TCGACATTTCCCGGGTTTTATACGCAGTTTTTCCGGCATTTTATCTTTGCTTAATAATTTTGTAATATTTTGTAACTTTTCGTCGTAACAACACTAAATATGCCACATAAAATCAATGAAACAAGAAGACTGCCACAAAATGTAGGAAAGAAAGGACTTTTCATATCACTTCTTCTTTCTGTTACATTTGCGGCAGTCTTTCTCCTGTTATTTCAATCGCTGCTCCTGCATGCTTCAGTCGGTAAGCTCATTGCCTCCCCGTTCGCCGTTTTTGAATGCAAGGGCGTTTTCCAGCGTCGTTTCGCTGATCGCCTGCATCGCCTCTTCCGTGAAGAATCCCTGGTGAGACGTCACCATAACATTCGGGAAGGACAGAAGTCTGGCTACCGTCGAATGCTGAAGGATCTCATCGGATTTGTCTTCGTAAACCTGTCCGTTTTCCTCTTCGTACACGTCAAGTCCGACTGCAAAGAATTTGTTTTCACGGATTCCCTGAACCAGGTCGTTCGTCTTGATCAGGCCGCCCCTGGATGTATTAACAAGGATCACACCGTCCTTCATCTTATTGATCGTTTCAATATTGATCATATGATAGCTTTCTTCTGTCAGCGGGCAATGAAGAGAAATAAGATCTGACTGTGCAAGCAGCGTATCGAGATCTACGTATTTCACAAAATCAAGACTCTTATTCGGGTACATATCGTACGCGATCACATTCATACCGAATCCGTGGCAGATACGTGCCATCGCCGCTCCGATACGGCCTGTGCCGACGATTCCGGCTGTACGTCCGTACAAAGAGACTCCCATCAGTCCGACCAGGCTGTAGTTATTTTCACGGACCTTGATATACGCCTTATGGGTGTGTCTGTTTGCCGTCAGCACCAGCGCCATTGCATGCTCTGCAACAGATTCCGGAGAATAGCTCGGAACGTGCGCTACCTGGATGCCGTACTTTTTCGCTTCTTCCAGATCGACGTTGTTGTATCCGGCGCAGCGCATCAGGATCAGCCTGACGCCGCATCTGTTCAGGATTTCTATCGTTTTCTTTCCAAGATCCATATTTACAAACGCGCACACTGCATCGTATCCATGTGCCAGCATCGCTGTATTCGGCGTCAGATCCGGCTCAATAAAATTCACTTCCAATTCTTTATAACGTTCCTTTTCCAGATCGGCCTTAAAGTATTTCTCATCGTAACTTTTTGCTCCAAAAAAAAGAATTTTCACAGATTCTCTTCCTCCTTATTCTGAATTCGTGCCAGATTCCCATACTCAGCACTTTGTATCCGGCACGGACAGCGTTATTATAACACAGTTTTTTTCAAATGAAAAGGAGTCCCCCGTACCGGCAGGACTCCTGATAAAAATTATCGTCTGTTCGATTATTTTTCTTTGCTCACCGCCATGTGGTTGATGGCCGTAAGGAGCGCGTCGATTGAAGCCTTGATAATATCGACATCGAGACCGGCTCCCCAGTGGATTTTTCCGTTCTTATCGCGGATTCCGACGTAAGCGATCGCGCGTGAGCTGGAGCTCTGTTCCAGCGCATGCTCCTCATACGTCACAAGATCATACTGCAGGCGGAAATGCCGCTTCAGTGCGTTGCTCACCGCATTCAGACGTCCGTTTCCGGAAGCAACAATAACATTCGTCTTTCCGTCGTACGTAGCCGTAACCTCAGCAATAATTCCGTTGTGCTGTTTGAAATGAACCTCTTCAATTCCGTACGGCTGGCTGATGTTTTCAAATTTCTCCTTGAACAGCTGGAAGATCTCTTCCGGCATAAGCTCTTTATGCAGCGAATCTGAAACTCCCTTTGCCACGTATCCCATCGCCTCGCGCATTTTTTTCGGCAGCTTCAGTCCGAAATGCTGTTCCAGAATATATCCGACGCCGCCCTTTCCAGACTGGCTGTTGATCCGGATCACATCTGCATCGTAGGAACGGCCGATATCCGTCGGGTCGATCGGAAGGTACGGCACAGTCCACGTATCACAGTGATGTTCCTCACGGTACTTCATGCCTTTTGCAATCGCATCCTGATGGGAACCGGAAAAAGCTGCGAATACAAGCGCGCCGCTGTACGGGCTCCTCTCATCCACCTTCATCCCGGTATACATTTCATACGCTTCCGTGACTGCCGTCATATCCGAAAAATCAAGCTCCGGATCGACGCCCTGTGCGTACATGTTCATAGCCAGTGTTACAATATCGACATTTCCAGTACGCTCTCCGTTTCCGAACAACGTCCCTTCAATACGGTCCGCCCCTGCAAGAATTCCCATCTCCGCGTCAGAAATGCCGCAGCCGCGGTCATTATGCGGGTGAAGGGATAAAATAACAGCATCTCTGTATTTCAGATGGTCATTTACGTATTCGATCTGGCTTGCATATACGTGCGGCATGGACATCTGTACGGTACTCGGCAGATTGATGATCGCCTTTTTCTCAGCCGTCGGCTTCCAGACATCAAGAACTGCGTTGCATACCTCTACCGCATAATCCACTTCAGTGCCGGTGAAGCTCTCCGGACTATACTCGAACCGGTAGTCCGCGCCCTCTTCCTCTGCCAGTTCCTTGAGCAGTTTTGCGCCGTCTACCGCTATCTGCAGGATTTCTTCCTTTGACATATGGAACACCTGTTCCCTCTGTGCA
>DVHT01000062.1 GCA_018711885.1 Candidatus Choladousia intestinipullorum | reverse complement strand
AATCATTTGTTGATTAAATCTCCGTTTCCTATTATACTTGAAACAGCAATAATTGGTGCAGGAGATGATGGGATGATAAGATCATTTTGCAGAGAGAATAAAACGATAAAATGTGCCGTGGCTGCAGCAGCGCTCCTGATGGGATTATCGGTAGGAATCATGAATCCGGCGGTTTCCCGTACGGTGTCGGCGGCTGAGGCAGGCGGCTATTATGATGAAGCGGGTAACTGGGTGGAAGAGCAGGTGACGGTGATCGGAGAGGAAGAGACAGCAGCTTCTTCATCGGAGACGGAAGCGGTTCAGCCGGCCGGTCAGCAGGCGGCTGTGGAGCCGGAAACGGAAGCAGCGCAGGAAGCGCTCACCGGAACTTATACGATGGAGTCCGGGTGGTCGGTAGATGATTCGCAGAGTACGTCGGACAAGACGGTATACAAGATGGATGCATTCGCGGGAACAGAGAATACCTCTACAATCACATGCAGCTATCTGGATACCAGCTATTCTGTTTTGGAGTATGAACAGCTCCGGGATATGCTGACCAATAATCTTCTGTACAGCAACGTCAATGCGCAGATCAGCACGAGTGCGGCATATACGGATGCAAAGGACTATCTGTATATTCTGATCGTTGATGACAGCGCGCAGGATTACCGGAATATTTACTGTTATGTCGTTGGCGATTACCGCTGTTTCTGTGTGGAAGTAAAAGAGTACCGTGCGGAGGCGGAGCAGCTGCAGGCGCAGGAGCTGAAGACGCCGCAGGAGGCGGGACAGAGCGCAGCGCAGAGCTTCGTCTGGAATTCATGATCCGGATCCGATCCGGGAGATGCAGTTAGTTTGGCCCATAGTTGTCAGGGCGGGATGTGCAGGTTTACCTGCGGCAGACCGCCCTGGCATTTTGTGTGATAAGGCCGGACAGTCTTAAGCTGCGGATAGGGAGAAGAAATCAGGAAAATACGGAGGCAGATAAAAGTATGATTCAGGACATTGGAAAAAACAGATATCACAATGAATATTTCGAGGCGCAGCCCCAAAATGACAGCAGGGTTTTGTGCTACCGGGGAAGAGAGATCCTGGTACGCTGTGAAGGCGAAACGATCAGTTACCTCACTTACGGGGAGGTGACGGAGTGTTTTCCGCAGCTTGAAGGACACGCAACCTATCTGTTTTCGATTGATACGGTGCAGTATTTTTTGTTCCGGGGGCAGTACGGAGACATCCTTTTACAAAATGTCCTGCAGGAATTCCCGGAGTTTGGCTGGGAGAAGATTGACCTGATGCGCGCGGCGTGCCCGCAGGATGCAGCTTTTGCCGGAGTGACGGGTATGCAGCTTTCCGGATGGTATGAGGCAAGGCGCTTCTGCGCCCATTGCGGTCATGAGCTGGTACACAGCAGGCAGGAGCGGATGCTCTACTGCGATGTGTGCGGACAGAGAGAATATCCGAAAATCTCACCGGCCGTGATTGTGGCAGTGACGGATCAGGACCGGATCGTACTCACAAAGTATGCAGGACGGTCGTTTACGAGATATGCGCTGATTGCCGGATTTGCAGAGATCGGGGAAACAATCGAAGAGACCGTGGCCCGTGAGGTGATGGAAGAGGTGGGCCTTAAGGTAAAGAATATCCGTTACTATAAAAGCCAGCCGTGGTCGTTTTCAGATACGCTTTTGATGGGATTTTTTGCGGAGTTGGACGGAGATGACAGGATACGCCTCGATGAAAATGAACTGTCAGTGGCGAAGTGGTGCACACGTGAGGAAGTCCCCGCAGATGACGGAGTCAGCCTCACGCGTGAGATGATGCGTGTGTTTAAAGAGGGGCGGGAGCACTGCATTCCAGGATGACAGCCTGATATCCCTCCAAAAGAACAGAGCCGTGATCGGCTGCAATTTGATCACAATTGTTGAGCAGTACGCGGTAATTGCTGCAGGGCAGCTTTATGCTCTGCGGTTTGCTCTGAAAGTTTGCTGCTACGAGCAGAGTCTGATGTTCATCCTGTCGGAAAAACGACAGGATATTTTTTTGCTCTTTCAGATACGGGACCGTTTTCCCGTAGACCAGTGTTTGCTTGTAGTCTTCGTTTTTGCGCAGTGCGATTAGCTTTTTGTAGTACGTGTATACGGAAGCCGGATCTTTGACCTGAGCGGCGGCATTGATCGAAACGTGGTTCGGATTTACCAAAAGCCAGGGCTTACCTGTTGTAAATCCTGCATTGGGGCCGTCTGTCCACTGCATCGGGGTACGGGCGTTGTCACGGCTGTAGCGGGAAACGGCTTTCAGGGCGTCTTCCTCGGAAAGACCGGCATCCAGCGCAGTTTTGTACTCGTTTTTTGTGTTGACATCGTCAATTTCGTCGATGGATGAAAATGCCATATTTTCCATGCCGAGTTCCTGGCCCTGATAGATAAACGGGATCCCGCGCAGCATAAGACTGATCGTGGCGAGCATTTTTTTGCTGGTGTCATTGACTTCTCCTTCCGGGAGATAATGACTGACGCCGCGGGGCTCATCATGGTTTTCGATCACATTTGCGTAAAAACCGATATCAGCGGCTTCTGCCTGCGATTCGAAACAGCAGTTTTTATAGTCTTCGGGTGTGATCGGCAAAGAATCGTACCAGCCTTTCGGACTGCTGCCAAAGCAGGTGCTGCGGAAATCGAACATGGTTGAGAAATGCCCGTTTTCACCGATGAAGTCGGCCAGTTCATCCGGTTTGGCGTTAAATACTTCTCCGACTGTGAACGCGTCATATTTCTCAAAAGTACGGTGCTTCATTTCTTCCAGAAATACACCGATGCCTTCTGCCTCTTCCAGCATATGATTGATAGAAGAAAGTCCGTCTTCGCGGTCAGGCGCATAATTTTTAAATGGGAGAGCTTTTTTAATGTTGATGATCGCATCGATCCGGAATCCGCCCAGTCCTTTTTGCAGCCACCAGTTGATATTTTTATAAATCTCTTCTCTGACCTCGGGATTCTCCCAGTTCAGGTCAGGCTGTTTTTTGTGGAAAACGTGCAGATAGATTTTATCCGTACCGGGAAGCGCATCCCAGCATGGACCTCCGAAATAAGAGCGCCAGTTGCAGGGCAGCCCGTTTTTTGCGTCTTCCAGATAAAAATACTTGCCGTATTTTCCGTCGGGATCCGCGATCGCTTTTTGGAACCACTCATGTTCATCGGAACAGTGGTTGACGACGAGATCCATCAGAATACGGATGCCGCGGCTTCCCGCCTTGGCGATCAGTTCATCCATATCCTTCATTGTGCCGAAGCGCGGGTCGATCTGGTAGTAATCTGCGATATCGTATCCCTGATCTGCAAACGGAGAAAGGTATACAGGAGAAATCCAGAGAATATCGATCCCAAGATCCTCCAGATAATCAAGTTTTTCAATAATTCCGCGGATATCTCCGATTCCGTCTCCGTTCGTATCATAAAAGCTTTTGGGATAAATCTGATAAGCGACCTTATCATGCCACCATTTTTTCTTCATTTTGTTTCCCTCAATTCCTATCAATTTCCGAATGACAAAATTGTATCTTCAAGCGGGTCATTCTTCATAGAGTATACATCGCTTTTGGCATAAAGTCTTACTAATAATTGATTTAAAAGTACGGTATTTTGACTTTTTTTAATGAAAAGGAAACCGAAGAGCGATATTAACATATTTATTTTGATTTATCAATGATCTGACGGCGGTACTGGAGGGGCGTAGTCCCGGTGTGCCGCCGGAATTCTCTTAAGAAATTTCCGAAATTATGAAAACCGCATTCCAAGCATATTTCCGTCACCTGCAGGGAAGTATCTGACAGCAGAGCCAGAGCCCGCCGGATGCGGTATCCATTGATATAAGCGATTGGCGTCTGCCCGATTGCTTTTTTGAAAAAGCGGCAGAAATATTGCTCGTTCAGGTTCAGCATGGCAGCAAGGCTGCTGACGGTGATCTTTTCGCTGTAATGAGAATGAATGTAAGTGAGTACGGTTTTTACCGCCTCAATATGCTCGTTTTTTGTTTCTTTCTTGACAAGAAGAAGTTTCTGTTCCGAGAGACAGGCCAGAATGTGGAGGAGCGAGGCTTTTATGAAAAGCTGGTTCGTTTCGCTGCAGGGCAGCGGTGAGGAAGCGCCGGAAAAACGCGAGATCATTCTGCGGTATTCTGCAAGAATATCGGCATAACCGGGATCATGAGGTGCCAGTGTCCGCGGAAACAGCAGATTTCCCTGTGCAAACGGCAGGACAAGACGGTTCTGCGCCGCGTCATTGGAGAGGAAACTCAGGATATACGGCGAAAATACGACGGCCGACTCGCAACACGGCTCTTCGCTGTAAATTCTGTGAAGTTCTCCGGACCGGATGAAAAACAGGCATTCATGTTCTATTTTGCAGCGTTCCATGTTGATCTCAAGTATAAAGCGGCCGTTTTGGAAATAAATGATCTCCAGCTCCTCGTGCCAGTGCAGCGGGACATCAAGGGCTTCATTGTCCGTATTTACTTCATAAAAGGCACACCGGAAAGAATGAATGCCGTGAGCACGCTCTTCTTTCAGATAGGGTGGGTTGACATTTGCCAAAAGAGGATCCTCCTTTGTATTTTTCTATTCGTTCTGTAAATATTGCCGGATCGTTCAGCCATGCAGGCCACAGACCGCCTGCTTTGCAGGCTGTCCGCTGCTTGCGCAGCTTT
>DVHT01000009.1 GCA_018711885.1 Candidatus Choladousia intestinipullorum | reverse complement strand
CTGACTGTAGTATCCCTGCGGATCGCCATATCCCTGCTGGTTATAGTATCCCTGCTGATTGCCATATCCCTGCTGCTCATAATAGCCCTGCTGGCCGCCGTACCCCTGCTGGCTGTAATATCCCTGCCGGTCGTATCCGCCCTGCTGTCTTCCGTATCCTGACTGTCCCTGGTATTCTCCCTGGCGGTCATAATAGTTCTGACGATTCTGGCGGGCCGGCTGCCTGCCGGTATGAGTCTGCTGCGTTTTATCTCCCCTTGCGTCTCTCTTTTCTGTCATATGTCTCCCTTCTTTCAATATGCGTTTTTGTTTACAAATCCCTTATAAACTGTCATAATCAATATTTTTATATCCAAACCAAAAGTCCAGTTTTCAATATAGTACAGATCGTGGTCAATCCTCTTTTTGATCGAGGTATTGCCGCGATAGCCGTTGACCTGCGCCCATCCCGTCATTCCGGGCCGCACCTGATGTTTTACCATATACCGCGGGATCTCTTCCCGGAACTTTTCCACATACTGCGGGCGTTCCGGCCGCGGTCCCACCAGGCTCATCTCGCCTTTCAGCACGTTAAATAACTGCGGCAGTTCATCAATGCTTGTCTTTCTGATGAATTTTCCGATCCCCGTAACACGCGGATCGTTTTTGACGGTCCATCCTTTATGCTCTTCCTGCTTCGATTGTACCTCCATAGACCGGAATTTATACATTTTAAACGGTTTGTTGTGGAGCCCCACCCGCTCCTGGGTAAAAATCAGCGGACCTTTGGAAGTCAGCTTGATCAGTACGGCGGTAAGCAGCATCACAGGTGAAAACAGGATGATGCAGATCATCGAGCCGAAAATGTCGAAAACACGCTTCACCAACATATTAAACGTATTAGAAAGCGGAACGTGACGGATATTTATAACCGGAAGCCCGAGAAGATCCTCCGTATACGGCTTCGTCGGGATGATATTGCTGTAATCCGGGATAAACTTCGTATGAACGCCCGATTTTTCGCACATCGCCACGATATGCTCCAGCTTATCGTACTCATTCAGTCCGAGCGTGATCGCTATCTCATCCGGATGATTGCCCTCCAGGATAAACGAAAGGCTGTCCGTTATGCCAAGCACTTCGATATTGCGGTAAAGCGTGCCAGGAGCCACATTATCATCAAGGATTCCCATGATCTTGTAGCCCCACTGCGGGTTCTGTACGATCCGGTCAATGTACTCTTCCGCCGCGCGGCTGTAACCCACCAGAATAATATGCTTCTGATTCAGGCCGATCCGACGCGCATTCATCAGGACCATGCGCACGACATTCCGCTCGACCACCGTCAGCGTCACATTCAGCGCCAGGAACACGCCGAGCACAATACGGGAAATATCCCCGACCCCGAACCAGAACAGCGCCGCCATGAAGGTCAGTCCGCCGATCGCGTTCGCTTTCAGGATATTGCTTCCTTCCAGACGCCGCCCCTGCACGCGTTTTGGCGTATATAAATTGCAGGCATAGTAGAGCAGCAAAAAAAACGGCAGCAAAAACAGCAGCATCGCCATATATACTTCCGGCGGCAATACTCCGACTGTCTCGCTGGCGACAAAGCGCATCATAATGTACCACGCGATCAGGTAAGATACAATGATCACAAGTGCATCCAGCACTACCTGAAGGCGGTTAAAATATTTCTGATTATCTTTTATCAAGAGTTATCACCTCTGGAGCCTTCTGCTCTTAAATGCCCGTCATCCTCCGGACAATGTTTTTCCACAATTCCAACTGTATTTTCAGATAGTGGACCAGATTTTTTCTGCAAAACGGTACTTTTTTACTATGACCGCAAAGTCTGATCCCTTTCCATAAGCCTGTCACATATTCTCTGAAATATCCTTTCCGTGCAAAGAACACGGTCTTTATGAGAAATCCGGCCGCCAGAAACGGAAGATTCAGTATGATCTGCGGCCACGGCATATTTTTATAGATCAGATAAATGCTGTTGCGCGAAGAATGCCGGATTTTGAAATCATTGTAGACCGATCCGCTCGTGGCGCTTCCCACATGATGAACGACGGCCTCCGGAATATAGTAATTCCGGTATCCGGCAATTTTTGCCCGCCAGGCAATATCCACATCTTCCAGATAGGCAAAATGCGCCTCGTCAAACAGGCCGATCTCATCGAACACTGATCTGCGGTAGATGGCAGCTCCGGCACAGGCGGAAAAAATCTCGCGTTTTTTCAGATATTCCGATACTGGTCTGCCTTTCCCGCATGCATACGCCCATCCGAGCGCACAGTAATAATCTCCGGCATTATCGATCTTTGTCTCATCCTGCATCTGCACCATCCTTGACGCGCAGGAAAAGCACTTCGGCATTTTCTTAATTGCATCTGCCAGAGCTTCCACAAACCCCGGCTCGCATATGGTATCGTTGTTCAGCAGGATCACGTAGGGAGTCCGGGCCATCGTGATCCCTTCATTTACGGCGGCACAGAATCCTCTGTTCTCCGGAAAACGCCGGAGTTCCACTTCCGGATAGAAGTCTCTCACAAAATCCGCGCTCCCGTCTTCTGAA
>DVHT01000061.1 GCA_018711885.1 Candidatus Choladousia intestinipullorum | reverse complement strand
GAATGCGACAAAGCGCCAGACACTCTACCGTCTTGAAAAATTAAATAAGCTGTTGAAGAGCGAGCATGCCCCTATTCTCGTCTTCGGCACCTCGCCCCAGAAAAATATCCGGATCCCCCAGGAATCAAAAGAAGCGATCCTGCGGCTGCTCTCGAACGCAGATACGAGCGCGGCGGACTATTATACACGGGAAGAACGGCTGCTTTACATGTATCTCCTTATCTTCATCCACAACGGCTATCTTTCGCTGACGCATTTCACCGACGCGCTGAAATGCAGCCGTTCCACAATCCTTCTGGATTTTAAAGAGCTGAAGCAGCTTTTGAAAAATGAAAACATCGAAATCTGCAACAACCGCCAGAAGGGATATTATTTTTCCGGACCGGAAACCCAGATCCGCCGCTTTATGATCGAGTTTGTCGTCAATGCGTTATCTGACAGCCAGAGCAGGCGGACGCTCGACCATTTTATCGAGGATTGGGGGATCAGTCTTTTTTCTGATGCCCGAAAGGTCATTACGCAGCTTACGAAAAAACACAGTATCCGGCTGATCGAGGCGCGGCTGACAGAGTTCATCTATATTTTTATCTTTTTGAAGGAGCGAATGCAGAACGGGATCTCCGCAGAGCTGTATTCCTTCTCCAATACGGAAGCGGATGCGATCCCGACGCTTGCAGAATATGCGTTTGCAGTCGATCTGATCCGCGAATATTCCGACGCTGACCGGATCAGCGAAACGGATATCATGTATATCGCTTCCTGGATCGTCGGCATCTCCTACGGCAGCATCCACGAAGATACGATGGACCGTCCGTTTATCAGCAGCATCGTACAGAACATCATGCTCCGGTTCGAGACGATCAGCGGCATCCACCTTCATCACAGGGACCAGATCTTTGAACAGCTCTATGCGCATATACGTCCCGCTTATTACCGGCTGCTTTTCCGTCTTCCTATTTTCAATCCTATCTGCAAGACGGTAAAGGACGAATACTCGTCGCTGTACCAGCTTATGGATGAAACGATGAAACCGTTTTCCATCCTGTTCCAAAGCGATATTCCCGAGGATGAGATCGCGTACCTGACGATGCATTTTGCAGCCGCCGCAAAAGAGGTTGCAGAAGCGGAGCCGGAGCGGAAAAAGGCGCTTATCATCTGCCCGAACGGAGTGGCAAGCTCCGTGATTCTCTATAATGAGCTGCTCCGTCTTTTCCCGGAGATCCAGTTTCTTCCCCCGCAGGATTCTGCTGTCCTGGAAGAAGACAGTCTGGACGCGGATCTGATCTTTACAACCTTCAATACCCCGCTGCCGGATTCTCTGTCCCTTCCGGTCATCCGCATGAATCCGGTCATGTCGGCGGCAGAAAAAAGCAGGATCATCCGGCAGGTATACCGCTTCCTCGGAAAAAACCCGCAGAGCCAGTATGATATTGAAGCAGTGATGAATATCATCGCGAAATATGCCGATGTCCACAATGAAAGCATCCTGCGCAGCGAACTGCACTCCTATTTCTGTAATTCCGACGGCGCGCTGCAGGAATCTGTACCGGAATCCGGGCTTCACCTGACCGACCTGGTACGCCCGGAGATCATCCGCCTCCAGCTTCCGGCGGCCGGCCGCGAGGAAGCGATCCGCATGACATACGCTCCTATGGTTGAACGCTGTTTCGTACTGCAGAATTATGTGGATGATATCATCCGGATCGCGGGGCAGTATCTGGTCATTACAAAGCATGTCGCCCTTCCGCACACAAAACCGGAGGCAGGCGCTCTTACCTGTGCGCTCGGAATCGGCGTCTTGAAAGAGCCCGTCGTTTTCGGAAATGCGGAAAATGACCCGGTCAAATATATTTTTGCGCTCAGCGCAGTCAATAACTCCTCCCATCTGCCTGCCATGGCGGAGCTTGTCCGTCTGCTGAACGACAGAGATTTTTTCTCAGCATTAGATAACGCCACGAATCCAATGGAAATCGTGGCGTACATCCAAAATCATATTTAACTTGGTTTTATTTCATGGAAGCTCTCGTTTCGTCGATGATCGCCTTGATCTTTCTGGCATTCCCGGCGATATCCGCAGAGCTTCCTTTTGTCAGCAGACCGCCGAAGCCGCAGCAGTCCACGCCGTTTTTCACATAAGTGCTCAGGTTGTCCAGCGTGATCCCGCCGGACGCCAGAATCGGCATAAACGGAATCGGCGTCTTGAACACAGATACCAGCTTTGGCCCGTAAAAATCGGAGATTGGAAACGCTTTGATAAACGCTGCGCCATATTCCAGTCCCTTAACTGCTTCCGTTACTGATGTGCATCCGGGAGCATAGGGGATCTGATAACGGTTGCACGTAAATGCTACGCCTTCGTCAAGGTTTGGTGCGATCACGAACTGGGCGCCCGCCAAAATTGCGACTCTTGCAGTCTCGGAATCAAGTACCGTGCCTGCCCCTACGCAGATCTGATCCTTGAATTTTGCTCTCAGCGCAGAGATTACTTCTGCAGCATTCGAGTTTGTAAAGCTGATCTCCAGACAGTCCACTCCGCCGTCCAGACATCCCTGCGCAATCTCATAACCGCGTTCGATCGTCTCTACGCGTACGATGGCCATCGCTCCGGTGTCGGCGATTCTTTTTGTGATATCCGCTTTTTGCATCAGTATACCTCCCTAAGATTCTACTTTTTCTCTTTTTCTATTTTTTTGATTTCAATTCCGTGCTTTTTCAAACACTTTACTACATTTTCTTCCACACCGTCCAAAGCTGCCCGTTTGAACGGGTAGACAATGCCTACGTAATACCATCCGGACGGATGCGTCACCTGATCTCCCCGGAAGAAAAGCTTTAAGGACGAATGTCCCCGCATCATCTTTGCTTCTTTCACCTGACTGTACTTCATTTCCTTTGGTTTCCCCGGCAGAGAATAGATCGTGATCTGGTCTCTGCCAAGCTCGCACACCGGACGGCGTGCCAGAAGCTTCTTGCCGAATCTGCACATGGCCTTTACGGAAAACCAGAGACCTGTCACTCCAAAAAAAGCAAGCAGATACTGATTCACCGCATAAAATGCTATGGAGAGCAGCATCAGCGAAACGGTCAGCAGCAGGTTCAGCGCGGTATACAGACCAATCCTTCCGCAGTCCTCTTCAATGACGTATTCCTTCATAATCCGTTCCTTTCTTTATTCATACAGGCCGTAGTATTTCAGCATTTCTTTTATCTTATCGTCAGCTTCTGCTGAAAGTTTCTGTACCGGTCTTCTCGCCGGACCTATTTTTGCAACGCCTGCCAGTTCAGCCGCACGTTTCATGACGCTCGGAACCGTACCGAGTCCGAGCACGCCGCGCAGTACGTCAATATCTTTCTGAAGCTTCTCAGCTTCGTGTGTCCGTCCTTCTCTTAACGCCTTGTCCAGCCCTACCAGCACATCTACAATAACATTGCTCGTTCCTGCTACCGCTCCTGTGGCTCCCAGTCCGTATGCATAAGAGATTTTGGAGTCGGATCCCACCAGAAGGCAGAAATCTTTCTTCTTAGCGATCTCTGCATAAGCCTGCAGCGTTTCCGGATTTCCGCTGCTGTCTTTGATTCCTGCGATATTCGGAATATCTGCCAGTCTGTCTACGAGCTCCGGATCCAGTGGACAGCCTGTCGCCTTCGGTATGTTGTAGAGGATGATCGGAATCTTTACGCTTTCCGCTACTTCTTTATAATGCGCATACAGATTTTCATTCGTCGGTTTCAGGAAATACGGTGTAATAACCGAAAGCGCGTCTGCGCCCAGCTCTTCTGCCTTTTTGGAAAGGCGGACCGTCGCTCTGGTCGAGCATGCGCCCGTCCCCACAAATACCGGGACTCTCTTATCCACGATTTCAATGACCTTTTTCGTGAACTCAATTTTTTCCTCTTCATCGATGACATGGAACTCTCCGTTGCTGCCCAGAATGAAAATTCCATTTACTCCGTGTGCGATCAGATGATCGATCAGCTCTTTCGCAGCCTCATAATTGATATTCTGTTCCTCATCATCCCAAAAAGGAGTAACGATCGGCGTGATGATTCCTTCCATTTTCATACTTATTTTTCCTCCATATCTCTGATGCTCTTTCCGAGGCTTCCGCCTGGATGCCATTTTACATACTGCTGCGGCGTCAGATTGCGTTCATTCTGAAGAAGAATACTCAGAGACTGCAGCATAATGATCTCGACAAGGATCGATGCGCGGGGCGGCTTGTTCATAGAATCGCCCTCCTGTTCTACACCTGCAATAAGAGCCACATCACATTTCTTTGCCAGCCAGGAATCCGGATTTCCGGTCAGGGCGATCAGCTTTGCGCCATTGTTCTTCAGAGTTTCAACGGTTGCCTTAAGCTCTGCCGTTTCTCCGCTGTTGGAGATAGCGATCACGACATCTCCGCTCATTACCTGCCCCGCACTTCCGTGTACACACTCCGTTCCGTGGAGCTCATACGTCGGTGTCCCGGTCGAAGAAAGCAGGGACGCCGCATATCCTGCGACATGGCCTGGTTTGCCGATACCGGTCACGTGTACCCGGTTGTGGTTTTTCTCCGCTTCCAGAATCAGCTCCTTCGCTGCCGCCAGAGCTTTTGTATCAATGCTGTCTGTGAATTTTTTCACTTCGCCAAGGGCGATATCCAGAAATTCCTGAACCTGTTCTTTTTCTGTCTTCATATTAAGTCCTCCTGTTCTTCTGTCAGTTTTCTGCACTCTTCCACCGTCCGTTTTAATCCGTCCCGCAGAAGGTTTGTATCAATTGCAGTAACAATGATATCAATCTCTTCCCGGAAGTACCGGATCAGCTCCATGCCTCCGATGATGCCGAACGCCTTGTCAAAGCGCCTGCACGCCTGCGCCGTTTTCCGGATCAGCGCCAGTTCCCGGCTGTCCAT
>DVHT01000060.1 GCA_018711885.1 Candidatus Choladousia intestinipullorum | reverse complement strand
GATATCCGGGACAGCGTGCGTATCTCCAACAATTTCATTAAATATATTTGTCTGGTCGGAGTGATCCTGACTTTTGTCAGTGTGTGGTTTATTTCAAAACAGGTTACGAAACCGCTGAACCGTCTGGCGGAGCTGTCAAAACGTATGGCAGACCTTGATTTTGATGTCAAATATACGGGCGGAGGTGCGAACGAGATCGGTCAGCTGGGAGAACATTTCAACCGCATGTCGGAAAAACTGCAGACAGCGTATTCGCAGCTTCTGACTGCGAACAATGAGCTTCAGAAGGATATCGAGAAAAAGGAACGGATCGACGAGATGCGCAAGGAGTTCCTCTCAAATGTATCACACGAGTTGAAGACTCCGATCGCATTGATTCAGGGATATGCAGAAGGACTTCAGGAATGCATCAATGACGATGCGGAAAGCCGGGAATTTTACTGTGAAGTCATTATGGATGAGGCATCGAGGATGAATGGACTGGTACAGAAGCTTCTGACGCTGAATCAGCTTGAGTTCGGCAATGATCAGGTGGTAATGGAACGCTTTGACCTTGCCGTGCTGATCCGGAATAAGATCCAGTCTGTATCAATCCTGGCACAGCAAAAAGAGGCCCGCATCGAATACAACGGAGAGGATACGCTGCCGGTGTGGGGCGATGAGTTTAAGGTCGAAGAAATCCTGACGAATTATCTGAGCAATGCACTGAACCACATTGACGGAGAACGCAGGATTGAAGTGAAGGCGGAACATATTGGCAGTGTGATCCGCGTCACTGTCTTTAATACGGGTCAGCAGATTCCGGAAGATGATATCGGACGGATCTGGGACAAGTTCTACAAAGTGGATAAAGCAAGGACCCGGGAATACGGCGGAAGCGGAGTGGGGCTGTCTATCGTAAAAGCCATTATGGAATCGTTCCATCAGAAATACGGCGTATACAATACAGAAGACGGCGTATCGTTCTGGTTTGAACTGCGTGACGGCAATTCCGATGTGGAAGAACCGCAGGAGAAAAATGAATTGATCGTACTGGGAGATAAGAGGAATGAGTAAAGTAGCGGTGATCGGCGGCGGAGCAGCCGGTATGATGGCGGCCGCCGCAGCAGCAGAATGCGGCCATGAAGTCAGCATTTATGAGAAAAATGAAAAGCTCGGGAAAAAGATTTATATTACCGGAAAAGGCAGGTGCAACCTGACGAATGAATGTGACGTGGAGGATCTGCTGCGGGCAGTCTGTGTAAACCGGAAATTCCTTTACAGTGCATTTTACGGTTTTACCAGTCAGGACACGATCCTCTTTTTCGAGGAACAGGGGATGAAGACGAAGACGGAACGCGGAAACAGGGTGTTTCCTGTCTCGGACCATTCTTCGGACGTCATAAAAGCGCTGTCAGAAAAGCTGAAGCGCTGCGGCGTCAGAGTTTTCCTGAACAGTGAAGTGAAAGAGATAATCCTGAAAGAGGACAGCCGGGTTTCGCCCGGCGCCGGGAAACGGGTATGCGGCGTATCCCTTTCCTCAGGGGAAACGAAAGAAGCGGATGCTGTGATCGTCGCCACGGGCGGTCTTTCCTATCAGGCAACCGGATCTACCGGGGATGGTTACCGGTTTGCAAGGGAAGCAGGACATCAGGTGACGAAGCTTTCGCCGTCTCTGGTGCCGCTTGAGACGGAAGGCGGTCTCGCACAGCAGATGCAGGGGCTGTCTCTGCGCAACGTAGAGGTTTCCGTCTGTGACGGGAAAAAAGAGCTCTATCGGGAATTCGGCGAGATGATGTTTACTCATTTCGGCGTTACCGGTCCGCTGATACTGACTGCCAGCAGCCAGATCCAGAAAAAGCTGGAAGATCATCCGCTGCAGATGTACATCGACTTAAAACCCGCACTTACGATGGAGCAGCTTGACGCAAGAATCCTGAGGGAATTTGAGGCGGCGAAGAATAAACAGTTTAAAAACATACTCGGCACGCTGTTTCCGGCAAAGATGATTCCTGTGATGATACAGTGCTGCCAAATTCCGGGAGAGAAAGTGATCCATGATATTACGAAAGAGGAGCGGAAAAGGCTTGCGGAGCTTACGAAACGTTTTCCTTTGACATTGACCGGACTTAGAGATTATAATGAAGCTATCATTACGCGCGGAGGAGTCAGCGTAAAGGAGATCGATCCGGCCACAATGGAGTCCAGACTCGTTTCGGGACTGTATTTTGCAGGAGAGGTACTGGATCTGGACGCTGTGACGGGCGGCTTTAACCTCCAGATTGCATGGTCGACCGGATATGCGGCGGAAGAGGGATCAGATGAGAAAATATAGATGAGGATGGGCAGAGCAATGAGTTTTAATATAGCGATAGATGGACCGGCGGGAGCCGGAAAAAGCACGATCGCGAAGCGTGCGGCCAGAGAGCTTCAGTTTATTTATGTCGATACGGGAGCGATGTACCGGGCGATCGCATACGGGCTTTTACAGACAGGAACGGACGTGGAAGACGGACAGGCCCTTGCTGAGGCTCTTTCGGGAATGGATGTCTCGATCGGCTATGAAAATGGAGAGCAGCAGGTTTATTTAAACGGGGAAAATGTTTCCGGTGTGATCCGGACGGAAGCAGTGAGCCGGATGGCCAGTACGGCGGCGGCAAAACCGCAGGTCAGAGAGATGCTGAAAAATCTGCAGCAGGATCTGGCCCGCCGGGAGAACGTCCTGATGGACGGACGGGACATCGGGACGATGATTCTGCCGGACGCGCAGCTCAAGATCTATCTGACAGCAAGTGTTCATACGCGAGCCGAAAGGCGTTACCGCGAGCTTGTGGAGCGCGGAGAGTCCTGTTCCCTGGAAGAGATAGAGGCAGATATCCGTGAGCGTGATTTCCGCGATATGAACCGCGAGACGGCGCCGCTTTGTCAGGCGGAAGACGCGGTGCTCGTGGATTCCTCAGATATGACGATCGAAGAGGCAGTACAGCGGATCCTGACGCTGGCCAGAGAGCGGATGCAGGAAAAGACAGGTGACATTGAATGAAAGTGATAGTAGCAAAAACGGCCGGATTCTGTTTTGGCGTAAAGCGCGCCGTGGACCAGGTTTATCAGCAGATCGAAAAAGGCGCCGCGCCGATTTATACGTACGGTCCGATCATCCATAATGAGGAAGTCGTCCGGGAACTTGAGCAGAAAGGCGTCCGTACCATCGAGGACGAAGACCAGCTTGAGCAGATCCGGGAAGGGACTGTGATCATACGCTCCCACGGAGTGCCGGAGCGCGTCTACCGCATTCTCGGACAGAAGAATGTGACGGTGATCGACGCTACCTGCCCGTTTGTAAAGAAAATACACCGCATTGTACAGGAGCACAGCAAAAACGGCGCGGATGTCGTGATCATTGGAAACGAGGGACATCCGGAGGTAGAAGGGATCAAAGGATGGTGCAGCGGAAAGGTAACAGTTCTTGGGACGGAAGAGGACGCGCAGAAATTTCGCCATAATTGTTCCAAACCTTTGTGTGTCGTCTCACAGACGACATTTAACTACAAGAAATTTAATAAATTAGTTGAAATTATTTCTAAAATGCGGTATGATAAGATGGATATTTTGAATACGATATGTAGCGCTACGGAGGAAAGGCAGTCGGAGGCCAGAGAAATTGCAGCCAAAGTCGACAGCATGATCGTGATCGGCGGCAGCCACAGTTCGAATACGCGCAAATTGTATGAGATATGTCAAAAAGAATGTGCAAATACTTACTATATACAAACACTTAAAGATTTGGATATTCGGCTATTGCCATCCATGGGTTGC
>DVHT01000059.1 GCA_018711885.1 Candidatus Choladousia intestinipullorum | reverse complement strand
CACTCTCTCTGAATGCACAGGCAGCTACGAAAGCCAAAGCCGGTGTTTACAAGAAAACGTACTCTGTATCCGGCAGCTTTGCCAATGCCAGGATCAAGCCCGCCGACGCACTTATCGTCACAAAGGTTTCCGGCAAAAAGATTACATTTGTGCTGGAACATTACGGGATCAACGGCTCGCCGCTGTATCAGACAAATACCATCACGGCTTCTGTCAGGAAAAACAAAGTATCAAAGTTCAAATGGGAAGATAACTGGGGAAATTCCGGCGTCGGTTCGCTCAAATTTTCCAATAAGAGCGTCAAGATCACTATGAAGACGAAAAAGCAGTCATCGATCAACCGCTGGCTGTGGGGCGGAACAGATACGCTTCGCTATGAAAGAAAAGCAACCGCAAAGGAAAAGAAATACTATTCCAAACTGAACTATTAGCAGCACAAAACAGAAGGGAATCTGCTTTTACTCAAACAGATTCCCTTAAATTTAACTCTGCAATGCGCTTCCCAGTGTATTGTATGCGAGGAACGCATCACTGATATGATACTGTTCCGTCTGCGGATTTTCTGCCCATCCGGCCGTTACGAGGATGTATTCGCGTCCTTCAATCTCTGCCATGCTTGCAAGGCAGTGTCCGGCCTCGTCCGTATAGCCTGTCTTGCCGCCCATGATCTCCCCGCCCGTCACAGCCGCAGTTTCCATATTCTTAAACATGCTGCTCTGGAAGGTAAATCCGTCCGGGTGCACATTGCTTGCACCTACCGTATAGCTCTTTGTCGTAAACACTTCCCGGAATGTCTTATTTTTCAGCGCTTCCTGCAGAATCAGCGCGATCTCATGAGGGGTGGAAAACTGTTCCTCATTGTGCAGTCCCGTAACGTTCGTAAACTGCGTCTGCGTCAGTCCGAGTTCCGCTGCTTTCGCGTTCATCATTTCTGTCATCGCCGACTCTGATCCGGCCGCCTGGAGCGCAAGCTCCATACAGCACTCTGCGCCTGACGGGAGCAGCGCCCCGTACAGCAGATCCCGTATCACGACTTCCTCGCCCGGCTCAAATCCCGCCCTTGACGCATCCTGCTCATACAGTGCATCATAATAGTCATAAGACATCGTGACTGTCTCATCGAGGTTTTTGATATGTTCGACCGCAGTAAGAACGGTCATGATCTTCACCATAGATGCCGGAAAAATCTTTTCCTCCGACCGTTTGCTCCCCAGTACGGTGCCCGTTCCGGCATCCAGCAGTACTGCGTACGGACTGTCAAGCGAATCGAGACTGACCGTGACATCGGGCGCCTCATCCCTGCCGGCTCTGTTCAGAAGGAGCGTTCCCGCTCCGCAGATGATGACCAGCACAAGAAAGACGATCAGACAGGCGTACAGCCGGTTCCTGCTGCCGCGCCTGCACCTTGTGCCGGACCTGCGCCCGGATGTTCCGGAATGCCTGGATGTCTGCGCTGTCCTCCCGCCCGTATACCGGCTGCTGCTTCGTTTATCTGCATAGCGGCTGCCGCTTCTTTGGGGATAACGGCGTCTGCTGTCTCTAGTCGTTCGTTCCATACTATCTCTCCATCAGGATCTTCCGATGATCGTACCTCCGCCCGCCACATAGTCTCCGTCATAAAATACAACTGCCTGTCCCGGCGTCACGGCACGAACCGGCTCTTCAAAAATCACTTCTGCCAAATCTTTATCGAGCCTCTTTACCACTGCTTTGGCTCCCTGATGATTATAGCGGATTTTAGCTGTCACCGCAAGTTCTCCGTCGATATCCGGCACACTCATAAAATTAAGCCCCGAACAGACTAACCTGTCCGTAAAAACTTCGCTGTTGTCTCCGATCACTACTTCGTTCGTCTCCGGTCTGATCTCCACTACGAATACCGGTTTTCCCATGGACAGATTCAGTCCTTTGCGCTGCCCCACCGTATAGTGCGTGATCCCTTTATGCCGTCCGACAACCGTCCCGTCTGTCGTCACAAAATTGCCTTCCGGTATCTCGACGCCGCTGTTCTCGCGGATAAAGGAAGCATAATCCTGATCCGGTACAAAGCAGATCTCCATACTGTCCGGCTTATGCGCCACACAGAGCCCAAGGCTGTCCGCAATCTCGCGGATGCGGCTTTTTTCATAGTCCCCTGCCGGCATCAGCGTATGCGCAAGCTGATCCTGCGTCAGATTGTAAAGCGCATACGTCTGGTCTTTCCCGGCAGCCGCAGAGCGCCGGATCGCATATCTCCCGTTCGCAAGCTTCCCGATCCTTGCATAATGCCCGGTCGCAATATACTCTGCTCCGATCTGCATACTGCGTCTGAGCAGGGATTCCCATTTTACATACCGGTTGCATGCGATACACGGGTTCGGCGTCCGTCCCGCCAGATACTCGCGCATAAAATACCGGATTACATTTTCTTCAAATTCTTTCCGGAAATTCATCACATAATGCGGAATGCCAAGCACCTGTGCGACCCGTTTTGCATCTTCCACAGCGCCAAGCCCGCAGCATCCGCCATTTTCACTCGCCGTATCGTCGTCTTCCTGCTGCCAGATCTGCATCGTCACACCGATGACTTCGTATCCGGCTTCTTTCAGAAGATACGCCGCCACAGAGGAATCCACACCTCCGGACATTCCGATCACTACTTTTTCTCCCGCCATAAAAATCAGTAAACCTCTTCCTCTTCTTCCTCGCCTTCATGGATATCTGACTTCGGCTTTTCCAGTCCTTCAATCGTGATCCCGTTCTTCTCTGCGTAATCCCAGAGCGCAGCATGGATCGCTTCTTCTGCAAGCAGGGAACAGTGAACCTTTACCGGAGGCAGTCCGTCCAGCGCCTCCATGACTGCTTTATTCGTCACCTGAAGCGCTTCCTGTACCGTCTTTCCTTTTACAAGCTCTGTCGCCATGCTGCTTGTTGCTACGGCAGCTCCGCAGCCGAAGGTCTTGAATTTCACATCGCGGATCACTCCTGCGTCGTCAATATCAAGATAAATCCGCATAATATCGCCGCACTTTGCGTTGCCGACGGTGCCGACTCCGCTGGCGTTCTCAATCTCTCCTACATTTCTCGGGTTCTGGAAATGATCCATCACTTTTTCTGAATACATACTGTCGTTCCTCCATTTCATTTTCTAAACGTATTTCTTTACAAAATCCTCATACAGCGGCGACATACTGCGCAGCCGTTCCACAATTGCTTTTGTTTTCTCGACTACGTAGTCGATCTCCTCCTTCGTCGTCTCAGCGCTGAGCGTAAGACGGAGCGAACCGTGCGCAATCTCATGCGGCAGCCCGATCGCCAGCAGTACATGCGACGGATCAAGGGAGCCGGACGTGCACGCGGAACCGCTGGATGCGCAGATTCCTTCCATGTCGAGCATGATCAGGAGGGATTCTCCCTCTATAAACTGGAAGCTGAAGTTTGTATTGTTCGGAAGACGGTTGGTCCGGTCCCCGTTCAGCCTTGTATAAGGGATTTCCTTTAAGATCCTCTCGATCAGATAATCACGCAGCCGTATCTCTCCGGCGGTTCTTTCCGCCATCGTGGACACTGCCTCTTCGGCAGCCTTTGCGTAGCCGACAATCCCCGGTACGTTCTCCGTTCCCGCACGGCGCTTCCGCTCCTGTGCTCCTCCGTGTATAAAGGAACGTATTTTAACACCTTTGCGAATGTACAAAAATCCGATCCCCTTCGGTCCGCAGATCTTATGTCCGCTTGAACTCATCATATCAATATTCAGCTCATCCACATTGATCGGAAGCTGTCCGTATGCCTGTACGGCATCGGTGTGGAACAAAATGCCGTGCTTTTTCGCAAGCTGCCCGATCTCCCGGACAGGCTGGATCGTTCCGATCTCATTGTTCGCAAACATTACGGAAATCAGGATCGTATCCGGACGGATCGCCTTTTCAAGCTGATCCAGCTTTAGGATCCCGTTTTCATCGACATCAATATAAGAAACCTCAAATCCCTGTTTCTCCAGGTACTGGCACGTATGAAGAACAGCGTGGTGCTCGATCTTCGACGTGATGATATGGCGTCCTTTTGCGCCATATGCCTCAGCCGCCGCTTTGATCGCCCAGTTGTCCGACTCCGTACCGCCTGCGGTAAAATAAATCTCATTAGGCTGCGCCCCGATCGTCGCAGCAATTGTTTCCCTGCTCTTCGTAATGGCTTCTTTGCTCTTCGCCCCTATGCTGTAGATACTCGAAGCATTTCCGTAATTCTCGGAAAAATACGGCAGCATTGCCTCCAGTACCGACGGCGAAGTCTTGGTCGTAGCCGCATTATCAAGATAAATGATCTGATCCATAATCCATTCTCCTCTTCACAGTCCTTAAGGCTCAGAACAGCAGCTTTAACCCATGCAGCTGTTCCGGCTGTATTCAACCGACTGATTTGTCTTTTTTTGCAGTGCCTCCCTGCTCTCCCTTACCAACTGGTCAAGCATGATCTCATCCACAGTCTTTGCAATGCTCTCGTTGATTTTCTGCCATACATACTTCGTCACGCATAAATCCGCTCCCTGGCAGCCTTCTTCTGTATGCGCAGAGCACTCCACAGCCTTTAAATTTCCCTCCAGCGCGCGGAGAACATCTCCGACTGACACACTCCCGGCCGGCTTTGCCAGACGGTAGCCTCCCTGCGCCCCTCTGATGCTTGTCACCAGACCGGCTTTTTTCAGTTTTGCAAAAAGCTGCTCCAGGTAGCTCTCAGAAATGTTCTGACGGAGCGCAATGCTGCTGATCGGCACCGCCTCTTCTTCACTGTACGAAGCCAGATCGATCAACGCACGCAGTCCGTATTTTCCCTTCGTAGATAACTTCATCCGCACCTCCGCTGATGTCATTCTTGCCTGACCTTTTTATTTCCGAGTATTTTACTCGGATTTCGTAGAAAAGAATACCATTACTAACCTCTTCTGTCAAGTAGTATCCCTGCTTTTTTCTGCATATACTGAACAAATACGTGATCGGGTGCATTTCATATGAGTCAACGGGATTATCTGCTAAAAGGAACTTTTTTTCTGACCGGAGCCGGATTTCTGACACGAATCGCAGGCTTCTTTTATAAAATATTCCTCTCACGTACGATTGGTGCAAAAGAGATCGGTATCTTCCAGCTGACCTCTCCTGTGTACGCATTCTGTATAGCAGTCTGCATCGGCGGTATCCAGACTGCTGTTTCCCGCTTTACTGCCGAATCCTATGCAAAAGGCGACCGTTCTGCCGCGAGGCAGACTCTTTTCTGCAGTCTGGTTCTCTCCGTCTTTCTTGCCGTTTTATGTACTGCGGCGCTTGTTTCTTTTGCCCCCTGGATCGCTTCCAGATTTCTTCTTGAACCTGCCTGCGCACCATTGCTTAAGATCATTGCATTTTCACTTCCGTTCTGCGCCGTACACGCCTGCATCAGCGGCTATTTTATCGGCTGCAAAAATGTCTCTGTTTCTGCGCTGTCACAAATGCTGGAACAGTTTGTCCGCATCAGTACCGTTCTTCTAATCTTTGTTCTGCTGCAAAAAGAAGGCCGTCCGATCAGCTCTTCTGCAATGGCAGTCGGACAGATCGCCGGCGAGATCTCCTCTGCCCTGTACTGTACCTGCATCCTGGTTTCTGGCCGGAACAGTGTCCAGAAGAAAGCTCCTGCTGCTATCCGTCCGTTTCCAACGCAATCGCAGTATAAAAAGCTTCTTTCTGTCAGCACCCCTCTTGCGCTGAACCGCATGCTCTTATGTATCCTGCAGGGGATGGAAGCAGCTCTTCTTCCGCAGCAGCTTGAACAGTCCGGCCTTACCAGCCACAATGCGCTTGCCGTCTACGGAACACTGACAGGAATGACGCTTCCCCTGATCTTCTTCCCGACCGCAGTCACCGGCGCCGTCAGCACGCTCCTGCTCCCTGCCGTATCAGAAGCCCGCGCGCTGCGTCAGAAAAAACAGATCACAGATACCGTCAACGCAGGATTTCTGGCAAGCGTTCTCCTTGGCTCCTTCTTTATGATATCGTTTCTTTTATTCGGAAAAAATGCCGGAAGCTGGCTGTTCCACAATGAACTGTCCGGAATCCTGCTGAAAAAGCTGGCTGTTATCTGTCCTTTTCTGTATCTGAACACAACGCTGAACAGTATCCTGCACGGACTTGGCAAAACGACGGCTGTCTTTTTGTACAGCGCAGCCGGATTTGCAGTGCGCCTTGCCTCTGTGATCGTACTTGTTCCCCGTCTTGGAATTGAAGGATATCTGTACGGCATGATCCTGAGCCAGGTCCTGATCTCCGCATGTTCTCTCTTTCTGCTGCGCCGCGGCAACTACCTGACTGCCAGCATCCCGGATATCCTGTTTCTCCTGGTTTCGAAAGAAACCAGGACCGCATTCAAAGAAAAGGGCCGTCACTGACAGCCCTTTTTCGTATTTCGCCGTCTCAGCCCTGCATCAGAATCGATTTTACATGTTCGATCTCTTCTCTTGTCGCTTTTGCGGCCGGCACATAATACTGTTTCGTTCTTGCAATCTGATAAATTTCTTCCTGAGACTGTTCACACTGATTGCGGATCTGCTTCAGTGTCTGTTTCAGCTGCATATTTTCTGTCTGGGGGATCATTTCCCCGTACCGTACCAGTTCACCATTGATACCTGCAAGGGTATCAGATACCATTGTCTTCTCGTCCATCTTGTTCCCTCCTGTTCTGAACTTCACTGTGACTGCGTCTTCCTGCGCACATACACCGCTGTGCTACTGCAGAAATTTCATAAGCTGCTGTTTGCTTTCCATTGCAGACTGTGCTGATTTCTGGAAAAACTGCTTTACGCCGGGGTCTGTCGCCTGCTGTGCGTAAGCCTGCATCTTACAGTGTGTCGTTGTGAATCCGCCGATCAGGTGGCGAAGATTCTGAAGATCAAGTTCTGAAATTTCATTCATAAAAAATCCCTCCTTCTGGATACTGGGTTACGTTTCCAGTATCTCCGAAAAGGAGGGATGTTATTCATTCAATCAAATGTTTTACAGCCAGTCATACAGCTCTTTATATTTATTTGCGGAGTTGTTCCAGGAGAAATCAGCCGCCATGCCGCGGTCGATCAGCTTGTTCCATTCCCGCTTTCTGTCGTAGTAGATGTGCATTGCATACTGAAGCGTATGGTACATCTCATGCGCGTTATAATTTGCAAAGCTGAATCCCGTACCGGTTCCTTCGTACTCATTGTACGGGATGACGGTATCCTTCAGCCCGCCCGTCTCACGGACGATCGGAACAGTTCCGTACCGGAGGCTCATCAGCTGTGAAAGCCCGCACGGCTCAAACAGAGACGGCATCAGGAACGCATCGCATGACGCATAGACCTTGTGCGAAAGCGCCTCTGAGTAGAAAATATTCGCCGATACCTTTCCCTGATACTTCCATGCAAAATGGCGGAACATATTCTCGTACTTTTCTTCCCCTGTGCCAAGCACTACGAACTGGATATCATTCTGGCACATCTCATCCATCATACATGCGATGAGATCAAACCCTTTCTGATCCGTCAGACGTGACACGATTCCCACCATAAACGTAGAATCGTTCTGATTCAGTCCGAGTTCACACTGCAGTGCCCGCTTATTCTTAATCTTTTCTTTGCGGAAATTGCGGATATTATAATGATGCTCGATCATCGGGTCTGTCTCCGGGTTGAACACATCATAGTCAATGCCGTTTACGATACCGCGCAGACTTCCACTGCGCGCCCGCATCAGGCCGTCCAGACCTTCACCGTAGAACGGCATCTTGATCTCTTCCGCATACGTCTCGCTGACCGTAGTGATCGCATCTGCGTATACGATACCACCCTTTAAGTAATTTGCATCTCCGTATGCTTCCAGTTTGTCCGGAGTAAAATAGTAAGCAGGAAGTCCCGTGATATCGCGGACCGTCTTCACATCCCACACGCCCTGGAATTTGAGGTTGTGGATCGTGATGATGGATTTCATGTCGCGGAAGAACTCTCCCTCATGGAACTTATCCTTCAGAAGCACCGGGATCAGTCCGGTCTGCCAGTCGTGGCAGTGTACGATATCCGGCTTAAAACCGATCAGAGGAAGCGCAGAGAGCGCAGCCTTTGAGAAAAAGGCAAATTTCTCAATGTCCTGATAGATATTCCCGTACGGCTTGTTTCCCGAAAAATAGTACTCATTATCGATGAAGTAAAACTGGATGCCGTCGTACTGCATTTCCAGCACGCCTACATACTGTGAACGCCACGCGAGATCCATGTAGAAATGCGTCACATAGTTCATCTTATTTTTCCATTCTTCGCTCATACACATATATTTTGGTATGATCACCCGTACATCATACTCTTCTTTATTGAAGCATTTCGGAAGAGAACCGACAACATCTGCAAGTCCTCCCGTTTTGATAAAGGGGACAGACTCGGATGCAACATATAATATTCTTTTCATATACGAACCTCCGCTCAATACAATTTATAAAATTATACCGCATTTTTCCCGTAATGAAAAGTGTTTCTTCAAACTGTTTTTTATGATCAGCGATTTTTATATTCCAGACGGATCTTATCGGCGATCAGAGCAATAAATTCTGAATTTGTCGGCTTTCCTTTTCCGTTGCTCACGGTATATCCGAATAATTCATCTATTGTATCCATCTTTCCTCTGCTCCATGCCACCTCTATCGCATGGCGGATCGCACGCTCCACACGGCTCGGCGTCGTCTGATGGCGCTTTGCGATCGTCGGGTACAGAATTTTCGTAATGGAATTCAGCATCTCCATATCGCCTACCGACATGATGATCGCGTCTCTTAAATACTGATAGCCTTTGATATGTGCCGGCACACCTACCTCGTGAATGATGTTTGTGACATCCGTTTCCAGATTATGTTCCATGTACTCTTTCTTGCTCTCAAACGCAGTCAGCTTCTTCGCTTTTGCAAAACTGCGCTGGTTTCTTGCGCGAACCCGTTTGATCCGGTTGACTACCGTCTCATTGTCAAACGGTTTCAAAATATAGTAATCCGCGCCCAGCTCAAAGGCGTCTTCTGTCATTTTCTCCTGGCTTACGGCCGATATCACAATGAATGCCGGCTTTTTCAGATCCGGCTCATGATTTACACGATCCATCACTGTCAGCCCGTCAAGTTTTGGCATAATTATATCAAGCAGCACGACGTCCGGCTGCTTTTCCCGTATAATCTCGATCAGTTCCTCCCCATTGCCTGCTTTTCCCACAACTTCCAACTCTTTGTCACTGCTCACAATGCGGTCAAGCAACTCCACCATTCTCAC
>DVHT01000058.1 GCA_018711885.1 Candidatus Choladousia intestinipullorum | reverse complement strand
ATTATTTTTAAATTTTAATGAAATAATTTTTATTTTATTCCAGATTTACCTTTAATTGCCGTCTGTTTTTTACAAAAATAATGCCGCAGGAACATGATAAAGTCCTGCGGCAGATCTATTACTTATTATTTTTTCTCGTTCCGGATATTTGCCATTTCCTCTCTTATCCGGCTCAATGTATGTGTCAAAGCAAACATCAGTGTTTCATAATGCATATAGTCAAGGATATTCTTGTCCACCAGAATCTGCAGACTCGCTGGAAATTCTTCGTCAGCATCCCAAAAGCGCACGCATATTGGGAGAAAAGAGAAGATATCCAATTCATAGGCGGCATCTCCTTTTTCGATTTTTCTTCCTTTGAGTATCTCGCAGGCCTGCGCCAGTGCGTTTACCTTCCCGGAAAAATATTTCTCTGCACTCTGGAAAAAATTGCTTCCTTTTGCCAGCGTACCGCCCTGAATCGCAGAAAGACTTCCCACATTCACCCATTCATGTGCCAGATGGCAATTCTCTTTTGAACAGCAAAGCACATCATAAATTGTCATCGCTTCATTATAGTCCGCATCCTCTTCTGTGCTAAAAAAATCTTTGGACCAGCTTACCTTCCCATTCAGACGGCTGATTCGATAATTCCGGTCTAAAAAGCGGATATACAGGCAGTCTTCATCGTGAGCCAGATTAAATTTTCTGATCATAGTTTTCTGATCATATCTCAAAAATACCTCCGCCATGCTGTTTTTCATTTTTTCGTAGTTTGAAATCTCCTGCTTTCTTTTCATATTCCACCATCTTTCATCACAGGTTCTATTTTGAAGCAGCCGCAGGCAGCTTCTTAGCCCGGTAACAGCAGCGGTTTTCACAGCCCTTCTTCTATAAAAGCCAGCGGAGAATTCTCCCGGTACTTTTCATAAATCCGGTCTTTGTTTCCATCCAGATTCAGCTGATACATACGAAACGTAACAAGCCTGTCTTTCGGCTGCCACTGCTCTTCATAAGAATATTGGTACTTCATCCCGAGGCGCACCATGACCGCGCCGCTGCGGGGATTCTCTTTATCATGCGTGGCGGTCAGGAATGGGATCCCGTCTGCCTTCACCTGCTGTATGACTGCTTTTCCGGCTTCCGTCATAATCCCTCTGTGCCAGAATTCCCTGCGCAGCCCATATCCCAGATCATGATGTTCTTCCATGCTTACATGGACATAGCCGATGGGAATATTGTCGCTTTTCTGGCAGACTGCATACCGGTATCCCCTCAGCTGTCCGTAATAATCCAGATAGCGCTCTTGCCAAAAGCGCTCTGCTTCGTCAAGGTCCTTCAGCGGATACCTTTTTCCATCACGTAATTCGTAAGAAAGACGCCCCGTCTCTCTACCTGCTGCCTGCGCAGGACACGGTATCCCCTCTGTTCAAAGAACGGCCGTGCCGTGACCGATGCATGCGTAGTGACCGTTTCGACCGGAAACGCCTGTTCCAGCTCATTGCACAGGGCCGTGGCAATCCCTCTTCCCTGATAGTCTTTATGGACGTAAAGCCGGTCGAGATATCCCGTTTTATCGATATCTCCGAATCCCACGATCCTGCCGTCTGCGACGGCCACGAGGGACGTATGCTCCAGAAAAGAGCGGTCCCAGGCAGCCAGATCGACCGTTCCCGTTGCCCATGCATTCAGCTGTTCTTCTGTATAATCTTTTGCATTTACAGAATGTACCGTATCATAAAAAAGGACTGCCATCTCCCTGCAGTCTTCACTTTTATACTTCCTTATTTCCATGATGTAACTCCTTTTTATCCTTACTACATATATTAATAAAAAACCAATTGACAGAGGTATCATTTTTTATGCGAGATTACGTTATTCTTTCTATAGAAACTCATCTGTTTTTTGCAAGGATCATGAAAGAACACGCTCTTTTTCTGGAAGCCGGATTTCCCTGCTGCGAAAAAGAACTGACCGAGGAAGCTGACTGCTTCCGCCGGAAGTTTGAAGAACTGCTTCGCAGCGCTCTTCGCTTTGCAGAATCGGGCGTCCATCCGGCCATATTAAATTCCGGTGAACTGGCTACGGAATTTACAGTGCCCGCTGAGAAACGGACGATGGCGCTGACCGGCGTCCCGATCGACAGCTGCCTTGCTGAAACGGCTCTGAAACTGCGCTGCGACTGTGCGCAGGGGCCGAACTGTCCCCTGTATCAGCCGGTATTCCAGCTAAACGAACGGGCGCTGCGGCTGCTCCACGATTTTATCCGATTCAAAGAACGTATTTTGTGCAGGGTAAACAGAGCGGAACTTTTTACCGCCAATTACCCGCTCCTGATCGAGCATATTATCCGGGAGGCCAAACTGTACCGGGATATCGTGGAACAGCTTTTAGCAAACAGAACCGTCTCCTATCAGAATTTCTATGAAACGGAGGAATTCTGGAACAGGATCATGATGGAACATGCCTGGTTCATCCGCGGTCTTCTGGATCCTTCTGAGGGACAGCTGATCGAGACGGCCGACGGATTTTCCAAAGATTACGCACGCCTCCTTGATATGGCCTGCCGGCAGGAATGCCGAGCAGACAATATGACACAAGCCGCCCTGAAGGAGACGGTCAAATACCGCGGCTTTAAAGCAGCCGGCGCAAAAGGCATCCTTGACTGTCAGATTTCTTCCATTATTCTTCCGCTTCTGGCGGACCATGTGCTTCGCGAAGCAAACCATTATATACGGATCCTGGAGACCGGCCGGACACGGTGACGATACAGCTAAAAAGGGACGCCGCACCATTGGGGCGATCCTAAGATTGCCTGAAAAAAATTGTGCGGCATCCCTTCTGCCGGATCATATTCTGTGTAGTTTTCTCAGCTTATCTGCCGCAGCGCTTTCCGGAACTGGAAGCTGAAAAGGATCGCCGTAAATGTCACCGCAAAGAAATCAGCCACCGGCTCTGCCATATAGACCGCCATTGTCTGATTCTCTGTAAAGATCCTTGGCATAATGTAAATAAGCGGAAGCAGCAAAATGAACTTACGCATTACCGCAACGATAATCGATGCTTTTGCATTTCCCAGTGAAGTAAACGTCATCTGACACGAAATCTGAATTCCGAACAGGACCATGCAGGCCATATAAATACGGAGCGCTGTCTGAGTATAGGAAAGCAGCTCCGGATCTGTCGTAAACAGTGCGGCGAAGCCCTGCGGGAAAATCATGATCGCCGCCCACAAAATTGCCGCATAGCACAGACTGGCTTTCAGCAGCAGCTTATATGCCCCTTTTACACGCTCCGGATTCCTTGCTCCGTAATTATAGCTGATGATCGGCTGCGCGCCCTGCCCGAGTCCCTGCAGAGGAAGCATCGCAAACTGCATGACACTCGTCAGGATTGTCATGGCCCCCACCGCAACGTCTCCTCCGTATTTTAATAAGGAAGAATTAAAGCAGACAGAAATAATACTTTCACTCGACTGCATGACAAAGCTGGATACGCCGAGCGCCATGCTCGGAAGAATAATCTTCTTGTCCAGAACCATATATTTTGCGCGGATCTTAAGCTGCGTTTTTTTGCCGAACAAAAATGCCAGCACCCAGGTACAGGACATGGCCTGTGAAATAATTGTAGCCAGCGCGGCTCCCCGGACACCCATGTCAAACCCGAACATCAAAACCGGATCAAGAATAATATTTGACACAGCACCGATCAGAACCGACAGCATTCCCGTCTTGGCAAATCCCTGTGCCGTGATAAACGAATTCATTCCAAGTGTCATCTGGACAAAGATCGTTCCGATGGCGTAGATGTTCATATACTGTACGCCATACTCGATTGTGTTCTCACTGGCTCCGAACGCGAGCAGGAAATCTCTGTTCCACAGCAGCAGTGCCGCTGTCAGTGCGATCGATATGATCACCTGTACCGTAAAACAGTTGCCCAGCGTTTTTTCTGCCGCATCATGATCCCCTCTTCCCATATAGATAGATGCCCTCGGCGCTCCGCCGAATCCTACCAGTGCTGCAAACGCGGATACGATCATAATCAGCGGCATACAGACGCCCACGCCGGTAAGCGCAAGCGCGCCCACTTCCGGAATATGGCCGATATAGATGCGGTCTACAATATTGTACAGCATATTGATGAGCTGTGCCGTCACCGTCGGGATCGCCAGTTTGAAAAGCAGCTTACCGACCGGCTCTTTTCCAAGAAAATCTTTGTTGTCTCCCATTTTTTGTCAACTCCCGTTCTTTCTTTGTTTCTCTTACTGCTATCCCGCAGCAGCCCAGACTCCGTTCCCCTTCCGGTCCGCTGCAAATCCTCTACGTTCTACTATATCACAGACTGTCAATACATGCTCTGTATTCGGATGGAGTACACCCGTATACTTCCCGGAATGACCGGGCAAAATAGCTCATATCCTGAAAACCGCACTGTACTCCAATATCGATGATCTTCTCATCTGTCATCTTTAGCAGGCCTGCAGCTTTCTGGAGCCGGTAAGATTTCAGATACTGGATAGGCGTCTTGCCGATCGTATTGCGGAAACACCGGATGCCTTCACTTTCGCTGACGGACGCGGCCGCTGCAATCTGCTCCAGAGATACCGCCTCTGCGCAGTGCGTATGGATAAACTGCAGCATCTGCTTCATGCGCTCTGCCTCGCGCTCCAGCCGTGCAGACGGGCGCTCCGGCCCCGTCCCTGTATGTAAGCAGAGCGCAAATATAAAATTCGACAGCGCAGCGCGTACCGCGAACTCATATCCCGGCTTCTCGCCGGCACAGCTTTCCCACGCCGTCTCGATGAACGAAACAGCCTTCTTCTGCCACAGCTCTGCATCGGTCTGCCGAAGCAGGAAACTTTCCAGTGAAACGTTCTCCATGAGCGGCTGCAGATACTTCTGCCAATATACACTGTCAAAGCTTCCGCCCACCACGCGCGGATGAAAAACCATAGAATGCAGTCTGCACAAAGAAGGACCCGCGCTCCAGCATGCATGAAGAATCCCTGTATTGATAAAAAAACCGTCGCCCGTTCTGGCGAGATACCGCCTGGAACCGACTGCAATGACGGCCTCTCCTTCCGTCACCACTGCCGCCTCAAGCTCCTCGTGCCAGTGCCACGGCACCGGATCGGACGTCAGATCATCATGGTAACATCCGATCGGGAACTGGATATTTCCGCGTTCCATGATCTCTTTTCCTGAGTCGTCGATTTTTGCCCCGCATAGTGACAGCGCCATATCTCTCCACTCCTTCTGATAATTTTGTCCTATGATTTTGCGAATATCATCCTATCATATCCTGATTTCTGATGATATAATCCCATCAGTTTATAATTGAACTAATCCTATCAGATTTTCAGGAGGAATACAATATGGTGCATCTTTTATTAGCTGTCATTTATCTTTCTTTTATCAGTCTGGGGCTTCCGGATTCCCTGCTTGGCTCAGCATGGCCCAGCATGTATCCCTCGCTTCAGGTTCCGGTCTCCTATGCCGGCATTATTTCCATGATTATTGCAGCAGGTACTGTCGTTTCCAGTCTCCAGAGCGACCGTCTCACGAAAAAACTCGGAGCAGGAAAGGTTACGGCGCTCAGCGTCGCTATGACTGCCGTTTCTTTATTCGGTTTTTCCATCAGCAGTTCCTTCTGGATGCTCTGTCTGTGGGCCGTTCCCTACGGACTGGGAGCGGGAAGCGTAGATGCCGCACTCAACAACTATGTAGCGCTGCATTACGCAAGCCGCCATATGAGCTGGCTGCATTGCATGTGGGGCGTCGGCGCTTCGGCAGGGCCTTATATCATGGGTTACGCTCTGTCCGGAGACGGAAGCTGGAACATGGGATACCGCTGTATCGCTCTGCTGCAGGCTGCCCTGACCGCCATCCTTTTCCTCAGCCTTCCGCTCTGGAAAAGCAGCACCGTTCCCGGCGCCGCCGAGGAGACGCAGCCGTCGCGTGGAAAATCGCTGTCCCTAAAAGAGATCCTGTCCATCCCCGGCGCCAAATCCGTCATGGCAGCGTTTTTCTGCTACTGTGCAGTCGAGTCTACGACCGGCCTGTGGGCCAGCAGCTATCTCACCCTGCACCGCGGACTCGATGCAGAGACTGCGGCAGGCTATGCGGCCTTATTCTACATAGGGATCACCGGCGGCCGGGCCGTCAGCGGTTTTCTTACACTCAAATTAAATGACCGGCAGATGATCCGTCTGGGCCAGTCCATCATTGCCCTTGGAATCCTGCTTTTGTTTCTTCCGTTTGGAAAAGAGGTATGCTTGGCAGGCCTGATCCTGATCGGACTGGGCTGTGCTCCGATCTACCCCTGCATCATCCATTCGACTCCGTCTCTGTTCGGCCCTGAAAAATCCCAGGCAGTCATCGGAGTACAGATGGCAAGTGCATACGTAGGCAGCTGTATCATGCCTCCGATATTCGGTCTGATCGCAAACCATATCAGCATCGCGCTGTTTCCGGTCTATCTGGCAATGATCCTGATTCTTATGATATTTATGTACGGAAAGCTGCTCAGAGAAGCCGCAAACTAAGATTCTACCGCTGGTCGGTTGCCATTTTTCTGTATCTGAAGTATGATTCCGATATCATAAAATGAGGAAAGCAGGTACAAACTATGTTTGAAATCGACAAAAAAGCGTTCGGAGAATTTCTTGCCGCGCAGAGAAAAGCAAAAGGATATACACAAAAAGAACTTGCCGAAAAACTGTTCGTCTCAGACAAAGCAGTCAGCAAATGGGAGCGGGCGTTAAGTCTGCCCGATGTATCCCTTCTGATCCCGCTGGCAGATATTCTGAACGTATCCGTCACAGAACTGCTGGAAGGCCGGCTGCTTCCGCCCGCCCCCCAAATGGATTCTGCACAGGTGGAGGCAATCGTAAAAAAGGCTGTGTCATTTTCAGACGAGACGCCGGAAAAGAAAAAAGAACGGCAAAAAAGAAATGCAGCCGTTTTTCTTGGCTGCACTCTTTTTGCCGCATTGGAACTGTTCATCCTGTTCCTGTATTCAGATGAAACCCTCATCCGTCTGTCCTCCACCAGCCTTCCGGCGTTGGAAGGAATCAGCTTTCTGTTCGGCGTTTACATCTGGTTTTTTATGAAGGAACGGCTGCCGGTTTATTATGATGAACACAAGATCAACTTTTACAGCGACCGCATGCTCCACATGAATCTTCCCGGAATCCGCTTTCACAACGGCAACTGGCCTCATATTGTAAAAGTGCTTCGTCTGTGGTCCGCCATTTCCCTGGTGACAGTTCCGGCCGTTTATCTGCTTTTGGGGATCCTGTTCCCCGCTGCCTGTCTGTCCCGGAGGATCCAGACGATCCTGTTGTTCCTGTATCTCGCCGCTTTGTTCTTTCCGGTATATTTCGCAGGGAAAAAATACGAATGAGCCGTCAGCTCGTCACCTGCTGCCTGCGAAGGAACAGATACGTCCCGGTAAGCCCGATCACTCCGGCCAGTACGGAAACCAGTATCCACATCTCAGACGAAACACCGGAAAACAGCCGTATTGCTGCGCTTCCGATTTTTCCAAAAAGGGAATCCGGTGCTTCGCCTATTGCTTCGACCACTCTCGGAAAGCCAAGACAGAGGATCATCCATACCGCCCATAAAATCCAGTAGGCCCTTTTTCCATAGCGGAGCACCAGCGTGGCAAAAAACATCGAGCAGATGACCGCCAGCAGCACAACCGGAAATCCCCAGCGCAGGAGGTAAGGCATCACCGCCACCTCTATTGTGAGTTCCGGATGCACGGCGGCATTCAGAGCGTCTTCTCCAAGGCTTACGAGAAGCACCAGTCCATACCCGAACAGCGACATGACGAGAGAAGTAAGGAAAAAGGAAAGGAAGAACTGCCCTCTGGTACATCCCATCGAGACTTCTATATTAAAATACATGGCAAACTCTGACATGATCAGGGCCAGAATCATGATCAGCAGCGTTCCTGCTGCTAAAATCGTGCCGAGCGGCACATAAGCCCCGTCTTCCTGCTCTACGCCAAGAATGATCTGATAGATGATGACTCCGATGATCCCGATTCCTGCGGTCAGGCCGAACAGCCAGCGCCCGTCATATCTCAATACGCAGAACTGTCTTTTCAATGTCTGAATCATACACACTTCCTCCTTCCTACACTCTTACTTCCACTTTTCTCGCCGCAATCAGGGCAAAGACAGCTACTGCGGCAAATACGATCACACTCACCGCCGTCAGCGGCCAGAAATTGTTTCCTGCCAGGTCTTCCAGCATTATTTTCTGCATACCCGCAAACAGCTCCCCGTCTGACGCTGCATATCCGGCGCCCACAATACCGCCGAATACACCGCATATGATTAACTCCTATTAGGAAAACACACTGTCAAAAGGGTTTTTGCTTTGGCGGGGGTCAGCCCGCCTCGGCGGTATCGGTGGTGTTGATTTCAATGTACTCGGCAATCTTGCGGAACTCGTCCGCG
>DVHT01000057.1 GCA_018711885.1 Candidatus Choladousia intestinipullorum | reverse complement strand
CCCCCGTAACAGCCACAAATTCACCTTTCCTGACAGTCAGGTCGATCCCATCCAGCGCCACGACCTCTGAATTGCCGGACCCGTATACCTTCCTGACTCCTTCACATTTTACAAGATCCATTCCCGTGTCTCCTTTCCTGCTGTGGATTTTCTTTCCTGACTCCATTGTAGCAGACGAAAGTTACAACTCAGTGACTGTAAAAACGGATTTCAAAGCAGGCGCCGCCCTCCTGCCGATTTCCGGCCCGTATCGTTCCATTCTGGCGCTCAATAATCTCTTTTGACAGCGCAAGCCCGATTCCTATGCCCCCTTCTCCTGCATTCTGTCCGCGGTAAAACCGCTCAAACAGATGCGGGATATCTTCCCCGGAAAATCCTTTTCCCTCATCCCAGATCTGGATCTGCGTATAAAGCGGATTCTGTTCGTAAGAACAATGGATCGTTCCGTGCGCTTCTCCGTGTTCCATGCAGTTTTTCATGAGATTCATCACCGCCTCCATCGTCCAGTCCGGATCGACAAAAACCTGCATCTCTCCCAGCTCCGGGATATCAGCAGAAACGCCGGCCTGCGCAAAGAGCTCCTGCAGGTTGTCGGCAGCAAGCATAAGCAGGGTAAAAACATCCGTCTCACTTTTCTGTAGAAGCAATGTGCCTGCGTCCAGCCGTGACAGTACGAGCAGCGCTTCCTCCAGATGCGCAAGCCGCTCAAGCTGCTTCCGGATCTGCTCCCAGTGGCGCCCATCCTCTCTCATCATCTGCACCGAAAGGGAAATGGCAGTGATCGGCGTCTTGATCTGGTGCGCAATATTCCATAAATTATCTGCAAAACGGTTTTTTGCCTGTACTGCCGTATCTTTCGTCTGATAGAGAAACGTGACGGTCTTGTAGATCTCATCCTCCAGCTTGGAAAATTCATCCTCTCCGGATGGTGAGAGAATGGCGGCTTTTCCTGTATTGACCTGCTCCAGATACTCTGTCACAGCCCGGATGCGCCTGTTTTCTTTTTTGTTCCTGACAAAAAAAGTGAGGATGAAAAGCAGCGTGCCTGCAAGAAATCCGGCTGCTGCGCACAGCAGACTCTGCCTGTATGACAGAGAGGCGAAATCAGAAATGCGGTATCCCAATCCGGTCAGGATATCTCCCTTAGCTGCGTGATCAGAGATTCCTGCAGCGGAAGCTTTCAAAGCGGCGGAAAGAACCTGCTCCGTTCCCGGTTCCTGTTCCAGTATTTCCGAGCACACAGAATTTAACAGATTAAATTGAAGACGGCTGTAACAGCCGGATACAGCCAGAACAGACAAAGCAGAAACCATCAGGCTGACTGATAAGACAAATCCGAACATGATCCAAACATTTTTTCTTCCGTTCATACGGCATCCTCCATACGGTATCCCACGCTCCTGACCGTTTTCAGACAGGCCGGCTGGTGCAGCTTGTCCCGAAGGCGTTTCATCGTGACGGTCAGTGTATTATTATTTACATAACTGCCATTTACATCCCACACCTGCTCCAGGATTTTTTCTCTCGTCACCGTCCTGCCCCTGTTCTGCATCAGATACAGTAAAAGCTGATACTCAGCCGCACTTACGCTGATCTCTTCGGAATGGAGGGTAACAGTCCTGCGGTTCGTATCGATCACAATCCCGCCGCAGGACAGATACTGTTTCGCCGCGTCTCCGCTCCTGCGCAGCAGTGCCAGGATTCTGGAATACAGCACTTCCAGTTCAAACGGCTTTACCACGTAATCGTCGGCGCCGTTCTGAAAACCGGAAACGATATCGCGGGAATCCCCGCGCACGGTCAGAAAAATAACCGGCAGTTCTTTCCAGTTGGCACGGATCCACTGGCACAGGCTCTCTCCCTGCCCGTCCGGCATATTCCAGTCCAGCAGGACAAGCGTCGGCACATGATGCGATAAAGCCTGTCTGGCCTTCGAAAGCGTATGATATACTGTCACCTGAAAGCCCTTCCGGCTTAAGTATTCTTTTACCGAATCCGCGATATTCGGATCATCTTCCACATAGTACAGTTCCATCATTTTCGTCTCCGTCTTTTTCTCCTTTTTCTCTATTATATAACCTTTCCGGGATTATCGCACAAAAAAACGAGACTTTCGAAAAAGTCTCGCTCATCCAATCAATGCGGAAAAAGGGACTTGAACCCTCACGCCTTACGGCACAGGAACCTAAATCCTGCACGTCTGCCAATTCCGTCATTTCCGCATACAGCCGAATACAAAAGGAATGGCGCCGCGCACACCTTCTGTTCCTCATGCTCTGCAGCAGACTGGGCCAGCTGGATTCGAACCAGCGAATGCAGGAGTCAAAGTCCTGTGCCTTACCGCTTGGCGATGACCCATTAATCAAATACCCCGCAGATGTCTACGGGGTATTTACTAACAAACAGGGTGGATAAAGGGATTCGAACCCTTGGCCTCCAGAGCCACAATCTGGCGCGCTAACCAGCTGCGCTATACCCACCATATATTTTTAAACGAGCCTGAAGGGATTCGAACCCCCGACCCACGGCTTAGAAGGCCGTTGCTCTATCCAGCTGAGCTACAGACTCACAAAGCGGGTGATGGGAATCGAACCCACGTATCCAGCTTGGAAGGCTGGTGTTCTACCATTGAACTACACCCGCATACTCAATTGTACCTGTCGGAAGTCGGGGTGACAGGATTCGAACCTGCGACCTCCTGGTCCCAAACCAGGCGCTCTAGCCAAGCTGAGCCACACCCCGTATCAGGTATTTCCGGCGTCCTTCGCTTGACGCATGTTGTATTATAATATAGCCCATGGCAAAAGTCAACAACTTTTTCAATAAATTCGGAACTTCTTTACTGCCCATTTGATTGCCTTATATTTCGGCGTTTCCAGTTCCTTCACTGCCTCCTGCAGTTTTTCTCGAATCGGTATCTGCTGCGGACAGTGCTTTTCACATCTTCCGCACCGAATGCATTGAGAAGCGCTCGTCGTCTCGCGCCGCATGGCAGTCGACTGGAGATACTCCCACATGCCTGATCTGCGCCCTTCCGTATACTTTGCATTATAGCAGTGAAAAGCCATCGGAATATCCACATTGTTCGGACAGGGCATACAATATCCGCATCCGGTACATCCCACTTTCATAAATCTGCGGATTTCTTCTTTTACAGTCTCCACAAGCGGCGCAAAATCTGTTTTTCCATCCGCAAAGGCAGAATCTGCAATCTCCAGATTTTCCCGTACCATTTCCATCGAATTCATCCCGGAAAGTACACATGTCACCTGCGGCTGCGCCCACAGCCATCGCAGCGCCAGTTCCGCCGGCGTATAGCCTGCGGCTGCGATCCGCCTCTTTGCTTCTTTCGGCAGATCATTTACGAGGCGGCCGCCCCGAAGCGGCTCCATAATGATAACAGGAATCCCTTTTTCGCCTGCGTAGACCAGCCCTTCCCGTCCGGCCTGTGTATGTTCGTCAAGATAGTTGTACTGGATCTGGCAGAAATCCCAGTCATATGCGTCGAGCAGTTCCTTAAAATTCTGCGTATTCCCGTGATAGGAAAAACCGATGCAGCGGATCTGTCCGAGCGCCTTCTTTTCCCGAATCCACGCATCAATTCCCATTTCTTTTAACTTTTCCCACGTTCTGACATCATTGAGCATATGCATCAGATAATAGTCGATATAATCTGTCTGCAGGCGGTTCAGTTCTTCCTGAAATTTTTTCTGTGCTCCCGCCGCCGAACGGATCAGATAATGCGGCAGCTTTGTCGCAAGGTACACATCCTCACGGCAGTGGTTCCGGGCAAGGATCTTTCCTACTGCTGTCTCGTTTCCGGGATAGACGTAGGCAGTATCGAGATAGTTGACGCCGTGCCGTATCGCATACATCAATTCTTTTTCTGCCTTATCCAGAATGATCTCCGATCCGTTTTTCGTAAAACGCATACAGCCATATCCAAGAATCGATATTTCGTTTCCTTCGCGGTCTTTCCGATACTGCATATCCGTCCTCCTCTTACCCTGCAGATTTCCTATCTGCTGTATACCATATCGCGTGTGATCGACGCCAGATCTTTCGCGCCGCACATCGCCATCGTATCCGCAAGCTCTGCTGCGGTTTTTTCAATGTAAAGCCTTACGCCCTCTTCCGCGCCTCCGTAAACAGCAGGAACGAACGGGCGGCAGATCAGGGCTGCGTCCGCGCCGAGCGCAAGCGCCTTAAATACGTCGATCCCGCTCCTGATGCCGCCGTCGACCAGTATTTTCATTCCGCTGCCTTTCAGCGCATCGGCAATCTCTTCCAGGACTTCCGCCGTGGCCGGGCACTGGTCGAGCACGCGGCCGCCATGATTGCTGACTACGATAGCGGCTGCACCTGCTTCTTTTGCTTTCAGCGCGCCTTTCACGCTCATAATTCCCTTGACAATGAACGGCACCTCCGCCAGCTTCGCTATCTCAGCCAGCTCTTCTACTGTTTTACTGCCCGCCGGAGGCGTCATATTTTTCAGAAACGGAAGCCCCGCCGCATCGACATCCATCGCCACGGCAAAACATCCGGATGCTTTGCAGAGTGCGAGCTTTTCCCTGATCACATCAAGGTTCCACGGCTTGACGGTCGGCACTCCGATCCCCGCCGCTTTTTTGATGGCCTGTGAAGCTCCCTGCATGACAGCCGGGTCCACACCGTCCCCGGTAAACGCTGCGATCCCATTTTCACAGCAGCTCTTTACAAGAATATTATTATACGACATATCATCGTATTTATTCCCGTAGTGCAGATTTACCGCCCCGACCGGGCCTGCAAAAAACGGGTAACGGAACGTATGTCCGAACAATTCCAGCGAAGTGTCGGGCGTACCGTTTTCACAGATACTGTCCATCACGACCCGGACCTCCTGCCATTTCTCAAAATTCCTGACCGCAGTATCCCCGATCCCCTTTGCTCCCGGTCCCGGTATCTGATTCCGGCATACCTTTCCATTGCAGATATTGCATGCCTTACAGTATTCTCCTATACAGCCTCTGGCCTGTTCCAGCACTTCCTGGTAATTCATGGCGTGTTTCTCCTTTATCCCTTTATTTCCCTGTCGTTTTATCTTTCTCTCTGTCTTCCGGCCTTTTCAGCCAAGCGCCACATCTAGCACCATCATCAGTGCAAACCCCGCGGCAAAACCGATCGTTCCGAGATTGCTGTGCTCCCCTGAAGCAGTCTCCGGGATCAGTTCTTCCACCACGACGTACAGCATCGCTCCGGCCGCAAAAGCAAGCAGATACGGCAGAAGCGGCATAATATAGCGCGACATCAGTATCGTCAGGACTGCTGCCGCCGGTTCTACGATACCGGAGAGCACCCCTTTATAAAAAGCCGTGCTGCGTTTCATCCCCTCTTCGCTTCGCAGCGGAAGGCTGATGACCGCTCCCTCCGGAAAATTCTGGATAGCAATTCCGATCGAAAGCGCAAACGCCCCTGCCATCGTAATCTCGGTCTGCTCTGCAATCATTCCCGCAAAGATAACGCCGACCGCCATTCCTTCCGGTATGTTATGCAGTGTCACTGCCAATAACAGCATGGTCGTCTTTTTCAGTTTCACCGGAAGTCCTTCTGCCTCGGTCTCACCCAGATGCAGGTGGGGAACGAGTTTATCCATCGCCAGTAAAAAAACGAAGCCGACTCCCAATCCGATCACTGCCGGAACGAAAGCCAGACGCCCCATCACCGACGACATATCCATCGCAGGAATCAGAAGCGACCAGACAGACGCGGCCACCATGACACCCGAAGCAAACCCGAGAAGCGTCTTTTGTACTCTCTGATTTAATTCTCCTTTCAGAAAAAAGACACAGGCTGCTCCGGCGGAGGTTCCGATAAACGGCAGCAGTATTCCCGCTATAATCTCCTTCATTCCAAAACTCCCTTTCTCATTGATACGCTATTTTATCATATTATCCTGACCCCGGATAAGTTCCATCCCGGCATGGCTATCTTCCATTCTCCCAGTCCGGAAGACGCTCTCAGTTCAGCAGAATATCCCGCAGCCTGCGCTTTGGAACGTAATGCACATCATTTTCATCCCGATAATACGCTGTCGGCTCGTCCGGCCCGATTTCTGTGAGCACGATCTTTTCCGCCGGTTTCCCGACAGCCACGATCAAAAGCGGCGCAAGATGCTCTGCCAGTCCGAGCTTCTCTTTGACCTCCTGTGCATGAAAGTTTCCTATCATACAGCCGCCGAGTCCCATTTCCACAGCCGCCAGCAGAATTGTCTGAGCCGCGATCCCGACATCTTTCTGAAAACGCGCCAGTGACTCGCACACATCCGTATTCTGGCAGATCACGATAAAACCGGTCGGGCACATACCGTCGTGCGGCAGTTTGAGTTCAGGAAGATTTCGTGCCCATTTTGTCATTGCCTGTATCTTTTCCACCTCGTCTTTTTCCCATGCAAGGTAATACTGCAGAGGCTGCAGATTGACACTGGAAGCCGCAAGTCTTGCGCAGTCCACCATTTCTTCCAGTTCTTTTCTTGTGATCCGGCGGCTCTCATCATACCCCCGGTAGCTTCTGTTCGCGGTCACGAGTTCTTTCAGCATTCTACCAGCTCCTTTGTGTACGGCACACGGCTCTTCGTTCTGTCCGCGCCGCTCCTTTAAGATGCTTCCATCATAATGCATTTCCTCTGAAAAGTAAATCCCCCATATTTCCTGACAGCTTCTCTCATTAAAACAGCATCTTCCGGATATTCGATCCTTCCATCCTTTATCTTCTGGTATTTTTCACAGCCTCTGCCGAGCAGAAGGATCAACACGCGTTCTTTGTACTGTGCCGCTTTTTCGAACGCCCTGCCGACGGCAGCTTTCCGCTCTTCCACACATTCATAGCTGCAGCCCGTCATCTCAATGCTCCTGCTGACCTCGTGCGCGATATCGGTCTGCTCTTCCATTCCCGGATCATCCGATGTGACAATTACATGATCGGAAAACAATCCTGCGATCATCCCGAGTTCGCGTCTGCGGTTCAGCGCCTTTCCGCCGGGACAGCCGAATATAGTGATGATCTTCTTATAAGCTCCATACTCCGAAAAAGCAGTATCAAACAATCGTTCAAAGCTCAGGCGGTTATGTGCGAAGTCGACGATCCCGCAGATCTTCCCGTCCCCGGTCTGATACGTCTCCATCCTCCCCGGCACTTCCGTCTGTGCAAGCGCCTGTTTCATGCAGCATACCGGCACACCGCAGCTTTGTGCCGCTGCGATTGCCGCCACTGCGTTTTCTATATTAAATCTCCCCTTCATTGCCAAGTGAAACTGCTCCGAAAACGCGTTGCAGCTCACTGTAAACCAGCTTCCGTCCTGGCTGGTCCTGATATTTCCATAACGGATATCCGCACCGGGACTTTGTCCGAATGTCACCGTCCGCTTTGCTTTTCTTGCCGCATCCAGAACCTGTTTTGCACAATCCGAATCGAGATTGACACATGCCGTTTCACACTGCCGGAACATCGAAAGCTTTGAATGAAAATAATCTTCAAAATCCGCGTGTTCCAGCGGGCTGATATGGTCTTCGGAAATATTCAGAAAAACGCCGGTTCGAAACCGTAGTCCGCGCACCCGTTTGTACTTCAGAGCCTGACTGGATACCTCCATCGTCACAAACGGCGCGCCGTTTTCTCTCGTCCGTTTTAGGAAACTGTGCAGTTCAACAGGTTCCGGAGTCGTCATATCCGAATCCTCCCACCTTTTTCCGTCGCAATTTTGTATCGTAGACAGGAGCGCTGTTTCCGGTCGTTCCTGCCCCTTCATCCAAAGATCCAGCATCGCCTTCAGATACCACGCAGTCGTTGTCTTTCCCTTCGTTCCTGTAATCCCTATCAGCTCCATCTCCTCCGGGCGGTATCCCCAAAACAGCGCCGCCAGAGCTGCCATTGCCTTTCGGATATCCGATACAATAAATCCCGGGATTGCGGGACATTGCAGCGGCACAGATTCGCTTACATACGCGGCAGCCCCCTTCTGTGCTGCCTGTATCAGATATTCCGGCCGGAATGCCGCTCCCTTACAGATAAAAACGTCCCCCGGCAGAACGCCTCTCGAATCGCATGTGAGATTCCTAAATTCCGCATTCTCCGGAAGCTCCCCTTCTATTCTTTGAAACACCCTGCATTCTGCAAGTGTATCTTCCATCTGTTCTGCTGTGATCATAGTTCCTCCTTCCGTTCCCTGTCCCTTCTGTTTATCAATGTCTCCATACTTATTAGACACAAAAAACGGACAAATAGTTTCACACGCTGCAGGGTTCCTCTTATTCCAGAAGATATTCCTCCAGCGTGATCCCCCGTAGCATAATTTCTTCCGCTGCCGCAGTTCCGACATACCGGAAATGCCACAGCTCATAATCCACCTTTGTGATTTCCTCTTTTTGCTTCGGATAGCGGAGGATAAATCCGTACTTGCTGCAGTTCTCCCGCAGCCAGCGGTTTTCTTCCGTATCCTCCTGTGCGGCATCCAGCACCTGATATCCCAGAGAGACGATATCCGCTGCAAGCCCTGTTTCATGCTCGCTGTATCCCGGCGGCATTGTCTCTCTCGTTTCCTTCTCGTAAGCCTCCTGCCAGGTCAGTCCCTCATTTTTCATAGCTGTCTGGATATCCTCTTCCAAAAGCTGCTGCTGCAGCCCGGCGTCGCGGTATCCAGATGCCACCACAAACGCCCGGCCGTCAGCGGAGCCGTCTGTCAGCATAGCCCGCAATGCGCCGTACATTTCCTCCGCGACCGCACAGGAACCGTTCTGCAGCCAATGCAGCTCCACCTCATAATCTTCCGGAAGAGCATGGTCTTTGTTGACGAGCACAAGCAGCCTGTCCGTCTGTCCCGTATCGGGGCCGTGCCGGTCACTGACCGGAAGCGCCTGATTCTCCAGCAGTCCAATCGCTGTCACAATACCGGCAAGTATCAGTAAAATTCCCGGCAATATGCGTCTTCTCATAAAAAATCCTCCCCGAAGCTATGTGCTACGAAGAGGATAATCCTGCAATGTATCAGATTTTCTTCAAAGTTGTATCAAAATTGTATCATTCTGCAAAAATTTCTGTTTTTTCACTGCCTCCAGCGGCTGCTTACGGATCCGTCAGTTCTGCTTCAGCTGCAGCCTGCGTTTCTTCCTCGACGGCAGATGCATACTGCTCAAACAGTTCCTGCGTGGTAGAGGGATATTCTGAAAAACCGTATGTACCCGCCAGATCAACCATAAACTCTCCCCATCTGTCCGTTCCAAACATTACGGCCATTCCATAGCCCCAGTCGTTCAAAATAACCTTACGAAACGCACTGCCCTCAAACGATTCGTATGTCAAGCCCGCAGTCAGTTCCAGACTATTTTCCTCCTTTCTTACGGTTGCCTGTTCTGCGCCGCAGACCGACGCAAAATCGAACGCTGCCGGATTCGTACGGTCAGTTTTTGGTTCCTCGCCAGCCTCTGCTGCTCTGACCAACTCCTCTGCAGAATCGTAGCCAAGCTCCCTGCACATGGCTATCACTGCGTCGGGACCGCTCGCCGACGCATAGTAGATGATCTGTTTCTCTATATCCATGACAACTGTCAGGCCGTCTTCATGGTCTGGAGACACAAAACGCAGAATCGCGCAGGAACACACAAACCGGTCTGTTCCATTGTAATCATACCCTATGCCAACCAGAGTTGTAATATATCCGTCCAGCAGATACCTTTCCCAATCTCTGGCGAGAAGCGCATAGGAATCTGGAAGCAGACCTGCCTCGCACCAGTCCTGAACCAGTTCTCCGCACTTATCCAGCAACTCTTCTTCTGTTATATCAATCCGAAAATAGGAGACTTCTTCAAAATAGTAGTATTCAATTGACTGCAGCGTCTTAAGCGTCTCTTCTATCTCAAGAGAAGCGATATTGATCAGATCGACCGTCTCTCTGTTTGAGAGCGAGACTTTTCCCATCAGCTCCTCATCCTGCCGGTCGGCGTACCACCCCGGCAGATACAGTGCTGCCGCTGTACAAAGCGCCAGCACCAGTATCCCGATTGTATACTGCAGGGCAATTTTCCATCTGCTGTTGTCCATATCCGCTCCCTCCGATGCAATCCCCGTCTGCTCCGCTGTTTTCGTCAGTGTATTTTTCTGCTCCGCCTCTTTTTGGGCATTCCCGGCTCTGCCCGGTCCTGGTGCGGACGCCGGATCCGCCTGCGCCCTGTCGTTTCCGGCAGGCCGAGCAGGACTGTCACACGCAGTCCTTTTCCCGGCTCACTTTCAAATTGCCAGCTTCCCTGATGCATCTCGATGATTTTTCTGCACAATGCCAGTCCCAGTCCCGCTCCGCCTTCTTTGCGCGCACGTGACTTATCCACCATATAAAACGGCTCGGCAATCTTCGGAAGCTCTTCTGGAGAAATCCCCCTGCCTTCGTCTTCCACTGATATGCAGTATCCGCCCGGCACGCGTCTTCCGCTCACCCGGATCGTCCCGCCCGTCTCTGTCGCCTTGCGCGCATTGTCGATCAGGTTGATAAAGACGGAGGACAGCAGTTCCCGGTCCCCGTAAAGTACCCCGTCCTGTACCCTGACCTTAAGAGTCAGGCCGCTTTCTTCCAGCGGTACGCTGACCGTCTTTTTTATGTCTTCCAGGAAATCAGCCGCCCGGATCTCACGGAAGGCGATTTCCTGCTGTCCGGCAAGTGTCATTTCCAGCAGCTTATAGGAAAGCGCCTGCAGCCGTTTTCCCTGACGGTAAATATAATCAGCACACATATCCGTTTCCTGTTTGGAAAGCTCCATCTGACGGATCGTATCTGCGTATCCGATAATGGAGGTCAGAGGCGTTTTCAGCTCATGTGCAAATGCCGCCGTAAATTCCTCCTGTCGTGACACTTCGCTGCGGAGCTGCTCCATCTGCATCTTCATCGCATTCGCCATCCAGTTAAAGTCAGCCGCCAGACGCCCGATCTCATCACGGCTCCTGATCTGTACGCCTGTGTCATACTGTCCCCTTGCAAACTGCTGCGTCGCCCGGGAAAGCTTCTGCATATTTCGCATGACTGCGAACAGGATCAGGAGGATGATGCCCCCGGCAAAAACCGCCATCAAAAATGCCCCTGTCTGATACCTGGAATACATCCGCATCCGGTCTTCAAATACTCCTGTCACATTTTTGGCAGTCTCTATGTACTCCCCGGATGTACTGAGGCACATCACTACAACGTACCGGTTTTTCCCGTCACTTACGATTTCACATCCGGCATTGTGGGTATCGTCCAGCTGTTCCATAATGTGGTGCGTCAGTTCCAGTCCATTATCGCGGTACAGGACGGTACCGTCCCCGGAAAGGATCCGTGCGTTCCCGTCTTGTGCATTCTGCCTCCGGTAAAATTTCTCGACCAGCTTCTGCAGAGGAATCTCTTCTCGCTGCGCACTGGTAAGCGTATTCTGCGTCAGCTCATAAGAGTTCTGGAACATCTGGTTTTCCACCATGCACTGCTCCTTCTCGCGATCCATGCTGTTCTGAAAATTTTCCTGTATCATCCACGTTCCGAATAGCGTCAGAAGGAGAATGAATATCGGCGTCGTAATGAAAAACAGTTTCCATGATAATTTCATCCGTATCTCCCTGTCTCAGCACTCCAGCCGGTAACCGACTTTATAAATCGTCCGGATGTGTTCTTCCAGCCGCAGTTTTTTCTTCAGTCTCTGTACATGCAGGTCTACCGTCCGCCCCGTCCCGGTGTATTCTCCGCCCCACACGCTCTCATAAATTGTCTCGCGGTACAGCGCCCTGTTCTTATTTCTGAGGAACAAAAGCAGAAGCTCATATTCCTTTGTCGTCAGCTCCGCCGTCTGCCCGTCCTGTGTTACCGTTCTTGAATCCGTGTCAATCTCAATGTTCAGAAACTTCAGATTCCGTTCCGTCTTTTTGTACCGGCGGAGAACGGTCTCCACCCTTGCCAGAAGCTCCGCAATCTCAAATGGCTTTGCAATGTAGTCCTCAGCTCCCAGCTTAAGACCTTTTACCTTCTGCTGCGTATCTCCCATAGCCGTCAGAAATATCACCGGGATATCCACCGTTTTGGCGTATTCCAGTACCTCATATCCACTCAGTTTCGGCAGCATGATATCGAGCAGGATCAGATCATACCGGCCTTCCTGGATCAGATCCGCCGCCGTCTCCCCGTCTGATGCGGTTTCACACTGATATCCGGCTTTTACGAGATTCATCCGGATCAGATTCGCAATCGGTTCCTCGTCCTCCACTATCAGAATCTTGATCATTTTTCTCTCCCCCAAGTCTGTACTGATAAAAATCTCTTCTTAAGCTACATCGTACCACAGCATCTTATTTTTGTCATTAAAATGGGGATGTCACAAAAATGCTTTGCGGCTGCTTTCTGGACATCCCCGTTTCTTTTAACTGTTCATAATACAATACAGCAGATTTTCAAATTCTGCCGCAGGACTTTCATCCATCAATTCTTCCATTTTGTTCAGATTCAGATCAGAATGCTCCAGCTCTCTTGAAAAGGACCACACGATCTGCGCCCTGTCTTCCAGTGTAAGCGGAGCATCACAGAAAAACTGACGCGCATATTCAAGCTCCCGCAGAATAAGCGTGCCTGCGACAGCCATTTTGACTTTTGCCAGAAGATCTCCGTCATAGACAGCGCCGCAAAGATACACATACAGGAAATATACCATCAGCTGTTCGCTCTCTAAATCCGGCCATCCTGAAACCGGTTCCGCCGCTCCCATGCTCTCCGATCTCCTGTATCCCGATGCAGTCTCGTTCCACTGGGTACGGCATCTGACGCGCAGCGCTTCATATTCCAGCTCGCCTGCTCCATACAGCGCTTCCCTGTATCTTCGAAGCGATACCGGCCACATTTCATCGAGTGTTTCAAGCTCATCCAGCAGCAGGAGAAGTTTCCGCATCCGCTGCATCTGTGTGCCTTGCGCTGTCCCGCCTGTTCTGTCATCCGCTCCGGTATCCGGACGGATACAATAGCGTCTGAGTTTCCCATCAAGACGCGTTCCCGCTTTTTCACCGCCATACCGCTCCAGCAGCCCTTCGATCTCGAAAATTCTCCTTGCATCAATTCGGTTCTGGACGTCGTGTGCAAGAGCCAGTACACGGCCCATGCGGATGCGGACATCCAGCTCTCGCTTCTGTAAGATGCAAAACATCAGTTTTCTGCAGTCAGACAGCGCCGAATACAGGAAGCAGTCAAAGGAATCATCCATTTCCTCTTCCCGCTCATCCTGCTTTTCTAAAAATGACACCTGCTTCGTCCGCGCAAGAAGCATCCGCGCCACTGCCGGACAGGACAGCGAAAGAGAGAATTCCCTCTCATTATCAAATCCTTCTACATGACGCGGATATCTGCTGCAGGTGCGGCACAGCATCTGCGGCCCGGCCTCTGTATAAATATCACAAAGATTCTTCTGATTCAGGAACGCGCATCTCCCTGCCTGCTGCCGGAAGGTTCCGCTCCTCCAATTGACAGAAGCTTTCAGCCTACGGCCGAAAGCTCCTCCATACGCTTTATATTTTTTCAGTGACTTCTCATCAATGACAATCTGCCATCCTGCACAGCAAGTAGCCGGACAGTCTGATGCGATACACTGAAACTCCCGGTAATAATCCGGCGCAGTATACTTCATAATACTACTCTTTCTGTGTTTATTTTCCTGTCTTTCCAAGCAGATATACGATCGCCATGATAATGATGACCGCTACAAAGATACCTGCCATACCCTTCCACATAATTTCAAGTGCGATTAATACATTTTCCATATAATCCTGCCAGTCCTTTCTAACCGGCGCTTCTTCTCAGAAGCCCGGTTCTTCCTATCCTGATACCATCAAAGAAAGCTTGTAACGAGATTGATTACCATTCCGCCTGCCACGACAGACGCAATCTGTCCGGAAACATTCGCTCCAGCTGCATGCATCAGCAGAATATTGCTCGGATCTTCTGCCATCGCCATCTTCTGTATCACACGCGAAGACATTGGGAACGCGGAAATACCGGCTCCTCCGATCATCGGATTGATTTTCTCTTTTGAGAAAACATTGATCAGTTTTGCCAGCAGTACGCCGCCGATCGTATCAACTACAAATGCAAAAACTCCGATCAGCATAATCATCAGCGTATCAACCGCCACGAAACGCTCTGCCTGCATACTGAAAGAAATTGTGATTCCGAGCAGCAGAGTGATAAGATTCGATAAATTGTTCTGCGCCGTCTCTGACATCGTATTGAGCACGCCGCATTCACGGATCAGATTACCAAACATCAGAAATCCTACCAGAGCAACAGAAGACGGAGCCACAAATCCGACTACTACCGTAACGGCAATCGGGAAAATGATTCTCGTCCGCTTGCTCACGGCCGCCGGCTCATATTTCATGTGGATCATACGCTCTTTTTTCGTCGTCACAAGGCGGATCGCAAACGGCTGGATTACCGGCACAAGCGCCATATAAGAATATGCAGCCACCGCAATCGGGCCGATATAATTGGATTTCAGAATCTGAGAAACCAGAATGGATGTCGGGCCGTCTGCAGCACCGATAATACCGATAGAAGCTGCGTCTTTCAGATCGAATCCGAGAATCACAGCAAGTACGATCGCTGCAAAAATACCAAACTGAGCGCCGGCTCCGAACAGAAACATCTTTGGATTCGAAAGAAGCGGGCCGAAATCGATCATCGCACCGATACCGATAAACAACAGTACCGGCATCGCTTCTGAAGCCTCAATCCCGACTTCGAACAGCCACTGAATAATACCATTTGTCTCACCCACACCTGTCAGTATCTGATTCAGAACACCGCTGGCCGGCAGATTTACAAGAATCGCACCGAAGCCCATCGGCAGCAGCAGCGCCGGTTCATACTCCTTTTTGATCGCCAGCCAGATCAGCAGAATCCCGATGAAGTACATCACGACCTGCTGCCATGTCAGCATCATTAGTCCCTCTGTCAAAAACTCCATGACTTTTCCTCCTTTTAACCGCTTTCATTTTCTAAAAATATCGGGCTGCACCGGCAGATTTTTAATGGTATTTACAGAAAAAGACCTTTACTACAATAGAAATTATTGAAGTAAAAGTCTCAGCATGTTCTGTTGCATAATGCCAGTTACTCCCTTTTACGCGTGGTGTTATCATAACATTTTGATGCATAAAATGCAAGTATTCAAAACAATATTTTATCCGTTTCGAAACGCTGCTTTTTTCTTTGATCCTGCAAATATTTTTGGGAAAAATCTGCCTTCTGACAAAAGCAGTCCTCCCAATGTCAGAGCTGTTCCCGCCCCGGTCATCCATGTAAACGGT
>DVHT01000008.1 GCA_018711885.1 Candidatus Choladousia intestinipullorum | reverse complement strand
GGAGGTTTCAAAACAATGTCAGATATGAGTTTTGAACAAATGCTGGAAGAATCATTGAAAACAATTCACAATGGAGAGGTAGTCGAAGGCACTGTCATTGATGTCAAAGAAGATGAAATCATCTTGAACATTGGTTATAAAGCAGACGGTATTATTACCAGAAGCGAGTATACAAATGAAACGAACGTTGACCTTCGCAATCTCGTACAGGTAAATGACAAAATGGAAGCAAAGGTTCTGAAGGTAAACGATGGAGACGGACAGGTACAGCTTACTTACAAGCGTCTGGCAGCAGAGAAGGGCAACAAGAGACTGGAAGAAGCATTCAATACGCAGGAGGTTCTGAAAGCTCCGGTCGTACAGGTGCTTTCCGGCGGTCTCAGCGTAGTTGTTGACGAAGCCAGGGTATTTATTCCGGCAAGCCTTGTATCCGATACTTACGAGAAGAATCTCGAGAAATATGCGGGACAGGAGATTGAATTTGTTATTACCGAGTTCAATCCGAGAAGAAGACGGATCATCGGCGACCGTAAGCAGCTTCTTGTAGCGAGAAAGGCAGAGATGCAGAAAGCTCTGTTTGAACGGATCGCAGTCGGCGATACGGTAGAGGGCGTTGTAAAGAACGTTACAGATTTCGGCGCATTTATCGACCTCGGCGGAGCAGACGGTCTTCTTCATATTTCAGAGATGTCATGGGGACACGTTGAGAATCCGAAGAAAGTCTTTAAAGTGGGAGATAAGGTTACCGTTCTTATCAAGGATATCAACGGCGACAAGATTGCGCTCAGCATGAAATTTGAGGATCAGAATCCGTGGCTTACAGCATCTGAGAAGTATGCGGCAGGCAATGTAGTGGAAGGGAAAGTCGCAAGAATGACAGATTTCGGCGCATTCGTGGAGCTTGAACCGGGTGTTGACGCTCTGCTTCACGTTTCCCAGATTTCCCATGAGCATGTAGACAAGCCGTCAGACATCCTGAGTGTAGGACAGATCATCCAGGCGAAGGTTGTAGACTTCAACGGCGAGGACAAGAAGATCAGCCTCAGCATGAAAGCGCTTGAATCTGCAAAGCCGGAAGCTGTAGAAGAAGAGACAGTATATGAGGATGCAGACGCTGAATAAGAGATACTTTAAGGGGAGGCATTTTTGCACTTCCCTTTTTTAAACAGGAGGTAAGAATATGAGCATTGTATTTGATGAAAGCCTGCACACAGGCAATGAACTGATCGACAGTGAGCACAAGGAGCTGATCAGCCGGGTGAACAAACTGGTAGACAGCTGCCAAAAAGGCACAGAGAAAATGACAGCTGTTAAGACTCTTGATTTCCTGATGGATTATACGGAGTATCATTTTACAGATGAGGAAAATCTTCAGAAGGAAGTAGGTTATGACAGGCTGGCTGAGCACCATGCCAAACATGAAGAATTTAAACAGGCAGTGAATGAACTGCGGGAGATGCTTGAAGAGGAAGAAGGACCGAGCGACGCATTTGTAGGTGCAGTAAACAAGAACATTTCAGAATGGCTTGTGAATCACATTCAGGGTTGGGATAAGGCAGTCGCTGACTTTATAAAAGCACGGAAATAATTGGAAAACAGCCGCATGGCGTTCCGAAAGAAGAGGAAAGCTTCTTCACGGAGACCGTGCGGCTGTTTTGCTTTTTCATTATTTTTTGATCTTACGGAACGCGCTTTGCGATTACATTTACCGGACATTTTTCGGCGCATTTTCCGCATCCGGTACACTTTTCGTAATCAATATGAGAAATATTATCTTCTACGTGTACAGCGTCAAAACTGCACTGCTTTTCACATAGTCTGCATGCAATGCAGCCTGCGCTGCACGCTTTTTTCACGGCAGGCCCGCGGTCGCGGTTTGCGCAGCGGACAGCATACACCGACTTATCAGGCACCATTTCAATCAGGTGCTTCGGACATGCGGCAACGCATTTGCCGCACGCACGGCATTTCAAGCGGTCTACGACCGCAACGCCGTTTTCAATGGAAATAGCGTCAAACGGACAGGCGGCCGCACAAGATCCGAAGCCGAGACAGCCATAATCGCAGGCCCAGGGGGAAAGTCCGCTCGCACATGCGGCGGAGCAGTCATTTATTCCGACGTAATGGGCTCTTGGGACGGCATTGTCGCAGTCTCCGGAGCATTTGACAAAAGCCGTCATTTTTTCTGTTGATTCAATCTCCACTCCCATGATCTTGGCAATCTTGTCAGCGACGGCATTTCCGCCGACCGGACATCCGTTTGCCGGAGCTTCCTGGCAGGCGATAGCGGCTGCCATAGCGTCGCATCCGGCATATCCGCATGCACCGCAGTTATTTCCCGGAAGGTGTTCACGGATCGCGTCGACCCTTGGATCCGTTTCTACTTTGAACTTTTTGTCGACCATGATCAGGAGAAGTCCCATGATCAGGCCGATTATGCCTACTGCAGCAGTGGCGATGATGATTCCCTGCATAATTTACCTCCTTTACAATGACAGGCTGCCAAAGCCCATAAAGGCAATCGCCATCAGGGCCGCAGACAAGAGAACTACAGGTGCGCCGCGAAATGGAACAGGAATACTGGATTCATCAATTCTTTCACGGATTCCTGCCAGAAGCACGATCGCGATCGTGTAGCCTGCCGCAGTGCCGATGCCGGCGGCCACACTTTCGGCAAATCCGTAATTGTTTTGTACGTTCGTGATTGCAACGCCCAGGACGGCGCAGTTAGTCGTAATAAGCGGCAGGTAAATACCAAGGGCCTGGTAGATCGCAGGAGAGACTTTCTTCAAAAACATCTCGACCATCTGAACCAGTGTCGCTATGACAAGGATGAAAACGATCGTTTCGAGGTATTCCAGATGCAACGGTTCAAGCAGGAAGGTATAAAGCAGGTTTGCCACTGCAGAGGAGATTGCCATAACGAAGATAACGGCTCCGCCGAGACTGGCAGATGTTTTGATCTGCTTGGAAACGCCGAGGAAGGAGCAGATGCCGAGAAACTGGCTCAGTACGACGTTGTTTACGAGAGCAGTCGTAATGACGATCAGAATCAGTGATGTATTCATTCTTTTGTTTCCTCCTTTTCTTCTGTGCCGCAGGATTTCGCACATGCAGAACAACAGCCGTCGCATCCCGCAGTCTTCTTATTTGCCGCGGTTGAAATATGGGCGGCGTTTAAAATGGCGATCAAAACGGCCATGACGAGGAACGCCCCCGGAGCTTTTACAAAAATAGAGATCGGTTCGAATACATCCGGCAGGATTTTCATACTGAACACAGTGCCGGCTCCGAGCAGCTCTCTTACAAGGCCGATCGCGGTGAGTGCGAGGGTAAATCCTGCCCCCATTCCGATTCCGTCAAATGCGGCCAATCCGGGAGTAACTTTATTTGCGTACGCTTCGGCGCGCCCAAGGATGATGCAGTTCACCACGATCAGCGGGATATAAATGCCGAGCGCCGCGTACAGCGACGGAACGTATGCCTGAAGCCCAAGGTCGACAATCGTTACAAGCGTAGCGACGATCACGATATAGGCGGGAAGGCGTACCTGATCCGGTATGATATTGCGCAGCATGGAAATGAGCATATTTGAAAAAACCAGCACCGCCAGTGTGGAAAGTCCCATTCCGAGCCCGTTGATCGCGGAAGTCGTGACCGCCAGAGTCGGACACATGCCGAGCATCAGGACGATGCTCGGATTTTCTTTTATGATGCCGTTATAAATCCGTTCCAGATATTGATTCATCTTCAATGGCCTCCTTTACTGAATATTCGCTGCGTAAAAAGCCAGCGCGGTATTGACCGCGTTTACGACTGCTCCGGAAGAAATAGAAGCTCCGGATACGGTATTGATCTCATTGTCGGCAGATGAATTGCCTGATTTGTTCAGGATGAACGCATCTGTGCTGACTCCGGCAAACTGTCCCTTAAAAGAGTCTTCGCCGCATAGCATACCCATGCCGGCAGTTTCATTCAATTCTGTAAATGAAATGCCGATCACGGTCCCGTCGGGCGTAAGACCTACGGAAAGCGTAATATCCCCGTCATATCCGTCGCCGCTTGTTACGCTGATGACGTATCCGGCCACAGTGTCCTCTGCGCTCATTCCGACGACAGCTTCGTTTATATAGGTCTTGCCGAACTGCGCGTCGTAAGGTTCTCCGCCCAGCGCTTCAATAGCGGCGTTCAGGCTGTCATCAGGGACGAAAGAGGCTGCGTCCGGACATACTTCACGGTAAGATTCCGCATTGGCGGCAATATTCTGCGCTTCAATCTTATCTTTTGTCAGCATATATACGCTGCTGAGCGCAAGGCCTGCGATCAGGGTGATAACAGCGAGATTGACGGCTGCCTTCGGGAACTGGCGTTCCTTATATTCGCCCCCTCGGTAACCGAGCGGTTTCCGTATCGGAAGTTTATCGATAAACGGTACTACCATATTAGAAAGAATGATCGCATAGCTGAAGGAATCAGCCGCGGAACCTAATACGCGGAACAATCCGGCCAGAATTCCCATCAAAGCGCCATAGACGATCTGCCCTCTTGAGGTGACCGGACTTGTCACAGGGTCGGTCGCCATAAAAAAGGCCCCCATCAGAACGCCGCCTCCGCAGATATGGGCGATCAGGAAATCCGGATCAAAGCCCTGTCCGCCAAAGAGCGCCATAAAGGCAGTGAAAGCTGCAATGCAGGAGAGCGGGATCTCTATGGTAATTCCCTTTGTCACACAGAGGAAAAGCCCGCCGGCCAACAGCGCAAGCGCTGAACATCCGATGACGCCGCTGCTGAAGCCGAAAAACAGATCAGACAGACTGATCGCGTCGCCTGCTTTCATCACCGCCAGCGGCGTAGCAGAAGAAATGCCGTCAATAGAGTAGTCTGTCATGATACTTCCGAATGAAATCAACAGGAAGCATCTTGCCGTAACCGCGGGGTTCATAAAATTCTTTCCGAGTCCCCCGAAGAAACATTTTACGAACAAGATCGCGAATGCACTGCCGAGCAGCGGTATGTAAAGCGGAACAGCAGGCGGAAGTGACAGCGCAAGCAGAAGGCCGGTAACGACGGCGCTTCCGTCTTTGACCGTGTTCGCGCGCCTGGTGATGATATCAAAAATAAATTCCGAAGCTGCCGCCGCTAAAATGGAGACGGCAATGACGAGAAAAGCATGCAGACCGAAACGGTAAACGCCAAACAGCGCAGCAGGCGTCAGCGCCAGCACGACGTCGGCCATGACGCGGCCCGTGGTAAGCTTGCTCCTGATATGCGGACTGGAAGAAATATTCAATAAATTTTCGTTCATTTTGTCAGTCTCCTTACTTCTTCTTTGCCGCTAAGACTGCGGCTTTTGTCTGTTTAAAAAGCTGCATAAGAGGACGTTTTGCCGGACATACGTACGTACAGGAGCCGCATGCAAAACAGTCCAGGCCGTAAAAGCGTTTCTCAAACTGTTCATAGTCTTTGCGCTCAGCCGCATCAGCCATCATCTGAGGCGTAAGATGGATGGGACAGGCCCTCGTACACCGGCCGCAGCGGATGCAGGCCGTAAGCTTCTGGTCTGCGAGTTCAACTTCGTCTTCTTTCAGGACGGTGATGGCATTGTTGTTTTTGCATACCGGCACATCAAGCGATGACAGTGCAATTCCCATCATGGGACCTCCGCTCAGCACTTTTTTGACCGTGCATCCGGATTTGACTCCGCCGGCCGCTTCAATAAGCTCCGACACCTGAGTGCCGATACGCACGGAGACTGTCCGGGGATTTGCGAGCGCGTCGCCGGATATCGTAAAGTAACGCTCCATCAGAGGCTCGGATTTGTAGACGGCATGATAGACGGCGCACAGGGTCGCTACGTTGCAGACAATGCAGCCTACATCCGCCGGAAGCTGCCCGAACTGCAGGTCACGGCCGCTGATGACGGAGATCAGGTTGCGTTCGCCGCCCTGGGGGTATTTTGTCTTGACAGGCTGGACGGAAATCCGTTTTTCACCGGCACAGACGTCTTCCATCGCGCGGATCGCATCGGGCTTGTTGTTTTCAATGGCAATTACGCCTTTTGCATTTGGGAAGAGGCGGAGCACAACACGGAGCCCCTCAACGATATCCCTGTTTTTATCCTGCATCAAGCGGTCGTCGCAGGTGATATACGGCTCGCATTCAGAACCATTTGCGATCACATAATCGATCGCATTCGGATTTTCTGAGGTCAGCTTTACGTGTGTCGGAAAGCCGGCGCCTCCAAGCCCCACAATTCCGGCTGCTTTGATCGCGTCGAGGATATCCTTGCTTGAGAGCGTCCCCTTCCGCGCTTTTTTGCCGATGCCCGGGGCAAGTGTATACTGTCCGTCATTTTCAATGACGATGCATAAGGCTCTGGCACCGGAAGCTGTCCGGCGCTCTTCGATTGCTTTTACTTTGCCGGAGCAGGAGCTGATAATGTTTGCAGATACGTATCCGTCCGCTTCTGCGATGATCTGTCCGGCGAAAACAGAATCTCCTTTTTCAACGACGGGACGTGCAGGTTTTCCGATGTGCTGATTGACGGGGAATACCAGATCTCCCTTTGGAAGATAAGCTTCAACCGGCTGACCCTTGGAAAGCTCTTTGTGTCCATCGGGATGGATTCCGCCCCGGAATGTTTTAAGTTTCATACCAATATCGATTCCTTTCTTTGAATTTGTTAAAAATCAGGCAATATGCACAAATAAACCAGTACATAGAATACCAGTTTTTTCGACTCTGTGCATCGGTAAAATTTTTGTTTTTAGTGGACAATATTTAGCCTGATGTTATAAAATCTGATACAGGCGAAGGAGGGAGAAAAGTTGAATCTTATGAAGCGATATGAATTGCAGGACCGTCTTCTGCTGGAGATACGAAAAGGCAATGAAGCAGGCGCGCTTCGGGCAGTAAAGGAATGGAACGGACAGAATGCTCCGAAGATCATAGAGGATAAGCTGGCTGAATGGAAATGGGATCTGATCCAGATGAATGCGCTGATGGTCAGAGAGGTACGTACAGCAGGCGCTGCACAGCCGGTCCTGCATGAACTTGATTCAGAATATATGCGGCGGATCTGGACCGCAGGTGATGAGGAACTCTGCCGGAAACTGATGGAAGAAATGGCTGTGAGATACTGCGGTCTGGTCAGACAGATGGAGACGCAGGGGTATTCGCCTCTTGTACGAAATGTGATCCTGGCAGTTAATGCAGATTTGAGCAGTGCGCTGACACTTCAGTATTTATCAGAAAATCTCGGGGTAAACCGTTCTTACTTATCCTCCCGGTTTAAGCGGGAAGTCGGGATAACGCTTACCGACTACGTGACAGAACAAAGGATCCGCTATGCGGCAGATCTCCTGCTGACGACCAGTTATCCGGTCCTGACAGTCGCCAGATGCGTGGGGATCACGGACAGCCACTATTTTGGGAGGATCTTCAAAAAGAAGATGGGAAAGACGCCGGGCGAATACCGGAGACAAAAGAAAGAACGGTAACGGATCATCGCAGCGGAAACGCCGTCCTGCTACAGCAGATGGCGCAGCATGGCAGCAAGATAACGCTGTATGCTTTCGGCATCGGAGCAGAAAGCGTCTGTGTATTCAAAATAAAGCTCTGTATCTTCAAAAGAGCGCCGGAAAGCGGGGGTGAAGATTTCTTCTGGCTGAGGGAGAAAGACGCCGCTTTTTTTGATGTAGCAATTGGAAGCTTTTGCAGGGATCCGGTACTGTTTATCTACGAATCTGGCAACGCTTTTATGAACTGCCTGATCCTCAAGAGGCAAATAGTAATAATTTTTGTAGTCAGCAAAAAAATAGCAGAGCGTACCGTTCCAGAGCGGTATTTGCAGCTGCCCGCTGCTGCCTGAGGCTGTGAGCCGGAAATCGGCGTCTGCTGCAAAAGGTTTTGGGAGGCAGTGTTTCAGAGAAAAGTCTATGTTCAGTATTTTTTCGCGGTCTTGATAAGGTCCTGAGCCGGCACTGGCGCAGAAGGAAGAGACGGCATCTGCGCCGGTTCCGTCCAGCAGTTCCAGATATGCGGCCATCGGCAGGAGCTTTGTCATGCCGATCATATCATCGTGATTGTGCCCAAGGAGAAGGCTGCAAAGCTCCGGTTCAGCGGAAGCGGCAAATTTTGGAAACAGAGAAAGCATGTGCTTTCCGCTCAGGTGGTCACTGCGGCGCCAGCCCAGAAATTCTTCAAAAGCTTTCTGATTTTTCTGCGTGAGCGGCAGAAGCTTTCCGAGCGGCCGGAACTTCTGATAAAGATCGACAGACGCCGTTTGGCCCAATGTGTGGGAAATGCCGTAATGAGCAGCCTTTTTTGTAAGGTAAGGCAGGTCGAAGGTGCTGCCGTTGAAATGGAGGAGCGTACTGTGCCGGGAAGCGGATGTGAAAAACGCCTCCACGATCCTGCGCTCATCATCCGGATGCTCCGCAAGATACTGCGTAAGTTTCCAGGTTTCTTCCTGAAGCTCCAGGGTGCCCACTAAAAAGAGCAATGAAGAGGACGGAGAAAAACCGGTCGTTTCAATATCAAAAAACAGACTGCCGGAGGGTTCGTAGCCCAGCGTTTCGGAAAACGTTTCAAATGAAGGAATTGTTTCTGTAACTGTTATCATAAATCGTCTCCTGATATGATCATTCTTTTGGAAAACCGTCTGAGCAGCAGAGCTCCTGTTCATCTGTGATAAACAGAGCCTCTGTGCCGTCCAGTGATTCCACAAGTTCCATTCCCTTTTCCAGTCCGAGCACGAAACAGGATGTGCTGAGCGCGTCCCCTTCCGCAGAAGAATTGGACAGGATGGTTACGCTTTCCAGCCCATTCTGTACCGGAAGGCCGGTTTTGGGATCTAAAATGTGGTGATAGCGGACTCCGTCTTTTTCAAAGTACCGTTCATATGTGCCGGAAGTAACGACAGATTTCCCGCTTATCCTGATGGAAGTAATAATATCATCCGAATCGCCGAGCGGATCGCGGATACCGATATTCCATGGTGAGGAGCTGCTTCTGTTTCCGATCGTGAGCACATTTCCGCCAAGATTGATCAATGCGCTTTCCACACCCTGACTGGTAAGGAATTCTTTTACCCGGTCCGCGATATAACCTTTTGCGATCGCTCCGAGGTCAACCGCGGCTTCCGGATCGTCAAGCGTAACGGTATTTCCGTCAAGACGGAGGGACGAAATGCCGACATGGGATCCGGCTTCGGCAAGGTCGGCTTCGGAAGGAACTGTTCCGGGGTTTTCCTTGAAATCCCAAAGCTCTACATATGGGGCGATCGTAATATCGAAAGCGCCGTCGGATAATTCGCTGTATTTCATTGCAAGGGAGAGGAGACTGGCGGTTTCATCTGAAACAGTCACCGGTTTCCCGCTGCTGTGGTTGATCTTCCAGACGTCGCTGTTTTCGCGTGTGCGGCTCAGCATTGCCTCGTAGTTTTCCATCAGAGTGAAGCATTCATCGAGAACAGAGTCATCATCCGTACCGTTTACAGTCAGACTGACAACGGTATCAAAGAAAAATCCTGTCCTGGAGACAGAACCGGAAGAATGGTCCGATGTGCCGGTCCTCTGGCATGCAGTTGCCAGAAGCGCGGCCAGAACAACGGGAAGCAATACGATTTTAGGATAGAACTTATGCTGCATAGTAGGATTCTCCGTCTGCTGTAGTTATTGTTATCGATTATAGATTCCAGTCAAGTTTACCATGAGGTATTTCCTGTGTAAAGAGCTGTTATTTTGTCGTGGTATTTCTTTACAAAAGCTCTCTTTAGACATATAATTAAGGTGATTAGCGGGCAGGCGGATGGCCTTATGTCCGTGATAATTTATTTAACAGGAGGTACTGTGATGGCAGTATTAGTTACGGGCGGAGCCGGGTATATCGGCAGCCATACGTGCGTGGAGCTCTTGAACAGCGGCTATGAGGTCGTAGTCATGGACAATCTCTACAATTCCAGTGAGAAAGCGCTCGAACGGGTAGAGCAGATCACCGGAAAGAAGGTTGCATTTTATAATGCGGATATGCTGGATAAGGATGCAGTAAATGAGATATTTGAAAAGGAAGACATTGACTCCGTCATTCATTTTGCCGGGTATAAGGCTGTAGGAGAGTCCGTGCGGAAACCTCTTGAGTATTATCATAATAATATCACGGGCACGCTGATTCTCTGTGATGTGATGAGAAATCACGGAGTAAAGAAGATTATATTTAGTTCTTCAGCTACTGTATACGGCGATCCGGCGTTTGTACCGATCACAGAGGACTGTCCGAAAGGCCAGATCACGAATCCGTACGGACAGACGAAGGGAATGCTGGAGCAGATCCTGACAGATCTTCACGTATCAGATCCGGAGTGGAACGTTGTGCTGCTTCGTTACTTTAATCCGATCGGAGCGCATAAGGCGGGCATTATCGGCGAGGATCCGAAGGGAATCCCGAATAATCTCGTACCGTATATTGCACAGGTGGCAGTCGGGAAGCTCGAGAAGCTCGGCGTATTCGGAAATGATTACGATACACCGGACGGAACGGGTGTAAGAGATTATATCCATGTCGTAGATCTGGCGATCGGCCATGTAAAGGCGATGAAGAAATTTGAAGAAAAGCCGGAAGTACGCATTTACAATCTCGGGACAGGAAAAGGCTACAGTGTGCTCCAGGTACTCCATGCGTTTGAAAAAGCCTGCGGAAAGACACTTCCGTATGAGATCAAGCCGCGCCGTGCGGGCGACATCGCACAGTGCTATGCAGATCCGTCTAAGGCCAGGGCGGAGCTTGGATGGGAAGCGCAGTACGGAATCGATGAAATGTGCGCAGATACATGGAGATGGCAGTCGATGAACCCGAACGGGTACAATGACTGAGGAATTACTGCCGGATGTGAAAGAACACAGCAAAAAAGTTCTGGACGAATCCGGCGATTTATGAGAAAATAAGGAGAAATAATTTACAACTGAAAGGAGTATTACAATGATTTATTCACGCGAAGTAGAAGAAATGTGCCCGGTTGCACAGGGCGTTCATCATGGCGCTGCTCCGATTCCGGAAGAAGCAAAGTGGGTACAGGCGAAAGAAGTTAAGGATATTTCCGGTCTGACACACGGTGTCGGCTGGTGTGCTCCTCAGCAGGGTGCATGTAAGCTGACTCTGAATGTAAAAGAGGGTATCATCCAGGAAGCGCTCGTAGAGACGATCGGATGTTCCGGTATGACTCATTCCGCAGCTATGGCTTCTGAAATTCTTCCGGGTCTGACTGTTATGGAAGCGCTTAACACGGACCTTGTCTGTGATGCGATCAATACTGCTATGAGAGAACTGTTCCTCCAGATCGTATACGGCCGCAGCCAGTCCGCTTTCTCAGAGGATGGTCTTCCGGTAGGCGCAGGTCTTGAGGACCTTGGAAAAGGACTCCGTTCTCAGGTAGGTACGATGTACGGTACACTGAAGAAAGGTCCGCGTTACCTTGAAATGGCAGAAGGCTATGTAACAGGAATCGCTCTTG
>DVHT01000056.1 GCA_018711885.1 Candidatus Choladousia intestinipullorum | reverse complement strand
GAGAGCAGCGGCCAGAACATAAATCGCAATCCCTGCGATCCACGGCATTATCTGCATCCCCGCCTGTATCACGGAAAGAACGGCTGCTGCGATTGTACTCAGATAAACAACCAAATGCGAAATTCCCTTTTTCATCTTTACCGGCGATAAGCCCCGCCGCCTCCTTTCCTGAACTTATTTTTCTCTCTTAATAATAGAATCACCGGGTGTCAGAAACGAGATCCTGCCGCTGACGGCAGATCCGATCTCCAGCTTTTTCACTTCCCTGCAGTATGCCTCTGAAATATTTTAGTAAGATTTAAAAATTGTTTCAGAATTATTAAAAATATCCATCAGATACCGCTTTTATTTCCTGTCAGTTAATTTTTCCAACAAAGATTAAATAAAGCTCCATTGTACTTTTGCTCAAAATGTCGTACAATCTTCTGCAAGGTGAAACAAATGAAAGAAATCAACCTTGGACGGATTCTGGTCGACAACCGCCGTAAAATGGGAATTACGCAGGAGGCGCTGGCGAACTATCTTGGTATTTCGACAGCGGCAGTCTCCAAATGGGAGACGGAAGCCACTTATCCGGATATTCAGATGCTTCCCAGACTTGCTGCATACTTTGATATCAGCATTGACGAACTGATAGGATATGAACCGCAGCTGGATAAAGCAGAAATCCAAAATTGGTATCGCCGGCTTTCGGAAGAATTCGCCTCCGTTTCTTTTGACGAGGCAGCCGCTCATTGCCGCGAATTGACGAAAAAGTATTATTCCTGCTATCCTTTTCTGTTTCAGATTGCCTCTCTATTAGTCAACTACTCTCCGCTATCCGGGAGTGCGGAAAAGTCTGAGCAGATCATCGAGGAGGCATTGGATCTGTTCCGGCGCGTAAAAAAGAACACAGAAGATGCGGAGTTTGCAAAAGCTGCTCTGCAAATGGAAGCATACTGTCTGCTGGCGCTCAGACGTCCGGCAGAGGTATTAAGGCTTCTTGAACTGAAACCTCCCGCAGCCTTTCCTGCTGAGCCGCTTCTGGCTTCTGCCTGTCAGATGACCGGAAACATTCGCGAAGCAAAAAAGGTCCTTCAGGCCGGAATCTACCAGCAGCTTCTTTCTCTTATAGAGCTGCTCTCTTCCTATATGGGGGTATGTGCGGATGATCCGGACATCTTTGCAGAAAGCTGCCGGCGTCTTGAGACGGTCGCTGATGCCTTCCATCTGGATGAACTGCATCCCGGTATCCTGCTGTCGTGTTACTTCGCTATGGCACAGGGATGGGCTGTTCTCGGAGAAACCGAAAACGCGCTGGATGCTTTAGAAAAATATACGTCTCTCGCCTCTGATGATATCTATCCCCTGAAGCTGCATGGGGATTCCTTTTTTAATCTGCTGGACGATTGGATCAGTGATACGCTGGAATTAGGCAGCTATCCGCCGAGGAAGGAGTCTGTCATCCGCCGAAGCATCACACAGGCACTTACCGATCATCCGGCGTTTGCAGACTTTTCTGATCATCCCCGCTTTCAGGAAATGGTGCGGAGACTAAACTATAATGAGGAGGAAACATAAGATGCAAGCTGTTGTTTTAGATCGCTTGTCCAAGACATACTCCGGTGGAAAACAGGCCGTCAGACAGATCAGCCTTTCGCTGGAGCAGGGAGAAGTATTCGGCTTCCTCGGTCCGAACGGAGCCGGGAAAACGACTACTGTAAAACTTTTAAACGGAATGCTCGCCCCGTCAGACGGAACGTGCCGCGTACTGGGAATCAATCCTGCCGAAGAACCGGAAAAAGTCCATGCCGTTTCCGGTGTTCTCACGGAACACGCACAGATGTACGACAATCTGACCGCAATGCAGAATCTGCTCTTCTATGCCGCCGTCTTCGGGGTTTCAGCCGCAGACGGAAAAGAGCGTGCAGAAAGTCTTCTGAGGCAGCTGGAACTGGAGGGCGACAAGGACCGCAGACTGTCCACGTACTCTACCGGTATGCGGCAAAAACTCTCCCTTGCGAGGGCTTTGATCCACAGACCGAAAATCCTGTTTCTGGATGAACCGACTTCCGGTCTCGACCCGGAAAGCGCCCAGAATGTCAACCGGCTCATCCGTGACCTTGCCCAAAAAGAAGGCGTCACGATCTTTCTCTGTACTCACCAGCTCCGGTATGCGCAGGAAATCTGCACACGGTACGGCCTGATCGAAGAAGGCAGTCTGCTGGCAGCCGGAACATTTAAGCAGCTGCAAAGCAACGTCCCTTCCGGCATCACGCTGCAGATCCGCGCATCCAACATGCCAGAGGGGATGCCTTTCGAAATGACCGGAAAGGATCAATACGAAACGACGGTTGCGTGCGAGGAAGAAATCCCGAAGCTTGTCCGGCAGATCGTGGAACGCGGGGCAGATATCTTTTCTGTCTCGGAAAAAACCCCTTCTCTGGAGGACATCTATTTTTCTCTCACCGCAAAGAAAAAGGAGGCATCAGAATGAACAGCGCTATGTTTGCAATCATAAAAAAGGATTTTCGCAGCATTACATCCAACCGGAATTTATTTGCTTCCCTTTTGATCGTTCCACTGGTCCTTGCTGTCGTCCTTCCGTCCGTCTTTGTATGCCTGATCCACTTTGCTCCGGACGACCCTGATATCCAGAAGCTTATGGAGCTGCTGCCCCGTGCAGCGCAGTCAGAAAGTCTGGAACTGGCTGCCGCGGGGCTGATCTTCAATTACATCCTGCCGGTCTTTTTCCTGATGATCCCCATCATGGCGGCGTCTATTATGGCGGCAAGCTCGTTCGTAGGCGAGAAGGAGCGGCGCACGCTGGAAACACTGCTTTACTGTCCTTTGTCGGTCAAACAGATTTTCCGTTCCAAGGTACTTGCTTCTTTTCTGCTCAGTATGGCGGTAACCTTTCTCTCCTTTTTCAGTATGATACTGGTACTGGAGATCGAAATCTTTCTTCTCATGGACAGCTTCCTTCTCCCCGGGATCAACTGGCTGCTCCTCCTGATTCTGGTCGCCCCTGCCGTCACGATGATCGCCATTACGCTGATCGTCCGCGGCTCCGCGAAGGCACGGAGCGTGGAAGAGTCTCAGCAAAGCGCTGTCTTCCTGGTCATTCCGGTCATTTTGCTGGCAGTCGGACAGTTTACAGGAGTACTGCTGCTGAGTCCCTGGCTCCTGTTTGGGCTTGGCATGGTGTGTGCCGTCATCGCCTGGATACTTCTAAAAAAATGTACGGGACGTTTTACTTATGAAATGCTGTTATCCTGAAACGGTAAGAGGGGGTTGCTGCAAAACATTTTTGCGACAACCCCCTGAAATAATGGTTTTAACGTTTTTCAGATCAGATTCCAGCCTGCTTGAGAAGTTCCGGTACTTTGGACTCCCAGCCGAGCGCCATGATATGTACGCCCTGACAGTACGGCTTACATTCTTTGATGATCCTTGCGGCAATCTCTACACCGGTGATTCCCGCTTTTGTCTTTTCTTTATCTTTCTGCAGTTCCTC
>DVHT01000055.1 GCA_018711885.1 Candidatus Choladousia intestinipullorum | reverse complement strand
TACTTCATTTTTGGAAAAGCTGTACAGCTCCAAAATCCCGATCCTTCCAGCCAGCGTATCACGAATATTTTTCATCATCTTATACTGCGAAGAGCCGGTCAGCCAAAACAAGCCCCGTTCTTCAGTTTCATCACACATGATCTTAATCTGTTCAAACAGCTCTGGGGCTTTCTGTATCTCGTCAATGATGATGGGCGGTTTATAGGTCTGAAAAAATAATACAGGATCCGTTTGAGCCAGAGTTCTCGCCATCGTGTTATCCATGGAAATGTAAGTACGGTTTTGTCCCTCGGCTAAATGTTTCAGCATAGTTGTTTTTCCGACCTGCCGCGCTCCCGTCACAAGTACTGCTTTGAAAAAAGAACTCATACGCAAAAACTTCCGTTCCAGCGTTCGCTCAATATATTGCATCACACGCCCTCCTTTTTACGAAAATATAAAGTATACTTTATATTATCCTAATTTTTCGCTCCTGTCAACTACAGCAAACGCATGAAATAGCTCCGCCATGATTTTAGATTGCTCGTTCAAAAAATATTTATTCAGTGGAGGCCAAAGAAAGGGGATGTCGCAAAAATGCTTTGCGGCTGCTTTCTGGACATCCAGTGTACACATGTCCGAGACATCTGTCCTGTATAGGGCGGATGTATCCGCCTGATACGGACAGATGTCAAGAGGACTAGGTGAACACGGATGTCAGGAAGCATAGCTGCATTTTTGCAACACCCCCTTGTCTCTCTTCTGTTTTATTTCAATACCTGCTTCATACCGTCCGCCATAGCCTGCAGTATGATACAGCAGGAGGTGGCACCCGCATCGAGCACACCGCGGGAACGCTCGCCCAGTCTGGAGGCCCGCCCATAGACGGCCACCATATCTTTCGTAGATTCCTTGCCTTTTTCGGCGCATTCTTTCATCTCATCAAGCGCAGCGGCATAATCTTTTCCGGCCGCCGCCGCTTCTTTGATGCACTGTACACTCGGATACAGCGTGTCCACGAGCGTCTTGTGTCCCGGTCTCGCATCTACGATCCCGTACAGCCCCTCAAGTCCGGCGTCCAGCATCTTTCCAAAGAGCTCCAGAGTAATGTCCTCCGCATCTTCCGCCGCATCGGACATCTCCATAAAGATCGTTCCGTAAATCGGACCCATAGAGCCGCCGATCTCATTTAAAAGAACCATACCCAGATCCATCAGGCCATCCGTAAACGAAGTCTCGTTTTCTCCCAGCCGGTCCCCATACGTCATAAACCCTTTATTCATGTTCATGCCGTGGTCCCCGTCTCCGATCAGGCCGTCAATATCCCCGAGATACTGTTTGTTCTCATGAATAGCCTTTACCATGGCCAAAAGGATCGGACGTCCGTCTGCATTTTTTACAACCATGTGCATCCTCCTTAAAACTGCTTCAACCCCATTGTGTTGCAGTCCATGTCGATCAGTTCCTTCAGCTCATCATCCAGTTTCATCACGGTCAGGGTAGCGCCCATCATCTCGAGAGAGGTGAAATAATTTCCCACATAGGATTTGTATATATGAATTCCCTTTCCTGTCACCAGCTTTTCAATCTCATTGTAAAGAACGTAAAGCTCCATCACCGGCGTCGCGCCGAGTCCGGATACGAGAACGACTACGTCGTCTCCCGCTTCAAACGGATAATCCGGGAGGACAATATCAACCATGCGCGCAGCCATCTTGTCAGCCGTTTCCAGCGGGCATACTTCAATGCCCGGCTCGCCATGATGTCCGATGCCGACTTCCATCGTTCCGTCCTTGATCTCAAAGTTCGGATGCCCCACTGCCGGAAGCGTACAGGGGGTCAGTCCGATCCCGACGCTCCGGGTATTATCGATCGCTTTCTGCGCGGCTGCGATCACTTCATCCAGGCTGCCTCCCTTTGCTGCTTTTGCGCCTCCGCATTTCCACATCAGGATCTCGCCTGCAACGCCCCGCCTCTTTTCTCTCTGGTCCTTCGGCGCGGATGCAACGTCATCATTTGCAACGACAGTTTTTACCGTAAGCCCTTCCTTCTTTGCCATGCGGACCGCCATTTTGACATTCATGTTGTCACCGGAGTAATTGCCGTACAGACACGCCACTCCTCTGCCGCCGTCAGCCGCCCGGAACGCATCCAGGAATGCTGCCGCCGTCGGAGAAGAACAGATCTCGCCTACAGCCGCCGCATCACACATATTCTTCCCTACATAGCCGATAAATGCCGGTTTGTGTCCGGAACCGCCTCCCGTCACCACGCCTACTTTTCCTTCTGTCGGCGCTTCGGCCGCTGCGATCACGCGCGGATGGGATGTCGTCTTTACGATATCGCCGTGATTTTTCACGAAGCCCTGGAGCATCTCATCAACGATATTATCCGGGTTATTCAATATTCTCTGCATATTCTTTCCCCCACTGCTATTTAATCGTATATCCGCCGTCGATCAGCAGATTGTGTCCGGTGATCATCGCCGCGCCTTTGCTGCAGAGGAAGGCGATCACGGATGCGATCTCTTCCGGCTCCGCAAAGCGCTCTCCCGGGATTTCTTTCTTAAACGCGTCACCTACCGGGCCGTCCCACGCCTTATGTCCGAGCGCCGTCAGTACAACAGTCGGAGCTACAGCATTTACACGGATTCCGTATTTGCCCCATTCCATTGCGAGAACCTTGGTCATAGCGATTATACCGCCTTTTGCCGCGCAGTATGCCACATGCTTGTCGAGTGCGATCACGCCCGCCTGCGAAGCGATATTTACAATATTTCCTCTGACCCCATTGTCAATCATGTATTTGCCGACTGCCTGCGCCATGAAAAAGCTGGCGGAAAGATTGATGTCGATCGTCCGGTTCCAGTAATCCTCGCTGATGATCTCCGCGCTTTCCAGAGCAACGATACCTGCGCAGTTTACCAGAATATCAATCTGTCCGAATGCTTTCACTCCTTCCTCGATCACAGAAGCACGGTAAGCGGCGTCGCATACGTTTCCTGCCACTCCGATCGCCTTATCTCCTCCCATACTTTTTGCAATTTCATTGACATCCGGATTCAGGTCTGCCAGTACCACATTTGCTCCCTGCTTCAGGAAATATTCTGCTGTCATATTTCCGATCCCGGCCGCTCCTCCTGTGATCACTGCGGTCTTTCCTGCCAGCCCGAGGTCGAGCGCCATAATCTCATCTTTCGAAAAATTTGGTAACATTTGTCATTCCTCCCGTAACCTGTTTTAAATTTTGAATGCGGAAGGGCGGGGGCTTTTCGCCACCCGCCCCAATATCATCCGTATTGATCTTTCCATTCATAAAATTAATATCTGTCAACGAACTCTTCTACATTATCCGGAGTGATCATCTGGAACGGAATCCAGATTTCTTTTTCTACTTCTTCCCCGTTTAATACTGCGACTGCTGCGTCGATTGCGCCGGAGATCTGTCCCTCTGCATCCTGGAAGTCAGATGCGATCATTCCGCCGTTCTGGATTGCCGTCACAGCGTCTGTGATTCCGTCGATACCGATGCACGGGATGTCATATCCTTCTGCCTCGATCGCCTGGCGTGCGCCGAGAGCCATCTCATCGTTCTCTGCCACTACCGCGTCGATCTCATCACCGTACGTCGTCAGCCATGTCTCCATCAGTGTCATAGCTTCTGAACGGGACCAGTTTGCCGTATCGTATGCGAGGATCTCGATTCCTTCATAGTCAGCAAGCACATTGTTGATTCCTTCCCAGCGCTGGAGCTGTGCGGACTGTCCCATCGGTCCCTCAAGAACTACGATATTGAACTCTTCTGATTCCATATAGTCGATCATATACTGCATGATCTCTTCGCCCGCGCTTACATCCTGAGATCCTACGTAGGAAGTCAGCTTATCTGTATTTACCATTGTATTTACACCGATGATCGGGATTCCTGCTTCTTCTGCCACTTCCACGCAGGCTACGCACGCATCGGCATCCTGCGGGTTCAGAATGATCGCATCTACGCCGTCGGCGATCATTGTCTCTACCTGGCTGAGCTGTGTAGCGGCATCGTTATTTCCGTCATAGGATACGTAGTTGATCCCGTTTTCCTCGCAGTATTTTGTAGCGTAATTATCCATGCGCATACAAAACTCTGTCTGGAGCGTGTAGTATGTAGCGCCGATGGTATACGTTTCCTCCGCGGAAATACTCATTCCCGTTCCCATAGCCATTACCATAGCTCCTGCAAGTACCATTGAAATCCTTGTGCTTTGTTTCATCTTGTTTTCCTCCTTTTTCAGGCCGGCGTCACCGGCCGTATTCTTTTATTCTCAGACCTTTCGGTCCTGCTGCACATGTGGATCAGACCGGAAATGCATTCACGGTCAGTCCGAACTGAGACCGTCGAGCATGACTGCCGCGATCACGACGAAACCTTTTACGATCATCTGATAATATGCGGATACGCCGAGCATATCGAGACCGTTTGAGAGGCAGACCATCAGGAGAATTCCGACCAGTGTTCCCCAGAGCCTTCCTTTTCCTCCGGCCAGTGAAGTACCTCCGATTACTACCATTGCGATCGCATCCGTCTCATATCCTTCTCCGGTATTCGTTACACCTGAGGTAACGCGCGCCGTCGTAATAATGCCTGCCAGAGCGGCAAGGACACCGGACAGGACGTATACCGATGCCGTGATCCGTTTTACGTTGATTCCGGATACGCGCGCCGCCTTTGCATTGCCTCCGACTGCGATCACGTACCGTCCGTATCTTGTCTTATACAGCAGCAGGAAGCAGACCACCAGGATTACCGCAAAGATAATGATCGGGATCGGAATAAATCCTGCCACCATACCGCCGCCGATCTGTTTGAAAGAATCACTTAAGTTCGGGATCGGTTTTGAGTTTGTCAGAATAAAGGTAAGTCCCTTTGCCACACTCATCGAACCGAGCGTTCCTACGAATGCCGGAACCTTTAAATAAGCGACACAGACACCGTTGAAAAGTCCGATTGCAAGCCCCATCGCGAGTCCGACAGCCACGCCGACAAACCATGGAAGATTCATCGACGTCTGTGCGAAGTAGGCACAGTACATACCGGCACATCCCATCACAGATCCTACTGAGAGGTCAATTCCGCCCGTCAGGCAGACAAATGTCATTCCGACTGCCAGCAGACCATTGATCGACGCCAGCCGCAGGACGTTTCTGATATTCAGAGGGCTGATAAACCGCGGTTTCATAATCGTGATAATGACGCACAGAAGAATCAGCGCCACGAGGGAACCGTATTTGGAGATAAAATTTTTCCGCATCTGCGCTTTCATTGCCGCGCTCATTTCTCCAGTCGTTTCTTTTCTCATACTCTTCTTTTACCCCCTTACATATGGTACATCGCCATCTTCATAATAGATTTCTGGCTGAATTCTTCACGGCTCAATTCGCCGCTCATTTTATGGTTGCTCAGGACGATGATCCTGTCTGACATGCCCATCGCCTCCGGCATTTCTGAAGAGATCATGATGATCGCTTTCCCCTGCGCCACATAATCATTCATAAGCTTGTAGATCTCTGCCTTCGCACCTACGTCGATTCCGCGCGTCGGTTCGTCAAAGATGATGATATCCGGTTCTTTCAGCATCCATTTTGCCAGAACGACTTTCTGCTGATTTCCTCCGGAAAGATTCTTTACTGCCAGTTTCGGCGTCGTGGTCTTGATCTTCAGATCGCTGACCTCCCGGTCCACCTTCTGTCCTTCTTCCTTTTTTCGGATAAAGAGCCGCCCGCTTAATTCCTTCAGGGAAGGAAGCGTAATATTGTGTGCAATGCTCATCGGCAGCACCAGACCTTCTCCCTTCCGGTCCTCTGTCACGTAGGCGATCCCATTTGCGATCGCATCCGCGGGTTTTTTAAATTCGACCTTTTTCCCCTTCAGGAGGATCTCGCCTCTCTCCGGCTTCGTAATTCCGAACAGCGCCTGCATCGTCTCCGTACGTCCTGCTCCCACGAGGCCCACCAGACCGAGGATCTCGCCGCGGTGGAGCTTAAAGCTGATATCTTCAAAGTTTCCTTCCTGTGTCAGGCCTTTCAGCTCAAGTACGGTTTCCCCGATTTTGGATTCCCGTTTTGGATACTGTTCTGTGAGTTCACGTCCCACCATCGCCTTTACGACCATGTCGTGTGTCGCTTCTTTCGTATTCCACGTAGCAATACTGGATCCGTCACGCAGTACCGTAATCCTGTCTGTGATCGTGTATACCTCGTCCATCTTATGCGAGATATAGATGATTCCTGTATTCCTCAATTTGAGGTCCCGGATAATGCCGTACAGGTTTTCGACCTCGCGGTCCGTGATCGAAGAAGTCGGCTCATCCATGATCAGGATCCGTGCATCCTGTGATACTGCCTTTGCAATCTCTACCAGCTGCTGGTCTGCTACACGCAACGTCCCCATCTTTGTTTTCGGATTCAGATTGATATTCAGAGTTCCTAAAAGCTCCTGTGTCATCCGGTACATTTTCTGATAATCAATAAATCTGTGCCGGACCGGTTCTCTGCCCAGAAAAATATTTTCCGCGACCGACATTTCTGCGACGGATGACAATTCCTGATGAATCATGGCAATCCCAAGCTTCTTTGCGTCCGCCGGCTCCTCTATGGATACTTCCTGTCCGTCGATCCGGATCACGCCTCCGTCGCGCTTGTGAATCCCGACCAGAATATTCATCAGCGTAGATTTCCCCGCACCGTTTTCTCCCATCAGTGCAAGTACAGAACCGGCCTCCAGTGAAAGGTTCACCGAATGAAGAACTTCGTTCCCGTAAAAGCTCTTCCGTATCCCTTCCATCTCCAACAACAAGCTCATACCGTTCACCTCCCGATTCATTTCGTAATCTCATCTTAACACAGGAGCAATTTCCTCAAAAGGGGATTCTGTTCCGAAAAGCAGGGGGTATTTTGCGAAGTTGCTGAATTTCAAAATAAAAACACCCGCTTTTCTGTCGTTTTGACAATAACTTTCTGCGAGTGTCTTTCTTTGATTTATTTATTTTGTATATATTTTTCTGTGATTACGTAGTCTTTTGCATGTGAATAAATTCGTCCCGGTCCAGAAGGCCGGTATTCGTCCCGTTTTTCACCAGCAAAAGCCTGTCCGCCAGTGTCAGCGCATCCTGAAAATTCACTGCGACGATCACCACGGCAATCCCCCGTTCCAGAAACGTCCGAAGCAGCGCCTGAATATAATCCTGCAGTTCCACATCAATGTTCAGCCAGGGCTGAAAGCAGAACACGACGTCCGGATGCTGAAGCAGGATCCGTGTATAGACCAGCTGATATTTCTGGCGCACGCTCAGATATTTCACCTCAGTCCTCAGATCCGGCAGCTCATCCCCCATGATTTCTTTTGCAATGTATTTCCGGATCCTTCCTCTGCTCCACATGCCTCCGATCCGGTGATCCATCGTCAGGCAGAGATTGTCCTCATAAGGCATACAGTCAAACAGCATGGTATTCAGCGGATCTTCCAGGATCACCGCCGTCTGTCTCAGATGTTTCCGTCTGAACTTTTTCCCCTTAAAAAACATCTGTCCCCGCTCCGGCTTTCCGAAGCTCAGCAGATCGATCAGGTCGTCGCTGATCATATTTTCATAATCGTGAATGACGAGGCATTCTCCTTTTCTCACACTGAATGACAGGTCGCTGATCCCGTTATAGCAGATGTTTTTGCAGCTGAATACCTGCTCCGACTGTTCGCTGTACTCACTGCGGCCGTTTTTCATGATCTGGAAATGGGGAAATGAGTAATGAGACATCATCTCTTCCGTCAATTGCTCCCGTTCCAGCACTTTGATAATGCGCCCGGATTCCATCATGGAGATCCTGTCGCACACCTGGATCATCTCTTCCCGGTGGACACTGATATAGACGAAAGTACTGCCCTGCGCTGCATAGTGCCGCACGACCCGGTAGAGCTGCGGCAGGTCTTTCGGATTCAGCACTGAACTCGGGTCCTGCAGGACGATCAGATCCGTCCTGCTCACAACCGCCTTCGTGATCTCCAGAACATACCGTTCCAGCAGTGTCATCTGCTGGAGCGGCCGCTCGATCGGGATATCCATGCCGAGCTCCTTCAGGAGGATTTTCAGCTGGCTCTGTATCATGGAATTTTTTACAACGATCCCTTTATATCCTCTGCGCAGGATAAAAACATTTTCTGCCGCAGAGAGGTATTTGACCAGATTATCGCCGTTTGAAATCACCAGTACATTATTCTCTGTATGTACGCTTCGGGAATACGTATTGACCAGCTCCTCCTGGATATATACGTATCCGTAGAGCAGAGGGGCATTCTCCTGCATCAGCCGGACGATCACGCCCGTGCCTGTAGAGTCCAGCGGAACAAGTCCCATTACTTCTCCTGCATAGATTTGAAAATTGAAATTGTCCAGCAGTGTGATCCCGTGCTCCACATAAGTGACACGTTCCATTCTCAGAGCTTCTTTCCTCAACGCAGTTCCTCCCCGCCTTTCACCTGCCGTCTGCTCGTAACGAAGGGAAGCGTGACTACCATATCCGTCCCGACTCCCTGCGTGCTGTACAGAGACATGCCGTATTCCTCTCCGAAGATCAGGTGGATCCTGTTATTGACATTGACGATTGCAATCCCGCCGTTATTTTTCGACAGGCGCACACTGTCATATACCGGCTGGTTCAGCTGACGGTTCAGCTTTTCCAGCACCTCCGGTTTCATTCCGATGCCGTCGTCGCTGATCTGGATGATCAGCCGTTTCTCGGTCCGTTTGATGATGATGCGGACCGTGCCTTCTCCCATTTTCCGCTCGATCCCGTGTATGATACTGTTTTCTACGATCGGCTGGAGCGTAAGCTTCGGCATCAGGCACTTCAGCAGTGTGTCCCGCTCCTGCGGATCAAACTCGACAGACAGCCGGATCCGTTCCTCAAACCGGTATTTTTGAATCGAAAAATACGTCTGGATATTGTCCAGCTCCTCCTCCAGCGTCACCATATTTTCCACATTGCTGATCGTATACCGGAAAAAATTTGCAAGAGCTTCCGTCATATTCATAACGCTCTCTATGCCGGCTTCCATCGCCTCGCTCCGGATACTCTCCAGCGTATTGTAAAGAAAATGCGGATTGATCTGG
>DVHT01000054.1 GCA_018711885.1 Candidatus Choladousia intestinipullorum | reverse complement strand
TCGTACCGCATCGTATTTTCCAGTACATATCTTCCATTTTCTTTGATCGTTCTGAAAAATGCGTTGTAGACAGGAGTCATAAGAATAATCTTATCTCCGGGAGCGCTCAGTCTTCTGATCGCGCTGGCAATCGCCGGCACGATGCCGGAGCAGAAAAGAAGCCACTCCTTTTCCATCTCAAAGTGATGCCGCGTCTTCCACCAGCCGAGAACTGCCTGATACCATTCGTCCGGCAGATACGTATATCCGAAAATCCCGTGCTGCGCTCTTTGCAGGATCGCGTCGCAGATCTCCGGCGCCGCCGGAAAATCCATATCCGCCACCCACATAGGAAGCTCATTTTCCGGGACATTCCATTTCAGAGAGAGAGTCCCCCGCCTGTTTCTCTGTTCATCAAACCTGTAATCCATTTTGTCTGTCCTTTCGTGTCTCTTAACTCTGTCGTCTGCCCGTCCTTATTTTTCCAGGAGCTTCGCCACCACGGGCACAATTTCTTTGATAACGGTGTGGGACGTATTAATGCAGATATCAAAATTCAGCTTATCGCCCCATTTGTGTCCGGTATAAAATTCGTAGTACTTCGCACGTCTTTTATCCATCGCCGTGATCTGCTGCTTTAATTCTTTGTCGGTCAGTTTTTCCCCTTCCGGAGCTTTTTCCCGGCAGCGCCTGATCTTGCTTTCCATATCTGCATAAACAAAAATACGGAATGGTTTGCAGTCTTTCAAAATATAATCCGCACAGCGTCCCACGATCACACAGTCAGACTTCATCGCCATCTCAGAAATAATACGCGCCTGCTCCTGATATACCGTCATACTCTGCTCGAATACCGGATTAACCGTCGGATAAAAACTGGTGCCTATATGGATCGGGTACGGCAGTACGGGACGGTGCTCCACGATCGACTGTACGTAATGCTCTGACAGGGAAGTCCTGCGGGAGATCTCGCTGATGATCTCCTGGTCATAATAAGCGATCCCCAGTTCCTCTGACAGCCTGCGTCCGAACTCACGGCCGCCGCTTCCGAATTCCCGTCCGATTGTAATGATTCTGTTCATATCCCCCATACCTCCTTAAAATCGTTTTATCTATTTTACCACTTTACGAACTGTACCGACAACTAAAATCTTCCGTTTATCCGCATTCTCTGATCACAATATGAATGGAATCCCGTCGTATTTAAATACCCGTTCCATATGTGTCTCCTTTGTCCGGTTTTCATCACGAGAATACCGCCATAGCTGCCGTGCCTGCCGTCAGAAGGACGAGGCCCGCGAACGCCTTTCTGCTCAGCTTTTCTCCAAATACAAAATAAGAGAAAACCACCGTGACCAGAACGCTCAGCTTGTCAACCGGCGCCACCACACTGGCCGGCCCTTCCTGAAGCGCGCGGTAATAGCACAGCCAGGAGGCTCCCGTCGCGATTCCGGAACAGCAGATAAAAAGCAGCTCTTTTTTTTCGATCTTTTTTACTCCGCCCTGCTTGCCTGTGAGAAAGACCATCGCCCAGGCCATAATCAGCACCACGATCGTCCGGATCGCAGTCCCAAGGTTCGACTCCACACCGGAGATTCCGATCTTCCCGAGAATGGAGGTCAGGCTGGCGAAAAATGCAGATCCCGCCGCATAAAACATCCAGCCGGTTTTTTTCTCTGTCTTCTGTTCCTCCACATCTTTCTTTTCGATCATCAGGAGGATTCCTGCTGCAATGACGATCACCGCCGCTGCTTTGGCTACGCTGATCCCTTCGTGGAGAAAGATCATTGCCAGCACGATCGTCAGGACCGTGCTGGATTTATCGATTGGTACTACCTTATTGATGTCGCCAAGCTGCAGCGCCCGGAAATAGCACAGCCAGGAGGCCCCTGTGGCCGCTCCCGAAAGGAATAAAAACAACAGAGTCTTTCCCTCCAGGGAAGGAATCTGCTCCCAGGATCCCACGATCCATACGATCAGCCAGGAAAACAGCAGGATTACAATAGTCCGGATCGCAGTCGCCACGGTCGAATCTGTTTTCCGGATGCCGCACTTTGCCAGAATTGAAGTGATTCCTGCAAAAAAAGCGGATCCTGCCGCATAAAGTATCCACACTTTTCATTCCTTCTTCCGTAATTACTGATATTTCTATCATCATACCGCAAATTCCCGCATTTTTCCATACTTCTTTTTCATTTTTTATAAATTTTGGAATCATTCAGCCATGCAGGACACAGACCGGCTGCTTCCTTTTACTGTGTATGGATCGTTTCCACGACCGACATCCTGCGGATCCGCCGTACCGGGCCTGCGGCCGCAGCCACTGCCGAGAGCACCATCACGATGGCAATGATACCGAATTCTGCTGCCGGAAGGCTCCATGCATCGCCCCACCGCGCAGTGATGATCTGCCGGTATAAAAAGTAATGGAGCGGAAAGCCCGCTGCAAGGCCGGTACACAGGCCGCAGGCGAGATACGTGAAAGTCTCAGCCGCAATCATGCCATTCAGCTGCCGGATGCTGGTCCCGATCGCCCTCATCGCTCCGTACTGATACATTCTGGCAGATACGCTCATCCCAATGCTGTTGACGATATTAAATACTGCGATCAGGGCAATGACCGCCAGAAATCCGTAAACAAACAGTGCAAAAGAATAATACACGGCGCGCACCTCCCGGTTGCTCTCCCGCTGATCCGAAAAAAGATACCGGCCCGCAGCCATCTCCTCGATCTCCTCCGCCGCACGGTCAGAATGATCCTCAAGCTGCACATCTAAAATCGTATAGCCGTTTTCCCCCGTCAGTCGGCGGAAGAATTGTTCTGAACAGATAAGAGTCCCCGTGTCTTTTCCGCCGTCAAACGGCGCATAACTTAACACCCCCGCTACTCTTACAGTCTGCCGGCCAAGTTTTGTCTCTATGATGATCTCGTCTCCGGCTTCCGCCGAAAACCCGTCCTTCGCTGCCAGAAGCACACCTTCTCCGTTTTTCACGGCTTCGATCGACCCCTGCGCCAGATCGTCCTGCGCCCAGCCGAACTGGTAATCTTCATAAGAAATCAGCACTGCCGTCCTGTTTTTGCCGTGGAGCACAGCAGGCAGGTCATACGCAAAGCTGCGTCCGAAGACACGCTTCACGTCCGGGTCCGCTTTTAGTTCTGCGAGCAGGGTGTCCGGAAGGTCACAGCCGTTATTCTGGCTGACGATGGATACATCCGGAGTATAGGGCCGCAGCGGCGTAAGCGCGTGCCGCATGAAATCCACGCCTGTGCTGAAACTCAGAAACAGGATGATGCCAAATGCAAAGGAGGCGGTAAGCAGGAGCAGATTTTTTTTGCTTCCTGCCGCATGATGGATCCCAAGCGCCGTCTCCACATGGAACAGTTTCGTATTTGCCGCTCTTTTTGCTGCAAACACAGTGCCGGCATTTCCGGAGACTGCTGTAAGCGGAGATACCCGCGCCGCTTTTTTCGCCGGGGTCCTGCTTGCCGCGAGAACCGTTAAAAGGCCGATCACACATCCGCAGACCAGGCCGATCCAGCTAATACCCAATGCGGGCATCGCTCCGAAATAAGTCGGGCTGATTGCCTTCAGCGCGCCGCACAGGATCCAGACTGTTAGGATACTGGCCGCAAGCCCGGACGGCACCGCTGTCCTGCACCAGGAAAGCGCTTCTCTTCGCACAAACTGCCGTATCTGTCTCCCTGTGGCTCCGAGGCAGCGCATCATTCCGAAAAATTCCGTCCGCCGAGACACGCTGCTGTTCAGGCTTCCCAGGATCATAAGCATACCGGCAAAGGCGACCAGGACTGCCAGAATAACTGCTGCAAGATAAAGAGACAAAATATAGCTGTCCCGGCTTTGCAGAAGCAGCCCCATCAGTTTTGTGTTTTCCCCTGCCGCTTCCTTTGGAATGCCGAGCTGGCGGATGATGTCGTCCAGCGTCTTCTGGATCCTGCAGCCGGGTACAAATTTGACGTAATAGACGAAGTCCTCCTGAAGCGTCACATCCTGAAAGGCGGCGCAGTACGTATCCGTATCCAGAAAAAGTCCAAATGCTCCGCCTTTTAACAGATCCGAAGTATCCTCTACAAACCCGCTGATCCGAAACTGCAGGGCTCCGTCCGGTGTCTTCACCTCTACCGTATCCCCCGCTGCCAGATCAAGCCTGTCCCTGACACTCTCTGTCACAAGCGCCTCGTCTTCTTTTTGCGGAAAGTTCCCCTCCGTCAGATGAATTCCGGGGAACAGATCAAAAAACGTCTCATCGAATCCGCATAACACCGTCTTTGTCCCGTCAATCGTATAATCCATGTCCAGCCGGTAATTCGTCACGGCATACCGGCAGCCGGTCTCAGTCTCCGGGCGTGCATCGATCAATGCGGTCAGTTCCTGTGTAATCCCGTTGAGCCGCACATGCCACGCTCCGTCTGACTGGATCGCCTGCTCCCGCTGGCTTTGCAGAAACATATCGGCCATCCCGAAAATCGCAGCGATCAGGAAAACGGAGACGGCAATGCACAGTCTCGTCATTCGCGTCTGTTTCCGGTGTACTTTTGCAGAAACAGAAATCAGATCAAGATAGCTTTTCATTGGCATTCCCTCCCAAATCTGTCAGGATCCCGTCAGACACCCGCATGACGCGGTCTGCTGAAGCTGCCAGATTCTGATTATGCGTGATCATCAGGATTGTCTGCTGATACCGTCTGGAAGCCTGCATCAGCAGATCGATCACATCCTGGCTGCTTTTGCTGTCAAGATTTCCGGTCGGCTCATCAGCCAGGATCAGTTTCGGCCGGGTGATCAGTGCGCGCCCGATCGCCACTCTCTGCTGCTGCCCTCCGGAGAGCTGCCCCGGAAGATGGCGCCGCCTGTCCCAAAGGCCCAGCACTTCCAGAATCTCTTCCAAATATTCCTGTTCCGGTTTCCGGTAATCGAGAAGAAGCGGAAACATGATATTCTGTTCCACCGTCAGTTCCGCCACAAGCTGGAATGACTGAAACACGAAACCAATGTTCCGCCTCCGATAGATCGTTCTCTTTTCCTCCTTCATGGAAAACAAGTCCAGGCCGTCCACATAAACTTTTCCGGAAGTCGGCACATCCAGAGCGCCGATACAATTGAGCAGCGTACTTTTGCCGGATCCGGATTCACCGATGACAGCGGCAAATTCACCTTTGTCCATCGCAAATGACACATTTCTCAGCGCATCCACGCGCACTTCGCCGCTCCCATAAGTCTTGCATAAATTCTGTACGTTTAATAAATTCATTCTGTCAGTCCCTCCTTTGCAAAAAGGATAACAGATCCTCCTTACAATCCGGTGAATTTTACCTTACAGTTTCGTAAGGAGGGAGATCGTAAACACAGCCCCGCTGCCCGGCTCACTCTGAACAGAAACCGTTCCGCCCTGTCCCTCAATAATCGACTTTGCCAGAGGAAGCCCCAGACCGACTCCCTGCGTATCCAGAGAATTCCGGCTGCGGTAAAAGCGTTTAAATACGTGATGAATATCTTCTGCGGCAATCCCGTCTCCATCGTCCGAAATCACGATCCGCGCCACACAGGGGGAAGGCTCATACGTGATCCGGATACAGCCTCCCGCCGAAGTGTGGTCCAGACCATTTTTTACGATATTTCCGACTGCCTCGCCGGTCCACTCCAGATCACAGAATACCGTGTCTTCCATCGGACCTTCCAGACAGATCTTCTTCTTTTCACTGTCCGCTCTCGTCATCAGTTCACTGACGGCGCGCATGATCACTTCAGACACCTGATGAGATGCCTGCTCAAATACAATATTTCCGGCATCCAGCCTGGTAATCTTCAGCATAGATAAGATCAGGCGGTTCATCCGCTCCAGCGACAGACGCATTTTGGCAGCAAACGCTTTTACCGTATCCGGGTGATCCGGCTCCTCTTCCAGAATTTCCTGATACATAGAAAGAGCGGCGAGCGGCGTTTTCAGCTGATGCGAAATATCGGAAATGGTTTCTTTCAGAAATTCCTTTCTCTGATGCTCCGCCTCATTTTTTGCCTTCAGCATCGTCGCCAGCCGGTCGACCGAAGCAAACAGCTGGTAAACGGTGCCTTCCCCGTTCTGCGGCAGGCGGCGGGAGTAATCGCCTTTCATAAAACCGGATACAATTCCTTCGGCCTGCCGGTACAGACGATCGCGCCGCCAAAAGACAGCAAAGGTTCCAGCCAGAAGGATCAGCATCAAAAAGCCTCCGCCCGCCGTCATCCATATTCCTGCCCGCTCCTGATACTGCGCAATAAGCGGAAACAGATTTGGCGCCGTCTGCTCCGTCCTTCCGATCGAAGCAAGGAAATCTCCTCCCGCCCGGCTTTCTTCCGTCTCTGCAATCGCTGCTGCGATCACGCTCTTGGGAATCCTCTGATCCATAAGCGAGGTAACGACGGCATTATCGTGCGACAGCATCATTTTCTGTGCGGCCCTTCCCTGCATTGCGACCATACCGGCTCCGAAAAGAGCGCACAAAATAAAAAAGCAAAATAAAAAATACCAGTATTTTTTCATCTGCCTGTCACAAAAAACGCTCATGCAGATACCTCCTTCCACTGATATCCGAATCCCCGCACGGTCAGCAGATGCCGCGGATGGGAAGGGTCGGCTTCCACCTTTTCACGAAGTCTCCTGACGTAGACTGAGAGTGTATTGTCATCCACAAAATCCCCGGTGCCGTCCCACAGCTCGTTTAAGATCGCCTCACGCGTTACGGTGCGGTTTGCATGATTCACCAGCAGACACAGCAGGCGGTATTCCGCACCGGTCAGATCCAGTTTTTTCCCGCAAAGCATCGCCCTGCTCCCCAAAAGGTCGATCGTGATATCCCCGCATGTGACAGATGACGATTCTGCCGGATCCGAGATCCCCGCCCTGCGCAGCAGCGCACGGATGCGCGAACACAGTTCGCCCAGCTTAAACGGCTTCGTAATGTAATCATCTCCCCCGCAGTCCAGTCCGCGGATAATATTTACCTCTTCATCGGAAGCTGTCAAAAAAATGATCGGGATCTTCCCGTTCTTCTTCCGTATCGTTTCGCACACTTCAAACCCGGTCCCGTCCGGCAGCGTAACGTCCAGGAGCAGCAGATCATACGTCCCTATATCCGGCATCAGCCGCACTGCCTCGCGCACCGTGCGGACAACCGCCACTTCAAATCCGTTCTTTTCTAAAGAGTACCGAAGACCGTCGATCAAACTCACGTCATCTTCCAAAAGTAAAATCCGGTTCATCTGTCTTTCCCCCTTATCCATCCAAAAAGCCTCTGCCGGGCAGTTCCTGTCAGACCGGTTTTCTGATACGATCCAGCCTGTTCTGAAGGACGAGTTCCATCGCATAAGCCGCCCCGTCCTCCCCGTTGCTCTTTGTAAGATATCCTGCCGCCTGTTTCACCTGTTCATGCGCGTTTTCCATCGCCACTGCGGCGCCGAAACCCGCCTCAAACATAGACAGGTCATTCAGACTGTCCCCCAGGACCATCACCTCTTCTTTCTGATAGCCAAGCGTCTCAATATACTGTTCAATAGCAGGCCCTTTCTGCGCCCTGATATCGGTGATCTCCAGATTATTGAAAAAAGAAGACGCCAGCGCAAGTCCCGGGATTTTCTCCGTCTCTTTCCAGATCCGCTGGATCGTCTCCCCGCTCCTGGCGCTGATAAAGACTTTGAAAACAGGTATGTTCTCCGCAGCCAGCTCCTCCAGGCTCCCGACTCTCCGGATCCGCTTTAACAGGTTCTGGAACTGCTCCGTCCTGCGGATCTCCTCTTCGTTTTCTCCTCCCAAAAACAGTCTCGCTTCATCCATCAGCTTCTGCTCCAGGTTATCAGCGTCTGCTTCCAGTACAAAATCCGTCCCTGCTGCGCAAAAACGGATCAGCGCCGGATACTTCCTCACGCACGCCACGATTTCCTCAAAGCATCCCTGATCCATCGGGATCGTCTGAAGAAGCTTTCCTGCCGGATCATAGATCTCAGCCCCGCTTCCCGTGATCCAGTCGCAGTCCAGCCGGAACTGCCTCAATGCATCACAGGCCATGCGGTAATCCCTTCCTGTCGCGATCATAAAACGGATTCCCGCTTTCTGGATCTCTTTTATCGTCTCATACGTCCGCTGTGACAGCGTGTGCTGCGGATTCAGCAGTGTTCCGTCCATATCTGCCGCTATTACCTTTATCATTTCTGTCTCTCCTTGTCTCGTCTGTTTGTCTTTCCTATCTTAACACAGAAAGATTTTACAGTACAGGACAAAAGGATACGTTTTCCCGCTGCATTGTTCAGAACGTACACACGGCGCGGATCGATTTGCGAAGCCAGATGCAGCCTCCTGCCTGCAAAAAAAGCCCCATCGCTGTGATCCGTCCGGCTGCGTCACAGTCCGGAACCGGAAAAATCGTTCTTTCAGATTTCACGGTCTGAAAAGCTTTCCGGCGGACAGCGATTTCCTGCATAATGTCCCTGTTTGTCAGCGTATTGTTCCGGATCATCGTCCCTGCTGCTGACTGGCACAGTAAAATAGCCGGATCTTCTGCAAGCGTATCCTGTTCCGGAAGCGCCGGATCAGAAACCGTATCCTGAAACAGCTCCGGAACGGTTTCCCGCAGACAAAGCAGGAAACATTTTCCTGTTTCAATGGGAAACCACTGCAGAAAATCTCTGTGAAAAATGAGGCCGTCCAGATCCGTCCGTCCGATCAGCGCAAAAAGCTCCTGTCTCTGGCAGGAGACCGGCAGCGGGACTGCCACTGCCCGCAGACGGTTGAGCGCATAAATGCTGACACAGAATGCGATACTGTCATACAGCAGAACTCCGATCTGCATTCCCGGCCTTACGCCGTAATTGCGAAACAGCTCTTCTGAAAAACAGTCTGTCATATCCAAAAGCTGACTGTATGTATATGAGATACCTGCGGTGTCCACCATACAGGCTCTGTCCGGCCACTTCTTCTGCGCTGCACAAAGAGACGCATACAGAGATTGCGGCATATCATGGCTGGAAACAGACACTGCACGGTCACATTCCATAACCGGCCAGAACCGGCTTGCCGTAGCAGTTTGACCTCTCATGTGCTCCCTCCTTCTGTCGTGCCTCCCTCAAAGGAAAGCGTTCTTTATATTGACATTATAATGGAGAACAGTAGTGAAAAAAATGGAAATGACGACAAAAAACAGCAGGATCCAGACTTGTCTTTTTCCGGATCTTCTACTATGATGAAAGAAAAGACAGGTAAATTGCGGTAATTTGAAATTCAGCAGAGTTGGTTTGTAGAAAAAAACTATCAATATTTAGCCAAACCCTGGTAAAATCCGGCGCAGATACGAAAAGGAGCACACGATGATCTCAAAATCAAAATTCGAACTGGCAAATAACAATATGGAAATTCTTCCCACGTCAACAAGCGCATTCCCTTACGTCTGCTATTTGGATGAAATGGGCCCCCTCGCCAATCAACATTTCTCCTGGCACTGGCATAGCGCTTTCGAAATCGACTACGTTGCAGAAGGCGAAGCACAAATAAGATCCGCCGGCCAGACGCTCCATCTGAAAAAAGGCGACGCCGTCTTTATCAATTCAAATGTGATGCACGATATCCACGCCTGGAACCATATGCAGGACTGTATGCTCTATTCGCACATTTTTGATATGCAGTTTCTCTCAGGAACGTATCACAGTATTTTCGAAACGAAATATCTCATGCCCATTTTAAAATGCCCGGATCTGCAGCTCCATCTGATCCATGCGGATAACTACCTCCATCTCAGGATGCTGGAACAGATCGCGCGCCTGGCAATCCTGTCAGAAGAAGAACCTTTTGGATACGAATTTGAAATACGCTCGGAGCTCTGCCGTTTCTGGTGTCTTCTTTTTGAGGACACGGCTGCGCTCCGGGCAAACCAGACCGTCCACAATGGCGCAGACGAAGAGCGGCTCAAACTGATGCTGGATTACATCCATACAAATTATAAGCAAAAGATCACACTTGCTGAAATCGCTGCTTCCGCCAATATCAGCGCCAGAGAATGCACCAGATGCTTTCAGCGCTGCATCGGGATTTCTCCTGTGAATTACCTGATCAGCTGCCGCGTCCGCACAGCCGCCCAAATGCTTCTGACAACGAACCGCAGTATCACCACGATCAGCGAAGACTGCGGCTTCAGTTCTGCCAGCTACTTTGGGAAATTATTTCACGACTGGATGGGCTGCACGCCAAGGGAGTACCGAAAACAGCAGAAAAACCTTCTTTGACCGGGCAACTGCCCTATCCTTTTTTATGGTCTGAAAAATATCTTCTGAGGATTCCCAGACTCTCCTCCCGCAATACGCCGGCCGTCACATCCGGCCTGCAGGCGGAATACTGAAATACGATTTTGCTGCAGGCACTTCCGTTCTCTTCGTTTAAGATATCACACAGATCCAGGTTGCTTGCAGCGTATACCAGACGTCCCAGTTTCGTCCATACCATTGCACCGGAACACATAAAACAAGGCTCGCAGCTGGAATAAAGTGTGTAATCACTCAAGTCCGTGATCTTTGTCTCCCTGCAGAACCTTTGGATCAGACCGGATTCCGCGTGGAATGTCGGGTCAGCGGCAGTGTAGATCTGGTTTTCATTGGAACAGACGATTTCCCCATTCCTTACCAGTACTGCTCCAAACGGCTCATTTCCGTGCTCTACCGCTAATTCAGATAATTCAATCGCTTTTCTCATAAATATTTCATCCTGATTCATTTTTATCTCTCCCTCCCGTGAATTGTTCAGTAACGCAAAACCCTGTCAGTCAGGCGGATTTTTTCAAAAGAAACCGCTGCAATGTCCACTTTTTCTTCCATCAGCAGCAGTTTTCTCTACCATTATACT
>DVHT01000053.1 GCA_018711885.1 Candidatus Choladousia intestinipullorum | reverse complement strand
TCCATCTTCTGTCTCCGGCTCTGTTCCGGTCTCTGTTCCCGGCTCCGTCCCGGCTTCCGTTCCGCCTTCTGTCTCCGGCTCTGTTCCACTCTCTGCCTCACTCTCCGTTCCTGCCTCTGTCCCGGCTTCCGTTCCTGCCTCTGTCCCGGCTTCCGTCTCATTCTCTTCTTCAACAGACGCATCCATGAGGCGTTCCTTTTCTGCCTCCAAAGACTCGCCCGACTTCTCCAGGAATTCGCTCTTTACGTACGCTTCTGTCAGTTCTTCCTCGACTGTATACCGGATTTCCGACCAGCCGTTCTGCGTATCCACTACCGGCACGGTCTCCCCGCCCGCAATCTCACCAAGCTTTTCAGAGTCAATGTCTGCCTCGGCACGGACATTGATCACTTCTTTTGCCGTGTAAAGAGATTCCGTACTTGTCAAATATTCATTTTTAATGTATCCTTCCTCAAATCCGTCTTCCGTCTCATAGCGTACCAGCATCCAGTCCCCTTCCTGCTCAAGTGCAAGGACTCTGCTGCCATACGTCACCAGCGCCTGGATTGTCCCGTCTGTAGAGGCAGTCTCGCGGACGTTTACCCGGTCATTCGCAAACACAAGCGCCGGAAGCTCTCCGAACGTGTTCTCTGTACCCTCTCCGTACGCCTCTGATTCATCTTCTGCCGCTTCCGTCTCGTCATCCGGCTGTGTTTCACTGCCGGATTCTGTCTCTCCGTCCGGCTGTGTTTCTCCGACAGGTTCCGTCTCTGAACCGCCCTCCGGCTCTGTCTGCCCGGTCTGTTCTTCGGAAGGCACGGACTGTCCCGTTTTTTCCGTTGAAGAATCATTTTTCTTTTTATCGGAATCCTGATTTTTTTTGTCCGTCGTCTTTCTGGAGCCGCCGTCCTGATGCTCAGACGTTTTTTCTGTCTGGGAACTGCTCTCTTCCGGAGCTGATGTCTCCGTTTCCGGAAGCTCCGTCTCCTCCCCGCCCGGCTTCTGCTTCACATTCATCTGGAGCGTCTCCGCCAGTGTCTCCGACTCGTTTTCCAGATCAGCCTCTGCGGAGGTACTGAATTCATCGCCCAGGTCGATGTTGATCTCGTCCGTCTGCTCTCCGGCATCATTCCCGTTATCGCCGGCTCCCCCCTCATCTATCACATCCATATCAGAGATGACCAGTGTCTGTACTTCTGTTTCCTTTTCATTCTGTGAAGAACAGCCGGTAACAGCCGCCATAATCACTGCTGCACCCGCCAGAGCTGTTATCGCCCTATACTTCATAAAGCTACCTCCTGCCTCTTTCAATGCAGAAAGCGTCCCATTTACTGGGACGCCCACACTGCTTATCACTCTTTTACGTCTTTCATGCTGAAGCTCATTCTGCCCATCTTATCTTTGCCCAGGCATACTACCTTCACTTTATCGCCAAGCGTGAGCACATCTTCAACACGGTTGATTCTTTCTTTCGCAATCTTTGAAATGTGGACCATTCCTTCTTTCCCCGGCGCGAACTCAACAAACGCACCGAATTCTTTGATGCTGACCACCTCTCCTGTAAAGACCTGGCCGGCCTCAAAATCTGTAACAATGATCCGGATCATATCTGCGGCCTTATCCATCATCACCTGATCTGTTCCGCAGATTGATACTGCTCCGTCATCAGAAATATCAATCTTGACTCCGGTCCTCTCGATGATCGTATTGATTGTCTTGCCGCGCTGTCCTACTACATCTCCGATCTTCTGCGGATCGATCTGAATCTGGATGATCTTCGGCGCGTATTTTCCTACCGTCGGCCTCGGCTCGGAAATACACGGCATCATAATCTCTTTTAAGATATACTTTCTTGCCTCTCCCGTTCTCGCGATCGCCTCTTCTACGATCGGCCTTGTCAGTCCGTGGATCTTGATATCCATCTGGATCGCTGTGATACCGTCGAGAGTACCTGCCACCTTAAAGTCCATATCCCCGAAGAAATCTTCCAGGCCCTGGATGTCAGTCAGCACGATATAGTCGTCGTCTGTCTCGCCTGTCACCAATCCGCAGGAAATACCTGCAACCATCTTCTTGATCGGCACTCCGGCAGCCATCAGCGACATCGTAGATGCACAAATACTTGCCTGTGAAGTAGAACCGTTTGACTCAAACGTCTCCGAAACAGTGCGGATCGCGTACGGGAATTCTTCCTCGGAAGGAAGCACCGGTACGAGAGCCTTTTCTGCCAGCGCTCCATGTCCGATCTCACGGCGTCCCGGTCCGCGGCTCACTTTCGTCTCGCCTACCGAATAGGACGGGAAATTGTAATGGTGCATATATCTCTTATTCGTGATATTCTCATCAAGTCCGTCTACTTTCTGAACCTCAGAAAGCGGAGCAAGCGTCGTAACGGTACAGATCTGTGTCTGTCCTCTCGTAAACATCGCAGAACCGTGTACACGCGGGATCAGATCCACTTCCGCAGCCAGCGGACGGATCTGTGTGATCGCACGGCCGTCCGGGCGCTTGTGATCTTTCAGGATCATCTTGCGGACTGTCTTCTTCTGATACTGGTAGATTGCTTCCGGAAGCAGCGCAAGCCATTCTTCATTATCTGCGAACGCCTCTTCCATCTTCGCTGTCACCTGACGGATATTCTCCTCGCGCACCTGCTTTACATCGGTAAATACAGCCTCTTCCATTTCTTCCGGCGTAACGACTTTCTTCATTGCCTCGAAGAGTTCTTCCGGAACGGCGCAGCTCTCATAGCTGTGCTTCGGCTTTCCGACCTCAGCAACCATTTTATTGATAAAATCAATGATCGTGAGATTTACCGCATGGCATTTATAGATTGCGTCGATCATCACGTCTTCTTTCACTTCATTGGCGCCTGCTTCGATCATGATCACCTTCTCGCTTGTCGAAGCAACCGTAAGCTGAAGATCTCCTTCATCCCACTGTGTCTGGGACGGATTGACGATCAGCTCTCCGTCTACAAGACCCATCTGTGTCATTGCGCAGGGACCGTCAAACGGAATATCGGAAATCGCTGTCGCGATCGCCGCGCCCAGCATGGCCGTAAGCTCCGGACGGCACTCCGGATCGACCGACATTACCATATTATTGAGCGTTACATCATTTCTGTAATCTTTCGGGAAAAGAGGACGCATCGGACGGTCGATCACGCGGGAAGTCAGAACTGCATTCTCAGATGCCTTTCCCTCTCTTTTATTAAATCCGCCCGGAATCTTTCCTACTGCATAAAACTTCTCTTCATATTCCACACTGAGCGGGAAGAAATCAATCCCTTCTCTCGGCTTATCTGACGCCGTCGCTGTAGAAAGGACAGTCGTCTCTCCGTAATGCATAAATGCGCAGCCATTTGCCTGGGCTCCTACGCGTCCGACATCAACTGTCAGCGTTCTGCCGGCAAGTTCCATTGAAAAACTCTTGTACATATTTTTTCTCCTTTTCGTCATCTGCACGGAGCGCTGCCGAAATCCTGGAAAAGCCCGAAACTACTGAAAAAAAGATCTGTCCTCCAAATCTGCTTTTCAGTGGTCTCGGTACAGCTCCCGCAGCTATATGCCGCAGCGGTCTTTCCGGCATCCCGTGCTTTCTTTGCAATGCAAATTAAGGGCGGAAAAGCTTCCGCCCCTTTTTCAAAGTTTACTTTCTGATTCCAAGTTTTGCGATCAGTTCACGGTATCCTTCCAGATTCGTCTTCTTCAGGTAAGTAAGGAGACCTCTTCTCTGACCTACCATTTTCAGAAGTCCTCTTCTGGAATGATGATCCTTCGGATGTGTCTGCAGATGTGCAGTAAGTTCCTGAATTCTTGCTGTCAGAACGGCGATCTGTACTTCCGGTGAACCTGTGTCGCCAGGTGTTCTTGCATACTCATTGATGATTGCTGTTTTCTTTTCTTTTGAAATCATAATAATCCTCCTGTTTTATAACCGCCAGTCACCAGGAAACCGGTCGGATCCTCCGTGTTTCTGGGTAACGGCTGAATTTCATACTTGTTAAATATAACATACGAACCCTATTCCGTCAAGATACAAAGTACGAGCGTATTTCTTTCCGGATCCTTTCCAATCTGCCTGTCCTCAGACTTCCACTCTTGCTGCATACAGGAAGAATAAAATACATCCTGCAACAGCAAAAACGATTCCCAGCATCCGGATGGCATCTGCGATCCGGCTCTTGATATTGACGCTCTCCACCTCAAAATGTTCCGGATTTTCCGGATCGTAACAGATCCGCACTTTCTGATCCATCCGGTAGGGGCAGGGATACGTATCGGCCGGGTCGCTTACTTTTACCGGCCTTCCGTTCGCAAAAAATTCAAATACGGCAACTCTGTTGTTGCGGAATTCCGACAGAGAAGCCTGACCGCCGCGCGGCTTCGTCACGATATCGACGACCCGCGCTTCTGCATGTCCTTCATATCTGTCTTTTCGATGCAGAGCAAATTTCCATACAGCTCCGGCGGCCGTACAGCAAAAGCCCGCAACCAGAAACACACAGCTTAACATCCACAATTCACTCAACATGGAAGTACTCCTTTCCTGCCGCTATATCCGATTCCATCTGTGCTTTCAGCCGGCCGACTGACGAAAATTTCTGTTCCGGCCTGCGAAACTGCAGAAGAGATACGCTTGCTTTTTTCCCGTATACTTCTTCATTCATTCCGTAAAGATATGTCTCAACTCCCAGGAAAGAACCATCCACCGTCGGCTTGTATCCGATATTCGTCACCCCGCAGTATGTTTTGCCGTCTACTGCGGCGCGGCTGAAATAGACGCCCTGCGGAGGCAGCAGCTTATACGGATCCGGAATGAGGTTGATCGTCGGCATTCCGATCCGCCGTCCCAGCTGTTTTCCGTGCTGAATGACTCCTTCCACGAAATAATCATATCCGAGCAGCTTTCCGGCCAGTTCGAGATCGGGTTTTGCCAGGGCTTCTCTTACGTAGGTGCTGCTGATATCCCTTCTGCCCAGCCTTTCTTTTTCTATGACCTGAAGCGAATATCCGTATTTTTCCTGAAAACGGGCAAGAACGCTCACATCTCCCGTCCTGTCGTGTCCGAACCGGAAGTCCGTGCCCACGACCAGATGCTTTGCCTGCAATGATCCCGAAAGAACCTCCGCTATAAACTGCTCCGGCTCCATATTGAGGATCTCAGGTACAAACGGGCATCGTATCATATAACTGATCCCGTACGATTCCAGCATCTGCCGCTTCTCTTCCGGCGTCAGCAGAACAGGAACGTGATCCGGCGCAATGGTAAATACGACACCGCGGTACCCCTGCTCCTGAAGCTTTACAATCTCCCGGATCAGCTTTTGATGTCCGCGGTGCAGCCCGTCAAATTTTCCAAGTGTGACTGCTGTGGGAGTATCTGAATAAAACTCTGTCGTGTTTTCTGTATATTTCATCTGTTTATTTCGCCAGCTCCTTTCCTGTCATACGGAAAAGCCGCTTAAAGAAACATCTTTACAGCTTTATATCGTCTTCTCTGCCTGTCCCATCCATAAACAGCAAGAAATTCTCCGGAAGTGCCGTACAGGCGCAGCCACCCGTCCCTGCTTTCTGTATTTTCCGGGCGCATGTCCCGGCCGGAATCCAGAAGGTCAGCCGGGAGAGGATTTCCGTTCCTTACAAGCCGCTCTGCCACAGGCGAAAGATCCGCGCGCGGTACATGAGAAAAGACAGTATCCGTTCCCCTGATGATCTCTCCCAGTTCGCCTCTGTCACGATACTGCTCAATCTCACTTAAGGCCACACTGTCCTTCACTAAAAACGGGCCGACCCGCTTCCGAACCAGCGTTTTCATGCATCCGCCGCAGCCGAGCCGCTCGCCGATATCATGGCAGAGCGTCCGGATATAAGTTCCCTTGGAGCACACTACGGAGAAAGTGATCTCCGGCAGGTCGATCTTCTCAATCGCGATACGCTCGATCATGATCCTGCGGGCTTTCCTCTCCACTTCGATCCCCTGTCTCGCCAGTTCATAAAGTTTTTTGCCGTTTACCTTCAGTGCGGAATACATGGGCGGAACCTGCTCCTGCTCTCCGGTAAAATGCATGATACAGCTGCGGATCTCTTCCTCCGTACAGACAGGTTCCTGTTCCCTTAGAACAGTCCCTGTCATATCCTGCGTATCCGTCACAACGCCAAGCAGCAGGACAGCCTGATATTCTTTCGTTTCATCCGCCAGAAGCTCGCAGACCTTCGTCGCTTTTCCAAGGCATACCGGAAGGACCCCCTGTGCTTCCGGATCCAGCGTCCCGGTATGACCGATCTTTTTCTGCTTTAAGATCCCGCGAAGCTTTGCCACCACATCATGCGATGTATAACCGCTTTCTTTGTAAATGTTGATAATTCCGTCAATCAAGTTCTTCCACCTTCTGAAGCTGCTGCTCAATGTGAAGCGTAATGTTGTTCACCACATCGTAGATGCTGCCCTGCATGGTGCATCCTGCCGCATGTACGTGTCCGCCTCCTCCGAAGTAAGCGGCAACTGTACTCACATCGACGATCTCCTTGGACCGCAGACTCACTTTGTAAGTCCGTGGCGATATCTCGTACATAAAAATAGCCACTTCCGTCCCGGCTGTTGCCATCAGCGTCTGCACGATTCCGTCCATGTCCGACGGAGTCACTCCGTAAAAGTCCATATCTTTTTCCCGGACAGCACTGAAGATCACCTTTTTATCCATCACCAGAATACTCTCCAGCAGCGCACGTCCAAGGATCTGATTCTGATGATACGTCTTTTCATAATATGTATCATTGATGATCTTTGAAAAACGAACGCCCTTTCGCATCAGTTTTGCCGCAATTTCCATCGTCTCCGGAGTAGTCGAAGAATGGCGGAACACTCCTGTATCATGCGCGATCCCCATATAAAGCGCTTCTGCCGCTTCCAGCGTGATCTTATCCTCGTCAAGAAGCTCAAACACAAGCTCAGAGGTAGAGCTTGCTCCCGGTACAATATAATTGACCTCCGCAAATCCGCCGTTGCTGACGTGATGGTCGATGCAGATCGTCTTAGCTGCGTTATTGCGGTAAACTGCCGCCTTTCCAAGGCGCTCTTCATCCGCACAGTCCATGCAGAAAAAGACATCAAATGTCTTTTCCTGCCCGAAATCATGGCAGATTTCGGAAACTCCCGCAATCAGCGCATACGCATCGGGGATTTCTTCCATATAAACGGTCACATCTATGTCCGGGTAATTCTTTTTCAGATAATGATACAGTCCGAGGCATGAGCCAATCGCATCTCCATCCGGTCTGATATGCCCTGCTATCGCAACAGATTTTGCATTTTCCAATTCCATTGCAAGATTGATCATCGCATTTCATCCTCCTTCACTGCATATTCAGTCTTTTCTGCTATATTCCTGCTATTTACCCGTGTCATGGCTTATGACATCATCAATCAGCCTTGACATATTTACGCCGTACTCGATCGACTGGTCCAGAATGAACCGGATTTCCGGCGTGTTGCGAAGATTCACCGTTCTGGCAAGCTGACGCCGGATATAGCCTTCCGCACTCTGCAGGCCGGCCAGCGTATCCGCAGCGGCCTTCTCATCTCCGAGCACAGAAATATAAGCTTTGCATGTTTTCAGATCCGGCGCCACCTCAACGGCCACAACGGAAGTCATCGGAGCAATCCGCGGATCTTTGATCTCATTCTGAATGATAACAGACAGCTCTTTTTGAACTTCGCCGTTGATTCGCGTATTTTTTATACTGTTTTTTCTCATTCTATTTTATCCTTTTCGCCTGCCTGATCCGGCGGAAACATCCTGCCCTTTCATGGCAGCCATCCTCCTATCTTGGAACTTCTACCATAGTATACGCCTCTACGCGGTCTTCTTCTTTGATATCATTAAACTTTTCAAATACAAGTCCGCATTCATATCCGGCTTTTACTTCTTTTACATCATCTTTAAAGCGCTTCAGCGAAGCTACCGCGCCTTCAAAGATCATCTTGTCATCACGGTAGATCCTTGCCATGCATCCTCTCTGGAATACTCCGTCAAGCACATAGGAGCCTGCGATCGTTCCGACGCCAGACGCCTTGAAGATCTGGCGGATCTCTGCGTGGCCGATCACCTTTTCCTCGAATACCGGGTCCAGCATTCCCTTCATCGCAGCTTCCACATCTGCGATCGCATCGTAAATGACGCGGTACAGACGCACATCGACGCCTTCACGCTCTGCCGTCGCTTTTGCCGTCGCGTCGGGACGTACATTAAAGCCAATGATAATCGCATTCGATGCGGATGCCAGTGTAACGTCTGATTCGTTGATCGCGCCGACACCGCCGTGAATAATCTTTACGACTACTTCTTCGTTGGAAAGCTTGAGCAGACTCTGCTTTACAGCTTCCACAGAACCCTGTACATCGGCCTTTACGATGATTCCAAGTTCTTTCAGATTGCCGGCCTGGATCTGTGAGAACAGATCGTCAAGCGACATTCTGGACTTCGTATCCTCAAGCATACGCTCTCTTCCTTCGCTGATGAAGGTCTCGGCAAAGCTCCTTGCCTCTTTTTCATTGTCCATTGCAAGGAAAATCTCACCGGCATTCGGAACATCGCTGAATCCAAGGATTTCCACCGGTGTGGAAGGACCTGCCTCTTTTACGCGGCGTCCTTTATCATCCATCATCGCCCTTACTTTTCCGTAGCAGGATCCGGCTGCAATCGGATCTCCGACGTGAAGCGTACCCTTCTGTACGAGAACAGTAGCCACCGGTCCCTTGCCCTTGTCAAGCTCTGCCTCAATGACAAGTCCTCTTGCTTTCCGCTTCGGATTTGCTTTCAGCTCTGATACTTCCGCAGTCAGAAGAATCATCTCAAGCAATGTATCGATCCCCTCATGCGTGTGCGCGGATACCGGAACAAATACGGTGCTGCCGCCCCAGTCTTCCGGGATCAGTTCGTATTCGGAAAGTTCCTGTTTTACACGGTCGATATTTGCGCTCGGCTTATCGATCTTGTTGATCGCTACGATGATTTCGATCCCGGCAGCTTTTGCATGGCTGATCGCCTCAACTGTCTGAGGCATAACGCCGTCATCCGCCGCAACTACGAGGATCGCGATATCCGTAGCATTGGCTCCGCGCATACGCATTGCCGTAAATGCCTCATGTCCCGGTGTATCCAGGAAAGTGATCTTCTGTCCGTTCACCGATACAACGTATGCACCAATGTGCTGCGTAATGCCGCCGGCCTCTTTGTCGATCACATGTGTGTTCCGGATCGCGTCGAGAAGAGAAGTCTTACCATGGTCTACGTGTCCCATTACGCAGACAACAGGAGAGCGCGGAACCAGAGTCTCCTCGGCATCCTCTTCTTCTTTCAGAAGCTCCTCAATGACATTGACCTTTACTTCCTTCTCACAGATACAGTTGAATTCAAGTGCGATCTCTTCCGCCTTGTCGAAATCAACTTCCTGATTTACCGTAACCATTGTTCCCTGCAGAAACAGTTTCTTAACGACTGCAGACGGCTGTACTTTCATTGCTTCTGCCAGTTCCGAGATCGTCATCTTTTCCGGCAGCGTAATGGTGCGGATCGTCTCTTCCGGCTTCTCCGCAGGCTTTGGCGCCTGTCCTTTGGCCTGCTGGTTCTTCTTCGGCCCGCCCTTCTGGTTCTGGCGGACGTTCTTCTCCATTCTCTCCAGCTTTTCGCCTTTATCATTACGGTTTCTGTCGCCGCGTTCAGTACGCTTTCTGCTCTCTTTTTCAAGCGGTTTGGATTCTACCGGCGTCTTCGGGATGTTCATACGGCCTCCCTGGGAACGGCCCTGTCCGTCGCCCTGAGCACGGCCTCCCTGCGGACGGCCTCCCATTCCTCTTCTTGGTCCGTCATTCTGGTAACGGCCTCCCTGAGAGCGGCCCTGTCCGTCATTCTGGGCACGGCTTCCCTGAGAGCGGTTCTGACCATCGCCCTGAGCACGGCCTCCCTGCGGACGGCTGCCATAGCCTCCCTGGGAACGGCCCTGTCCGTCGCCCTGCGGGCGGTTCTGGCCCTGCGGACGGTTGCCCTGAGGACGTGCATTCTGTTCCTGTATCTTTCCTGACGGCTGTGTTCTGTCCTGCGCACGGTTAGCTGTGCCTCCCTGCGGCGTCGCATCCGTCTGCGGTCTTGTATGTTCTGCTGCTGCCGTTCTTGCAGGTGCAGATGAATGAGCCTGTGCCGGAGCACCCTGCGCTCTTCCCTGCGGTGCGGCTGCCGGCTGGCTCTGTGCCCGGATTCCTGGCTGTCTTATGCCCTGCGCTTCCTGCGGACGTGCTCCTGGCTGTCCCTGCGGGCGGGCTCCCTGAGGCCTGTTCCCCGGCTGACGTGCGCCTGAAGGCTGCCCCTGTCTTGCGCCCTGCGGTCTAGGACGGCTGCCCGGCTTTACCATACCTGTCTTACTGTTCTGAGGACGGAACACCTGAATAATGTTTTTCTTTTTGGGCTGTGTGCTGCCCTCTGTCTCTGCTCTCTTTACGGAATCCTTGTCGTTCATCTTTTCCGGATTCTGCTCCATATGTTCATCCTCCTTTATTCTATCCTGTTTGCGGCCAAATAATACCCTGATCTTCTCGGCATCTTTCTCTTCCACGTTGCTCATGTGACTTTTTACTTCGACTCCGTTCTTTAACAGAGCCTCCATCACTTCTTTATTTTCTCTTCCTGTTTCTTTTGCAAGCTCATGAACTCTTATTTTCGCCATACTCATAACCTCCGTCCCTCTTACTTCCAATTTGCTTTTCTATCGCTTCCGAAAGCCCTGGATCCAGAACCGCAAGTGATGCGCGGAATTCGCATCCGATCGCTGCGCCCAGCTCTTCCTTCGTACCATAGAAAAATGCAGGCACTTCATAGAAGGTACACATATTCCGGAATTTCTTCTTCGTATTTTCCGAAGCCTCTTCCGAAATGATTACAAGACTGGCTTTTCCTGATTTGACAGCATTCTCTGTCTGAAATTCACCGGCTGCAATCTTACCTGCTTTTTTAGCTATTCCTACCAGCGATAATACGCTATCTTTTTTCAATCGATCCAATCTCCTTCTTCAGACTCTCATACGTCTCTTCCGGGACCTTACATTTCAGTGACCGTTCCAGGCCTTTATTTTTTACGGCCTTTTCAAAACAGTCGGCCGAATAACAGACATAGGCGCCGCGTCCGTTTTTGCGTCCCGTGGTATCCAGAACAATGCTGCCTTCCGGCGTACGCAGAATACGCAGCATTTCTTTTTTGCTTTTCATCTGCTGACATCCCGTACACTTACGCAGCGGAACTTTTTTTGCCTGTGCTGCCATTTCTACTCCTGTCCTTCTTCAGCCTGAGCTTCTCCCCGCTCTCCGGCATATTCCTGGTCTTCCTGCTCCTCTTCATACGGCTCATAGCCTTCCTGATAAGCATCGCCGTCATAATACTCATCCGTATATTCGTCTGTTTCCCCGTAATACTCCCCGTCT
>DVHT01000052.1 GCA_018711885.1 Candidatus Choladousia intestinipullorum | reverse complement strand
CCAAAAGATACAAAAACCCGACCGCCCTCTATGGACTTTTGTCATTTTTGGCGATATAATAAAACCACATGTGAATAATTATATTTTCTATGTAAATTTTAAGGAGGAACAAGAAAATGGCAAGAAAAATGAAGACCATGGACGGTAACCAGGCTGCTGCTCACGTTTCATATGCGTATACAGAAGTCGCGGCGATCTACCCGATCACACCGTCATCCGTTATGCCGGAGCATGTTGACGAATGGGCAACAGAAGGCAGAGAGAACATCTTCGGACAGACAGTCAATGTAGTAGAGATGCAGTCCGAGGCAGGTGCGGCAGGTGCTGTACACGGCTCTCTGGCAGCAGGAGCCCTTACGACAACATTTACAGCGTCCCAGGGACTTCTTCTTATGATCCCGAACCTGTACAAGGTTGCCGGCGAGCAGCTTCCGGGCGTGTTCAACGTATCCGCTCGTGCACTTGCAAGCCATGCGCTTTCTATCTTTGGAGATCACTCAGATGTTTACGCCTGTCGTCAGACCGGAGCTGCTATGCTCTGCGAGTCCAGCGTTCAGGAGGTTATGGACCTTACACCGGTTGCACATTGTGCGGCTCTGGAAGGAAAACTTCCTTTCATTAACTTCTTCGACGGATTCCGTACATCACACGAGATCCAGAAGATCGAGACATGGGATTATGAAGACCTCAAAGATCTGGTAAATATGGACGCGATCGACGCTTTCCGTGCACATGCGCTGAATCCGAACCATCCGTGCCAGAGAGGTTCTGCTCAGAACCCGGATATCTTCTTCCAGGCAAGAGAGGCATGTAACCCGTATTACGATGCTCTTCCGGGAATCGTTCAGAACTATATGGACAAAGTAAATGAGAAGATCGGTACAGATTACAAGCTGTTCAACTACTATGGAGCAGAGGATGCAGAGCATGTGATCGTTGCTATGGGTTCTGTATGTGACACGATCGAGGAGACAATCGACTATCTGCTTGCAGCAGGCGAAAAAGTGGGCGTTGTTAAAGTACGTCTGTACAGACCGTTCTGCGCGCAGGCTCTTATCGATGCAATCCCGGATTCTGTTAAGAAGATCTCTGTTCTCGACAGGACAAAAGAGCCGGGAGCACTCGGCGAGCCTCTGTACCTTGATGTTGTTGCAGCGCTCAAGGGAACAAAATTCGATGCGGTTCCGATCTACACAGGACGTTACGGCCTTGGTTCCAAGGATACGACACCTGCTCAGATCGTTGCTGTATTCCACAATGACGAGAAACAGAAATTCACGATCGGTATCGTTGACGATGTGACGAACCTGTCACTGACAGCAGACGAGCCGCTTGTTACAACACCTGAAGGAACGATCAACTGCAAGTTCTGGGGTCTTGGCGCAGACGGTACTGTAGGCGCAAACAAGAACTCCATTAAGATCATTGGTGATAATACAGATATGTATGCTCAGGCATACTTTGATTACGACTCAAAGAAATCCGGCGGTGTTACAATGTCCCACCTCCGTTTCGGTAAGAGCCCGATTAAATCAACTTACCTGATCCACAAGGCAAACTTCGTGGCATGCCACAATCCGTCCTATGTACGCAAGTACAATATGGTCCAGGAGCTTGTTGACGGAGGAACATTCCTTCTGAACTGCCCGTGGGATATGGAAGGCCTTGAGAAACATCTTCCGGGACAGGTAAAGAAGTTTATCGCAGACCACAATATCAAATTCTATGTGATCGACGGTATCAAGATCGGTAAGGAGATCGGACTTGGCGGACGTATCAATACGGTTCTCCAGTCAGCATTCTTCAAACTGGCTAATATCATTCCGGAAGAGCAGGCAATCGAACTGATGAAGGCTGCTGCAAAGGCTACTTACGGACGTAAGGGTGACGCGATCGTTCAGATGAACTACGATGCGATCGATGCCGGCGCTAAGCAGGTAAAAGAGATTACTGTTCCGGAGAGCTGGAAGAACGCAGAAGAAGAAGATATCATTGCTAAGAATGTAGAAGGCAAGAGACAGGATGTCGTTGACTTCGTTAATAACATCCAGCATGCAGTAAACGCTCAGGAAGGAAACAGCCTCCCGGTATCTGCATTCAAGGATTACGTAGACGGTACGACACCGTCAGGTTCCGCTGCTTATGAGAAGCGTGGTATCGCAGTAGATATCCCGGTATGGAATCCGGAAAACTGTATCCAGTGTAACCGTTGTGCATACGTTTGTCCGCACGCTGTTATCCGTCCGGTTGCCATGACAGAAGCTGAAGTGGCTGCAGCTCCGGAAGGACTGAAGACACTGCCGATGACAGGTATGACTGATTACAAGTTTGCAATGGTAGTATCCGCACTTGACTGTACAGGATGCGGTTCCTGCGCAAATGTCTGCCCGGGCAAGAAGGGTGCAAAGGCACTGGCTATGGAAAACATGGAAGCAAACCTTGGCGAGCAGAAATACTTCGATTATGCTGTTGAGCTTCCGGCAAAACTTGATGTAGTTGAGAAGTTCAAAGAAAATACCGTGAAAGGTTCTCAGTTCAAACAGCCGCTGCTTGAGTTCTCAGGCGCATGTGCCGGATGTGGTGAGACACCGTACGCAAAACTGATCACACAGCTGTTCGGTGACAGAATGTACATTGCAAATGCTACAGGATGCTCCTCTATCTGGGGTAACTCCTCACCGTCCACACCGTATACGGTAAATGAAAAGGGACATGGTCCGGCATGGTCCAACTCTCTGTTCGAGGACAACGCTGAGTTTGGTTACGGTATGCTCCTTGCTCAGGAAACGATCAGAAAAGGACTGAAGGCTAAGGTGGAAGACCTGGTAGCAAACGGTGACAACGAAGCTGTGAAAGCAGCAGGTCAGGAATGGCTCGATACTTATGGAGTAGGCGCTACAAACGGAACAGCTACAGAAAAACTGATCGCTGCTCTGGAAGCATGCGGATGCGACAAGGCAAAAGAGATCCTGAAAGATAAAGATTTCCTCGGAAAGAAATCCCAGTGGGTATTCGGAGGAGACGGATGGGCATATGATATCGGATTCGGCGGCGTAGACCATGTTCTTGCAAGTGGACAGGATATCAATGTTATGGTATTTGATACCGAAGTTTACTCCAATACAGGCGGACAGGCTTCCAAGGCTACACAGCCGGGTGCAGTGGCACAGTTCGCAGCAGGCGGTAAAGAAGTGAAGAAGAAAGACCTTGCTTCTATCGCAATGAGCTACGGTTATGTATATGTGGCACAGATCGCTATGGGTGCTGATTACAACCAGACTGTTAAGGCTCTTGCAGAGGCAGAGGCTTATCCGGGACCGTCACTGATCATTGCTTACGCTCCGTGTATCAATCATGGTATCAAGAAGGGTATGAGCAAAGCTCAGACAGAGGAAGAGCTGGCAGTTAAGTCCGGATACTGGCATCTGTTCCGCTTCAATCCGGCAGCAGAATCCAAGTTCACACTGGATTCCAAGGCTCCGTCAGAAGACATCATGGCATTCCTTGATGGCGAAGTTCGTTACAATTCTCTGAAGAGAGCAAATCCGGAAAGAGCAGAAAAGCTGTTTGCTAAGAACGCACAGTGCAACAAAGAAAGATATGAATATCTGAACAAGCTTGTAGCTCTGTACGGAAAAGAGTGATCTGAAAACAGATAAACAGAAATAAAAAACTCCATGTGGATGGTTTTCATCCGCATGGAGTTTTTTTGAAAACGGAAATCAATGAGATTTCCTGCTGTGCCGGAAAATCACCTGTGCAGAAAAAGGGGTAGATAGGAAAGGACAATTCTGCTATAATCCTTCTCAGGAGTATTTGATATGCAAGATACAGGTGATCATATGGGAAATGAAATCCCCAAAATAACATTGCCCTCAGAGCGGCATCAGCAGTCACTGGAATATGCGCTCCGGATATTGACGGGAGAGCGGTTCCGTACGTATGTTAAGGCAATCTATCTGTACGGGAGCTGTGCCAGAGGGGAGCAGAAGTATAATTCAGACGTCGATCTGCTGATCCAGGTTCCAGATACAACTTCACCGCGGCTCATGCGGCAAATGTGTGCGGAAGCGACGCCGGAGGAAGCTGAACTGCCGGCGGTAGAATTGAAGTTTTCGTCTGGGCAGGAATTCAGCAGCAGTTATCAATTCAATGAAAATATAAAAAGAGAGGGGAAGCTGATTTGGGAGCAGGCCTGAGCTATTTTGATTTGGCAGAAAATGATTATCAGTTTCTGCGGCATGACCGGGATGCGGGAAGAGTCGGGAATATCATGTGTTCGGCAGCACAGAATATATGTGAGAGATATTTGAAGCATATCATTGACGTATATGTGCAGGATACGGATACGACGAAAGTTCTGCAGACCCATTCGCTGCGCGTGCTGAGGCGGTTCATCAGGGAAGTTCTGCCTGATTTTCAGATCAGATGGAATACGGCGCTTCAGGCTGACGGCTACTATTTTTCAACGAGGTATCCCGGCAATGAAGCGTTTATCGTAGACAAAGAGGACGTCGATGAGTGCTGGGAAGCAGTAGAAGAGACGCGCAGCGCGGTCATCCGCTATAAAGAGGAACGTGAAAACGGTGTGTGCCGCGGCCATTCCGAAAAAGAGAAATGTGACGCTGGAAAGTAAGGACAAAATGAACAGAGGACGAAGCGAAGAAGAGAGACGGATCAGGACAATCCAAAAAGAACAGGGAAGAAGAGCCGCGGGCCAGATGGAAAGAGAGCCCGGCAGAAGAGCCGCAAGGCAGACGGAAAAGGAACGAAGCAGAAGAGCCGAACGGCAGATGGAAAAAGAGCAGAGGAGAAAGATTGAGAGGCGGATGAAAAAAAGGGGATACAGCAGATATCCTGTACGCCGCAGGGTGCTTTCGCCAAGTAATCTCCTGCTGGCATTCATCGGCTTTCTGTTCATTTTCAGCTTTTCCGTCGTGCTGGTGCTGAACCTGCGTACCATCTATTATTTTGATATCCGTTATCTGCAGATTGAGCAGACGACAGGACTTACGGAAGAGACGATCCGCGAGAATTATGACGCACTGATTGACTATAATCTGATAACAAAACACGTAAGAGAACTGGAATTTCCGGATTTTCCGATGTCAGAGCACGGCAGGATCCATTTCGCGGAAGTGAAGAACATTTTCGTCATGATACAGATCCTTTGCATGGTATCCGGCGCCCTGCTGCTGGCCGGACTGATCAAAAAGTTCTTCAGAAGAGATTATGGAAGCCTTAAGCTGATGTCGGTCATGACTTTTTGTATCCCGACTGTCCTGGGCGTTCTGGCCGTATGGAACTGGGACGCGTTTTTTGTGCGGTTCCATGAACTGTTTTTTGATAACGATTACTGGATTTTTGACCCGGTGACAGACCCTGTCATCACGATACTGCCTGATGCATTCTTTTTTCACTGTGCGGCGGCGATCATTCTTTTCCTGCTGCTTGGATGCATCATTACAGGAGCTCTGTACCGGATTGCCACAAGGAAATACGTATCTTGAAAACAAAGGAGTAAGATAATATGAATTTGGAAAAATTACCGCAGTATGAATTGATCAGGCAGGAACGGATCGAGGATATCAAATCGGACGGCTTCCTGCTGCGTCACAAAAAGACGGGGGCGCGCATCCTGGTGCTGGAGAATGAAGATGAAAATAAAGTGTTTAACATTGCTTTCCGTACGCCGCCTGCTGACAGCACGGGCGTTGCACATATTCTGGAGCACAGTGTACTGTGCGGCAGCCGGAAGTTCCCGTCGAAGGATCCTTTTGTTGAGCTGGTAAAAGGTTCGCTCAATACCTTTCTGAATGCCATGACGTATCCGGATAAGACGATGTACCCGGTAGCCAGCTGCAATGACAAAGATTTCTGCAACTTAATGCACGTTTATCTGGACGCCGTATTTTATCCGAATATTTATGAAAAGGAAGAGATCTTCCGGCAGGAAGGCTGGAGCTACCAGTTGGAATCACCGGAGGATGCAGTCATATACAACGGTGTCGTTTATAATGAAATGAAAGGCGCTTTCTCCACACCGGAGGCGGTGCTTGAGCGGGAGACGATGAATTCCCTTTTTCCTGATACGACATACGGCGTAGAATCAGGCGGAGACCCGCTTCATATTCCGGATCTTGAATATGAGGATTTTCTGGAATTCCACAGACGGTATTACCATCCGTCCAACAGCTATATTTACCTCTACGGAAATATGGACGCAGTCGAGCGGCTGTCCTGGATTGACAGAGAGTATCTAAGCGCGTTTGAATACAGACAGGTCGATTCCAGGATCAGCAAACAGGAGCCTTTCGACGCGCCGTGTGAAGTGCACCGCAAGTATTCTGTCTCGGAATCAGACGAGCTGACGGACCAGACGTACCTGTCTTACAATGTGGTGGTGGGGACGAGTCTCGACGTAGAGCTGACAAATGCATTTGCTGTTCTGGAATACGCGCTTTTGTCTGCGCCGGGAGCGGTGCTGAAGCAGGCGCTTCTGGATGCCGGAATCGGAAAGGATATCATCAGCTCGTATGAGAGCGGCATTTACCAGCCGTTTTTCAGTATTGCCGCCAAAAACGCAAACGCAGAGGATCTTGACCGGTTCCGCGAAGTGATCCGGGATACCCTTACGGAGGTTGCAGAACGTGGGATTGACAGGAAAGCACTGCTGGCCGGGATCAACGTGATGGAATTTAAGGCGAGGGAAGCCGATTACGGGGCGTATCCGAAAGGCCTGATCTACGGGATCGATCTGTTTGACAGCTGGCTTTATGAGGACGATATGCCGTTTGACTACCTGAAGCTGGATGTATACGGAAAATTGAGAGAACGGGCAGAGAAGGGATATTTTGAAGAACTGGTACGCAGATATTTGCTTGAGAATACACATGCATCTTACGTGATCATTGAGCCGGAAAAGGGACTTACCGCGAAGACAGACGAGGCTGTGGCAAAGAAGCTTAAGGAGTACAAAGATTCTCTTTCCGAGGATGAGATCAGAGGGCTGATTGAAAAAACGAAGAAGCTCCGGGCGTTTCAGGAGACACCGTCTACTGCAGAGGAACTGGAAAAGATTCCGATGCTGACGCGGGAGGATATCCGCAAAGAGGCAGTTCCGTTTGACAATACGGAATATATTTGGGAAGGGACGACGATTCTCCACCACGATGTATTTACGAATGGAATCGCATATCTTGACCTGCTGTTTGATATCAGCCGCATTCCGCAGGAGGATATCAAATACCTCGGTATCCTGAAGTCAGTGCTTGGAATGGTAAATACAGAGCACTATACGTATCAGGACCTGAACAACGAGATCAATATGAACACAGGAGGGATTTCAGCCGGACTGAATGTATATCCGGTGCTGCCGGACGGAAAAAAGATCCGCGCTTTTTCCGGCATCCGCGCCCGCGTCCTGTATGATAAGCTGCCGTACGTCTTTGAGATGGCGGAGGAAATCCTGTTCCATTCAGTATTTGAGGATGATAGGAGGCTGTATGAGATCCTGGCCAGACTGAAATCACGCCTGTCCATGCAGCTTGCATCTTCCGGACACGCAACGGCCGCAGGAAGAGCGCTTTCTTATTTCTCGCCTGTCAATGCGTTTAATGATGAGATTTCCGGTATCGCATTCTATCAGTTTGTCAGCGGTCTGGAAAAGAATTTTGACGAAAAGAAAGAAATGCTCAAAGAGAAACTGCGCCTGATGGTGCGCAGACTGTTCTGCCGGGAAGGGCTGTTCGTGAGCCTTACATCAGATGAAGAAGGATTAAAACGTATGCGCGAACCGTTCCTTTCCTTCCTCGGACATCTGCCGGAAGCAGCCGATGAGGTGTGTGATAACGCGCTTGTGCTGGTGAAGAAAAACGAAGGCTTTATGACGCCGGGGCAGGTACAGTTCGTGGCCCGTGCCGGAAACTTCAAGAAGGACGGATACCGTTATACGGGAGCGCTGCGCATTTTGAAGGTGCTGATGAGCTATGATTACCTGTGGACCAATATCCGGGTCAAGGGAGGCGCATACGGCTGTATGAGCGCGTTTGGCATGACGGGAGATTCTTATTTCGTTTCTTATCGTGATCCGAATCTGCGCTCCACAAACGAAGTGTATGAAGGCGTGCCGCAGTATCTGGAAAACTTTGACGCCGATGAACGGCAGATGACGAAGTATATTATCGGAACAGTGAGCGAACTGGATACGCCGCTCACGCCTTCTGTGCGGGGATTGCGTTCTCTGAACGCTTATTTTTGCGGGATCACAGAAGAAGATATCCAGCAGGAGCGCGATGAGGTGCTTTCGGCTGCGCCGCAGCAGATCCGGGAGCTGGCGCCGCTTGTGCGCAGCATCCTGCAGGATGAGGCTGTCTGCGTCATTGGAAACGAGGATAAGATCAGACAGGAACAGGAGTTGTTTGCATCTGTGAAGATGCTGGCAGATTAAGGGGAAGCTATGGAAAATGCTAAATTTAAATCAGGATTTGCTACGCTGATCGGCCGCCCGAACGTCGGAAAATCTACTCTGATGAATCATTTAATCGGGCAGAAGATCGCGATCACATCAAATAAGCCGCAGACGACACGGAACAAGATTCAGACCGTCTATACTTCTGAGGAAGGCCAGATCGTCTTCCTGGATACGCCGGGGATCCATAAGGCAAAGAATAAACTCGGCGAATACATGGTGAACGTGGCAGAGCGCACGCTGAAAGAGGTAGACGTCGTGCTCTGGCTCGTGGAGCCGACCGATTTTATCGGAAAAGGAGAGCAGCATATTGCGCAGCAGCTGAAAAAGGCGGGTGTTCCGGTCATCCTGATCATGAATAAGATCGATACCGTAGAGAAGAGCCAGATAGCAGGATTTATGGAGGGATACCGGGAGATTTTCGATTTTGCGGATATGATACCGGTGTGCGCTCTGCGCGGCGTTAATATGGATCGCGTCATCCGGGCGATTTTCCGCTATCTTCCGTACGGTCCGAAATATTATGACGATGATACGGTGACAGATCAGCCGCAGAGGCAGATTGCGGCAGAACTGATCCGGGAAAAGGCGCTGCGCTGCCTTGAGGAAGAGATTCCCCACGGGATTGCTGTGTCCATTGAAAAAATGCAGGAGCGCCGGGGCGGAGAGATCATGGATATTGAAGCCACGATCATCTGTGAACGCGATTCTCACAAAGGAATTGTGATCGGAAAAGGAGGCGCGATGCTGCGCAGGATCGGTTCGCAGGCGCGGCGCGAGATAGAAAAGATGCTGGAGATGCAGGTGAATCTGCAGCTCTGGGTAAAAGTAAAAAAGGACTGGCGTGACAGCGACTATATGATCAAGAATTTTGGGTACGATAAGAAAGAGATATGAGTGAACCACTGAAAGTGACCGGAATGGTACTGGAGGCAGTCCCCTCCGGCGAGTATGACAGACGGACCGTTATCCTTACAAAAGAACGCGGGAAGATCACTGCTTTTGCACGCGGGGCCAGACGGGCGAACAGTACGCTTCTGGCGGCAGCGTCGCCGTTTGCCTTCGGTACATTTACTGTATATGAGGGAAGGACGGCTTATACGCTTGTGAAAGCAGATATTGCCAATTACTTTCCTGAAGTGAAAGAAGATTTTGCGGCGGCATGTTACGGCTGTTACTTTATGGAAGTAGCGGAATATTATACGCGGGAAAATCTGGACGGAACAGATGTACTGAATCTTCTTTACGCAACACTGCGGGCTTTGACAAATCAGAAGATCAGCAATGAACTGGTACGCTGTATTTTTGAGATGAAAGCAATGGTATTGAACGGAGAGTATCCATATGAAGCGGCGGAGGATCCGGCGCTGCTGGAGTCGACGAGGTATGCGATCGCCTATGTGATCACGTCTCCGATCCGGAAGCTGTATACGTTTACGCTCGCGCCGGAAGTGTTCCGGGAATTCAGACGGGTACAGGATCGTTTTAACCGGAAAAATATCGACCGTGAGTTTAAATCGTTTGAAATATTGAAAACGCTCGTGCTGACGTGAAGGTTTCGGAAAGAAATGGTTGAAACAAACGTGTTTTGTATGTATAATGAATGGGATTGTTAGGAGGAACTACAGTGGTTGCAAAAAAGATATTATGGATGGCGGCTGTGTTTGCAGGAGTTCTGCTGCTTGGCGGCTGCGGCAGAGGCCGGGGCGGCTGGACACCGGGAGAGCCGACCGCCATATCGATCGCAGAAGACGGGACAGTCACAGAGATCGTTCAGGAGACATTCGACGCGTCTTATTACAACGCTGATGAACTGCAGAGTATGATCACTTCCGAGGTGAGTCAGTATAATACGGAAAACGGCGAAGGCTCTGTCGAAATGGAAGAGTTCAGCGCAGAAGACGGGACAGTCAGCCTGCAGATGAAATACGCATCGGCATCCGATTACGCAGAATTTAATAATACTGAGTTTTATTACGGTTCTATGATCGACGCGCAGCTCGAGGGCTATCTGTTTGACGTTGGTTTTAAGCAGGTGAGGAACGGTACGGTTCATGGATCGGAAGTGACCGGAAGCGAAGTCATAAAAAATATGGCAGATCAGGTTCTGGTGGTCCGTGCGCCTCTTGAAATAAAGGTGCCGGGAAACGTGACATTTACGAGTTCTAATGCAGAAGTGCTTTCGGCGGACGTCGTCAATGCGACGGGTGAGCAGGAGGAAGAAGAGGACGCTGGCCTTGTCCTTCCGTCCAGCGCCGTATACAGAGAAGAATCAACGTATACGGAAAAAACAGAGGCGAACCGCGTGTATATCATATTCGAAATGGAATGACCGTATCCGCAGTGCAATAGCTGTATTTGGAATAGAAGAATGGTGTCTGGCGACAGGCAGAGATGATGGAGGAGAAGAACATGGAAAAGACAATGGAGAAGATCGTAGCGCTGGCGAAAGGGCGGGGATTCGTATATCCCGGTTCTGAAATCTACGGCGGTCTGGCAAATACGTGGGATTACGGAAATCTCGGCGTAGAACTGAAGAACAATGTGAAAAAAGCGTGGTGGCAGAAGTTCATCACGGAGAATCCGTATAATGTCGGCGTAGACTGCGCGATCCTGATGAATCCGCAGACGTGGGTGGCGTCCGGCCATCTCGGCGGTTTTGCTGATCCGCTGATGGACTGCCGGGAATGCCATGAGCGTTTTCGTGCTGATAAGGTGATCGAGGATTTCTGCCAGGAGAAGGGCATTGAACTTCCAAAGCCGATCGACGCATTTTCGCAGGAAGAGATGAAGAACTTTATTGAGGAGCATAATATCCCCTGTCCGACCTGCGGCAAGCACAATTTTACTGACATCCGTCAGTTTAACCTGATGTTCAAGACGTTCCAGGGCGTTACGGAGGATGCAAAGAATACCGTATACCTTCGCCCGGAGACCGCCCAGGGTATTTTCGTGAACTTTAAAAATGTGCAGAGGACATCGCGCAAGAAACTTCCGTTCGGTATCGGGCAGATCGGCAAGTCCTTCCGCAATGAGATCACACCGGGGAACTTTACGTTCCGTACACGCGAGTTTGAGCAGATGGAGCTGGAATTCTTCTGCGAGCCGGGAACGGATCTCGACTGGTTCCAGTACTGGAGAAGTTTCTGCTACGAATGGCTGAAAAAGCTGGGTATGAAGGAAGACGAACTCCGCCTGCGCGACCATGCGCCAGAAGAACTCTGCTTCTACAGCAAGGGAACGACGGATATTGAATTCCTCTTCCCGTTCGGCTGGGGAGAGCTTTGGGGAATCGCGGACCGTACCGATTATGACCTGACGCAGCATCAGAACGTATCCGGCCAGGATATGACGTACTTTGATGACGAGAAAAAGGAGAAATACGTGCCGTACGTGATCGAACCGTCGCTCGGTGCAGACCGTGTCGTTCTGGCGTTCCTGTGCAGCGCTTACGACGAGGAGAATATCGGAACAGAGGAAAAGCCGGATATGAGAACAGTGCTTCATTTCCATCCGGCGATCGCACCGGTCAAGATCGGTGTGCTGCCGCTCTCAAAGAAGCTGAATGAAGGCGCGGAGAAAGTCTATGCGATGCTTTCTAAATACTACAACTGTGAATTTGATGACAGAGGAAATATCGGAAAACGTTACAGAAGACAGGATGAGATCGGTACGCCGTTCTGTGTAACGTATGACTTTGAGTCGGAAGAAGACCAGGCAGTGACCGTGCGCGACCGTGATACGATGGAGCAGGAGCGCGTGAAGATCGAAGACCTGAAATCCTATTTCGAGGCAAAATTTGAGTGGTAAGGCATACAGGCGCGTTGTTTTGTCGGAAACCGGTAATTTCAGTCTTGCGGGTGCCGCTAAATTTTGCTATAATTCCAAGGATAGAGTGATACTGGGCGGAAACGTGTCAGTATAATAGATTAGGAGGATGAAACAATGAGTGAATTAAAAGGTGCTATGATTATTGGACAGTCCGGCGGACCTTCTTCGGTGATCAATGCCAGCTGCTACGGTGCGATCAAGGCTGGTCTTGATTCTGATGCGATCACAAAAGTATACGGCGCTGCAAACGGCATCGTCGGCGTGCTGACAGACAAGCTTTACGTAATGGATGAGGAAGATCCGGAAGAGCTTGCGATCATGAAATATACTCCGTCTTCCGCACTGGGATCCTGCCGTTATAAGATCGCAGATCTGGATGTGGATGATACCGATTACAAGAAGATCCTTGAAATCTTCAAGAAGTACGATGTTCGCTACTTCTTCTACAACGGCGGAAACGATTCTATGGATACCTGCAACAAGATTTCCAAATATATGAACAAAGTCGGATATGAGTGCCGCGTAATGGGGATTCCGAAGACGATCGACAACGACCTGTTCGGAACAGACCATTGTCCGGGATTTGCATCTGCAGCAAAATATATCGCTACTTCTCTTGTAGAGGTATATCAGGATGCACACGTATATGACAAGGGACAGGTAACGATTGTAGAGATCATGGGCCGTCACGCAGGATGGCTTGCAGGAGCTGCTTCCTTGGCACGTGTTGCAGGCTACGGCCCGGATCTGATCTACCTTCCGGAGGTAGACTTCAAGCAGGATGAGTTCCTTGAGGATGTTGAACGCATCTGGAACGAGAACAAGAACGTTCTGATTGCCGTATCCGAAGGTATCCACTACGCAGACGGTACATTTGTATCAGAAGCAGAGACTTCCGCTACAGACGGCTTCGGACATGCTCAGCTTGGCGGACTGGCTGCAAAGCTGGCAGATGTTGTGAAGAAAGCAATTCCGGGCGTAAAAGTCCGTCCGATCGAGCTTTCCCTGCTCCAGAGATGTGCGGAGCACTGCGCATCCCAGACAGATTCTGACGAGTCCTTTATGGCAGGTCAGACAGCAGTCAAAGAGGCGATTGCAGGCGTTACAGATAAGATGGTAGGCTTCAAGTGTACACGTGATGAGAACGGCTACAAGTGCGAGGCAGAGCTTCTGGATCTGTCTTCCGTGGCAAACTACGAGAAGAAGGTTCCGGTAGAGTGGATCAATGAGCGCGGAAACAACGTTACAGATGATTTCATCGACTATGCGCTTCCGCTGATCCAGGGCGAGATCCAGATGAAGAAAGAAAATTCTCTTCCGAGATTCGTACACCTGAAAAAAGTAGTAGCAAAATAATCAGACAAGCAGCAGAGGGCTTCTGTATCCGCAGGATATGCGGGACAGGAGCCCTTTCCTTCTGCCGGTTCAGTTTTTCTGGAAAACTCTAAATATTTGTTAAAATAACCAAAATATTAGAAGAACGGATTGACTTTTCGATGAAATGTGATAAAATTATCGTGTGCGATCATAAGAAGATGTCGTTTCACGCCGGTTATTGATTACCGGTTTTTTTGTATCATAGGCAGCTGCGTTTCCTATGATGCAAAACGCTCCGCTGGAGATGTACAGGTAATAATAACTGACTAAAATTTTAGGAGGAATGGGAAACATGGCAAAATGGGTTTACATGTTCACGGAAGGTAATGCCACGATGAGAAATCTTCTCGGCGGAAAGGGCGCCAACCTTGCAGAGATGACAAATCTGGGACTTCCTGTACCGCAGGGCTTTACGATCACGACTGAGGCCTGCACGCAGTATTATGAGGACGGAAGAAAGATCAACGATGAGATTATGGCTCAGATTATGGAAGCCGTCGAAAAAATGGAAGGGATCACAGGCAAGAAATTTGGCGATAAGGAAAATCCGCTTCTGGTTTCTGTACGTTCTGGTGCAAGAGCTTCCATGCCGGGTATGATGGACACGATCCTGAACCTCGGACTGAACGAGGAAGTAGTAGAAGTGCTTGCTGCAAAATCAGGCAATCCGCGCTGGGCATGGGACTGCTACAGAAGATTTATCCAGATGTTCTCTGACGTCGTAATGGAAGTCGGCAAAAAGTATTTTGAAGAACTCATCGATAAAATGAAAACAGAAAAGGGCGTTACACAGGACGTTGACCTGACTGCTGACGACTTAAAGGAACTTGCAAACCAGTTCAAGGCCGAGTACAGGGCAAAGATCGGTTCTGACTTCCCGACAGATCCAAAGGAACAGCTGATGGAAGCGATCAAAGCCGTATTCCGTTCCTGGGACAATCCGAGAGCGAACGTATACCGCCGCGACAACGATATCCCGTATTCCTGGGGTACTGCCGTTAACGTACAGATGATGGCGTTCGGAAATATGGGTGATGACTGCGGTACGGGCGTTGCGTTTACGAGAGACCCGGCTACGGGCGAGAACGGCCTGTTCGGCGAGTTCCTGACGAACGCGCAGGGCGAGGACGTGGTTGCCGGTATCCGTACTCCGATGCATATTTCCGAGATGGAGCAGAAGTTCCCCGGAGCATTCAAACAGTTTAAGGACGTCTGCAGAATTCTGGAGACGCATTACAGAGATATGCAGGATATGGAGTTTACCGTTGAAAATAACAAGCTGTACATGCTTCAGACCCGTAACGGAAAGAGAACGGCGAAGGCTGCCCTTAAGATCGCATGCGATCTTGTAGACGAGGGCATGAGGACAGAAGAGGAAGCAGTAGCCATGATCGATCCGAGAAATCTCGATTCCCTGCTCCATCCGCAGTTCGATGCGGCTGCCCTGAAAGCGGCAGAGCCGATCGGCAGGGCGCTCGGCGCTTCACCGGGAGCTGCGTGCGGCAAGATCGTATTCTCAGCCGAGGATGCGGTAGAATGGGCGGAAAGAGGCGAGAAAGTCGTTCTGGTACGTCTTGAGACTTCTCCGGAGGATATCACCGGTATGAAATCGGCACAGGGCATCCTGACAGTCCGCGGCGGTATGACTTCACACGCAGCCGTAGTTGCGCGCGGTATGGGTACATGCTGTGTATCCGGATGCAGTGAGATCGTGATGGACGAAGAAAATAAGAAATTTACACTTGGCGGAAAAGAATTCCACGAGGGAGATCCGATCTCTCTGGACGGTTCCACCGGTAATATCTATGACGGAATCATTCCGACTGTAGATGCTTCCATCGCAGGCGAGTTCGGAAGAATCATGGGATGGGCAGATAAATACAGAAAGCTGAAAGTAAGAACGAATGCAGATACACCGGCGGACGCGAAGAAAGCACGCGAGCTCGGTGCAGAGGGAATCGGACTTTGCCGTACAGAGCATATGTTCTTTGAGGGCGACCGTATCGACGCATTCCGCGAGATGATCTGCGCTGAGACGGTAGAAGAAAGAGAAGCGGCTCTTGCAAAGATCCTTCCGGAACAGCAGGGAGACTTCGAGAAGCTTTACGAGGCTCTGGAAGGAAATCCTGTTACGATCCGTTTCCTGGATCCGCCTCTTCATGAGTTTGTTCCGACAGAGGAAGAGGATATCAAGAAACTGGCAGAAGCTCAGGGCAAGACTGTAGAGCAGATCAAATCGATCATCGATTCTCTGCATGAGTTTAATCCGATGATGGGCCATCGCGGATGCCGTCTGGCAGTTACGTATCCGGAGATCGCAATGATGCAGACAAAAGCCGTGATCCGCGCTGCGATCAACGTACAGAAGGCACATCCGGACTGGAGCATAGAGCCGGAGATCATGATTCCGCTCGTAGGAGATGTAAAAGAGCTGAAATACGTAAAGAAATTTGTGGTTGAGACTGCAGATGCAGAGATTGCAGCAGCTGGCAGCAATCTGAAGTACGAAGTCGGTACGATGATCGAGATCCCGAGAGCAGCTCTGACAGCCGATGAGATCGCGAAGGAAGCTGATTTCTTCTGCTTCGGTACGAACGACCTGACTCAGATGTGCTACGGTTTCTCGCGTGATGACGCCGGCAAGTTCCTGAACGGATATTACGATGCGAAGATTTTCGAGAACGATCCGTTTGCAAAGCTTGACCAGACGGGCGTCGGCAAGCTGATGGAGATGGCGATCAAACTTGGCAAGCCGGTGAATCCGAACCTGCATGTCGGTATCTGCGGCGAGCACGGCGGAGATCCATCATCCGTAGAGTTCTGTCATAAGCTTGGTCTCGACTACGTATCTTGCTCACCGTTCCGCGTGCCGATCGCGCGACTGGCGGCAGCGCAGGCAGCAATTAATAATAAATAACTTTGAGTGTAATGGGGTTCACCGGATTGAGAGGTGAGCCCCTTTTTTCGTTCGATTTGTGTATAATAATCTTAGAATCCCACATGCTGCTGAATTTTAATTGAATCTTGTTTGGGTAATTGTAAATTTTTCTGCGCATATTGACCCTGTGGCATAAAATGAGTATAATATAGTTAGAATAATACTACCAAATACAAACGGGAGGTGTGGCTATGAATATTCGTCCATCCGCAGCAATCCGCCAGAATTACAACGAGATTGCTGAAATGTGCAGAAAGACCGCAGAGCCGGTTTTCCTTACCAAGAATGGCGAGGGAGATTTAGTCGTTATGGATATTGAAACCTTTAACCGCAGAGAGAAGATGTTGAAACTCCGTGAGGAACTGCTTGCGATTGAAGAGGACCGGATGGCGGGAAGAACTGGCTGTACGCTTGATGAACTGGACGCTTTTCTTG
>DVHT01000051.1 GCA_018711885.1 Candidatus Choladousia intestinipullorum | reverse complement strand
CAAAAGGAGGATTTATTATGCCAACTGCAAAGAAACTCCCGTCCGGATCATGGAGATGTCAGGTGTATTCCCACACCGAAGAAAGCATTCAGCCAGACGGAACAGTCAAAAAGAAGCGGATCTATGAATCTTTTACGAACACTGATCCGAGCCCTTGCACATCTTCCCATGTATAATCCGGGAGCCAGCAGACGGCGCGATTGAAGCAGGTTTCCGCGTCCGGCTGCTCGATATATACTTTTACTCTTCCGTCAGCATGCATTTCAGAGTGAACAATTTCTGTGTTATCATTAAGCGTCATAAATGGATACATCATTTATATACTTGTGCGCTTCAAATCAGAATAAATTAAGCGGATCATGGTTGCTATCTTGCGTGCAAAGCATTAAAATAGAAGAGAATGGTACAAACCAGGGAAGGAGGGGCGGACAGTGAAGTGTATAGAAGCGAGAAGGATGGTCACTCCGTTTATCAAAAAGGAATTGTCGGAAAAAGAAGAGGAAGAATTTCTGAAGCATGTTGAGCACTGTGCGGACTGTATGGATGAGCTGGATATTTATTTTACCGTTTACAAAGCGCTTGATACGCTGGATGAAGGCTCACACAATGAGTACGATTTCCGGAAAATGCTGAACAACGAAATAAAAGCGGCGAAACGCGGCATACTGAGAAAAAAGGCGGCGCGGGCAGCCGGCTGCCTTCTGATCGCCGCAGTTGAGGTCCTGCTGCTTTTTTGTGTATATACGGGGTATGTGGCACAGAGAGATCAGATGCGGCAGGGAGCGCTGCAGCGTGCGATATACGGGCCGGTTTTCGAGAATGAACAGAGAAAATAAAGGGTAAAGATGAGGTGTACACATGCCGGGAAAAGAAAAAATTGTCCTGATCGACGGACACAGTATTTTAAACAGAGCATTTTATGGACTGCCGGTGCTGACAAACAGCGAAGGTCTCCATACGAATGCAGTATACGGGTTTTTAAACATCATGTTCAAGGTCCTTGAGTTAGAGCAGGCTTCTTATGCTGCCGTTGCTTTTGACCTGAAGGCGCCTACGTTCCGCCATAAAATGTACGATGCTTATAAAGGAACGAGAAAACCGATGCCGCAGGAACTTCATGAACAGGTTCCGGTGATCAAGGAGATGCTGCAGGCGATGCAGGTTCCTGTGATGGAGCTGGAAGGGTATGAGGCGGACGACATTCTCGGGACGGTCTCTGCAAAAATGGAAAAACAGGGGCTGGAGGTCTGCATTGTCTCGGGAGACCGCGATCTGCTGCAGCTTGCACGGGAGGATGTCCGTATCCTGATCCCTAAGACAAAGGCGACAGGAACGGAGATTGAAGAATACTATGCAGAGGATGTAAAAAAGAAGTATCAGGTTACACCGCAGCAGTTCATCGATGTAAAAGCGCTGATGGGAGATGCCTCTGATAATATTCCGGGAGTTCCCGGGATCGGGGAAAAGACGGCGACGAAGCTGATCGTACAGTACGGCTCGATAGAAGAGGCATTTGCGCATGTGGATGAGATCACACCAACGAAAGCGAGGGAAGCACTGCGGGCCCACTATGATATGGCGCAGATGAGCAAGGTCCTGGCGACGATCGAGCTGAATGCTCCGTTTGAACTTTCCAGAGAGGAAGCAAAGATTGAAAATTTATATACAAAGGAAGCGCTTACACTGTGCCGCAGACTGGAGTTTAAGAATCTGCTCGGCCGCTTCCAGATAGAAGAAGAGGAAAAAGAAGAGACTGCGTACCATCTGATACAGGATTTCGGCCAGGCGGAAGCGCTGTTTGAAAAAGTGGGAAACGGCGATGCTGCTTTCTTTTTGCTCGTAGAAGACGGCGATATCCTCGGCGTATCGCTCTGCTTTTCCAGGACGGAAGCGTATTTTATTGAGACAGGGGGATTTTTGACCGGGGATTATCTTTGCGGAAAGATTCTGGAGCTTTACGAAAAGAGCGGAAAACTGATCACGATTCACCTGAAAGAACAGCTCCCGTTTCTGAAAGTGTATCCCGATGACAGGACGAAACTGTTTGACGCCGCAGTGGCAGCGTACCTGCTGAATCCGTTAAAGGACAGTTATGAAGAAGATGATATTGCCCGTGAGTATCTGGGAAAGATACTGCCTTCGCGGACGGAGATGTTCGGCAAAGAGCGGTTGGCTGATGTAAAAACAGGGAAACCGGACGCTTTTCTTTCCTATGCCGCGCGGACCGCGTTCCTTCTTTTTGAATCATACCCTGTAATGGAGCAGCGGCTTGGAGAGACGGGAATGAGACGTCTGTTTGACGAGATTGAACTGCCGCTGATCTACACACTTGCCGATATGGAAAAAGAAGGAATCCGTGTCAAAGCGGAAGAACTGAAAGCGTACGGAGAGCGTCTGACCGGAAAAATAGAAGAATTGGAGCAGAAGATATACGAAAGCGCGGGAGAAACATTTAATATCAATTCTCCGAAACAGCTCGGCGTGATCCTGTTTGAAAAGCTGATGCTTCCGCATGGCAAGAAGACGAAGACAGGATATTCTACTGCGGCAGATGTTCTTGAAAAGCTTGCGCCCAGTTATCCGATCGTCTCGGATATCCTCGAATACCGGCAGATGACGAAGCTGAAATCGACATATGCAGACGGACTGGCGAACTATATCTCAAAGGACGGACGGATCCACGGGAAGTTTCATCAGACAATCACGGCGACGGGGCGGATCAGCAGTACGGAGCCGAATCTCCAGAACATTCCGATCCGGATGGAACTGGGACGGCTGATCCGGAAGGTTTTTGTGCCGGATGAGGGCTTTGTATTTCTTGATGCCGATTATTCGCAGATCGAGCTGAGAGTCCTCGCGCATTTATCAGATGATGACAAGCTGATCCAGGCATACAAGGATGCACAGGATATCCATACGATAACGGCCTCGCAGGTGTTTCATGTAAAGCCGGAGGAAGTTACCCCGCTTTTGCGCCGGAACGCAAAAGCGGTCAATTTCGGCATTGTATACGGAATCAGTTCGTTCGGTCTGAGCCAGGATCTCAGTATCACGCGGAAAGAAGCGCAGGAGTACATTGAGCAGTATTTCAAGACATATCCGGGCATCAAGCAGTTTCTTGACCGGATGGTGGAAGACGCGAAAAAGAACGGATACGTGACGACGATGTTCGGGCGCAGAAGGCCGGTTCCGGAGCTCGGATCGTCTAATTTCATGCAGCGTTCCTTCGGGGAGCGTGTCGCGATGAACGCGCCGATTCAGGGAACTGCGGCGGACATTATCAAGATTGCAATGAACCGTGTCAATGAGTGCCTGCGCAAGAACGGCATGCGGTCGCGCCTGATCCTCCAGGTGCACGATGAATTGCTGGTGGAGACTGCTCAGGAAGAACTGGAAGAGGTGCGCGCGATCATGATCCGGGAGATGCAGAATGCGGCGCAGATGAAGGTGCGGCTGGAAGTGGATATTCATGAAGGCAAAGACTGGTACGAGGCGAAATAATGAAAGTTCTTGGAATTACGGGAGGCGTAGGGGCCGGGAAAAGCACGGTTCTCAATTATCTTGAAAACCGTTACAATGCACGGGTAATACAGGCGGATCTGGTCGGGAAAATGCTGCAGGAGCCGGGGCAGGAATGCTTCGCAAAAATGGTGGAGGCATTCGGGCCTGTAATACTGCAGGAGGACGGGCGTGTGTGCCGCGGGAAGCTGGCAGAGATGGTGTTTGCTGATCCGGAAAAGCTGCGCCGGCTGAATGCGATCATACATCCTGCGGTTAAGGACTATATTACAGAAGAGATCGAAAGAGAAAAGAGAAAACGGGAACGGCCGTTTTGCGTGATCGAGGCGGCTCTTCTGCTGGAAGACCGTTATGATCTGATATGCGATGAGATATGGTACATTTATACGGAGGTGCCGGTGCGCATCAGGCGTCTTGCTAAAAGCCGCGGCTACAGTGAAGAGAAAACGCGGCAGATCATCAGCAATCAGCTCAGTGAGGAAGAATACCGGGGAAAATGCAATTTTGTGATTGACAACAGCAGCAATATTGTGGAAAATACGTATGGACAAATAGATAAAGGATTGATAGAACATGGATTTTTGTAGTATTGCCAGCGGAAGCAGCGGCAACTGTATTTTTGTCGGAACAGAGCACACCGGTATCCTGATCGATGCAGGGATCAGCGGAAAAAGAGTCGTTGCCGGACTCCATGCGATTGACCGGAAGCCGGAAGAACTGGATGCAATCCTGATCACACATGAACATTCCGATCATATAAAAGGGCTTGGCGTGCTTGCCAGAAAATATGGAATACCGATCTATTCTACAGCGGGAACGAAGCAGGCGCTGCTCGGGCAGCGTTCGCTGGGACAGATTGACGCAGATTTGCTGCGGGAGATCAGGGCGGACGAGCGATTCTGCATCAGGGACATCTGTATAGAGCCGTTTCGTGTGTCACATGATGCGGCAGATCCGGTTGCGTACCGGCTCTGCCATGGAGAAAAATCTGTGGCGGTGGCGACAGACCTCGGGTTCTATGATGATTATATCATCAGCCATTTAAAGGATCTGGATGCAGTGCTGATCGAATCGAATCACGATATCAATATGCTGCAGGTAGGAACATATCCATACTATTTGAAGCAGCGGATTCTCGGAAAACGGGGTCATCTTTCCAATGAAAATGCAGGACGGCTGCTGGGAGAAATATTAAATGACAAAATGAAGGCAGTGATGCTCGGGCATTTAAGCAGGGAAAATAATTATGAAGCGTTAGCGATCGCTACGGTATGCTCGGAGATTACCATGGGAGATAATCCGTTTAAAGCAGAGGATTTTCTGATCCAGATCGCAAAGCGGGACGAGCCGTCTCAGCCGATTGCGGTGTAAAAATACATAAAATAAAGGGGCAAATTATGAAAAAAACAATTATTACGGTAGTAGGAAAAGACACGGTAGGCATTATCGCAAAGGTATGCACGTATCTTGCAGAAAACAATGTAAATATCCTGGATATTTCTCAGACGATCGTACAGGGATTTTTCAACATGATGATGGTGGCGGATGCGACGCAGTCTCCGAAAGACGGAGTACAGATTGCAGAAGAACTTGAAACGCTGGGAAAAGAGATCGGTGTTGTGATCCGCTGCCAGCATGAAGATATCTTTAATATGATGCACCGTATCTGATTCCGGTCTGCGGCCCGGGAGAAAGAAAGCCGCGGTGAGAATAATATGCGCAGGATAAAGGAGAATCTATGTTAAATATTTTAGAAGTCAATGA
>DVHT01000050.1 GCA_018711885.1 Candidatus Choladousia intestinipullorum | reverse complement strand
GTTTTTTAAACCTTTGTGCATACCACGATATCCGGCTGTGGGACCTCGTCTGGTCACAGGGATCTTACGAAGCCTTTATTACGGTAAAAGACTTCCGGAAGCTGAAAAACATCACACGAAAAAGCCATGCGTCCGTGCGGATCACACAGCGTCATGGCTTTCCTTTTTTTGTATACCGCTACCGGAAACGGAAATTTTACTTTGTGAGCATAGCAGCGGCTCTCCTGTTTTTGTTCTGGCTGTCTTCGCACATCTGGAATATCAGTATTGACGGAAATCTGTCTCAGACGGACGACGTTATTTTTGAATATCTTGAGACAGCAGGAATACAGCATGGAATGCCGAAGTCAGAAGTGGACTGTCAGGAGCTTGCTTCTCAGATTCGCAATTATTTTACACAATTTGCATGGGTGGCGGCTGAATTAAAAGGAACGAGACTTTTGATCCATGTCAAAGAGGGGATTACCGGGACACAGGTGCAGACGCTGGAAGGAGAAGAGCCCTCCAGCCTGGCCGCAGACGCGCCGGGAACGGTCGTCTCGATCTACACCAGAAAGGGAAGGCCGCTTGTAAAGGCCGGTGATACGGTGGAAAAAGGAGATATTCTCGTCTCCGGAGTCCTGCCGATCTATGATGACAGTAAGGCATTGAGCAGTATGCAGTATACAGCCGCGGACGCCGATATTGTGATCCGTACGCAGACTCCGTATACCGATACAGTTTCCTTTGAAACCGAGAAAAAGCAGTATACCGGCAGGGAAACGGTGCGGCATATGCTGAAGATCGGAGAGATTCCTTTTGCGCTGCCGCAGAAAGAGTACCGTTATGAACAGTATGATCTGCTCTCAGAGACGCATCAGCTTACATTGCAGGAAAATTTCTATCTTCCTCTTTACCTGGTAAAATTTACTGCTAAAGAGTACGAAAATATAAAAATTCATTATAAAAAAGAAGAACTAGAGCGTATTTTGCGGCTAAATTTTGAAAATTTCACAAAAAATTTAGCTGAAAAAGGGGTTCAAATATTTGAAAATGATGTTAAAATAGAATGGAATGAGAAGTCTGCCACTTTGTCAGGTATTCTTATTACTGGTGAGAATGCGGTCCGCCGTATTCCAATCGACAGTCAGGAGGAGGAATTGCTGAAAAATGAGTATGGTTGAAATGTCGCTGAATGTTCCTGCGGAACATATCCAGAATATTTTTGGCCAGTTTGATGAATACGTAAAAAAGGTAGAGAAAGCGCTTCAGGTCACTGTGCTGAACCGGAATGGCGCGATACGGATTCTCGGAAGCCCCACGAATGCAGTGCGGGCAAAGAAAATATTCGAAAGCCTGTATGAGCTGTCGGAGAGAGGCACTGCCATTACAGAGCAGAACGTCGATTATACGATTGCTCTTTCCGCAGATGAAAAGGAATCTTCTATTGTCGAGATAGACAGTGACTGCATCTGCCACACCATAAACGGCAAGCCGATCAAGCCGAAGACGCTTGGACAGAAAGCCTATGTCGATGCAATACGGAAAAAGATGATCGTATTTGGAACAGGTCCTGCCGGTACGGGTAAGACGTATCTGGCTATGGCTATGGCGATCACTGCTTTTAAGAATGATGAAGTAGGGCGTATCATTCTGACACGGCCTGCCATAGAGGCAGGCGAGAAGCTCGGATTTCTTCCGGGCGATCTGCAAAGCAAAGTAGATCCGTATCTGCGGCCTTTGTATGACGCGCTTTATCAGATCATGGGACCGGACAGTTTCATGAAGAATATGGAAAAAGGACTCATAGAGGTCGCACCGCTTGCATATATGCGCGGCAGGACGCTTGACAATGCTTTCATTATTCTTGATGAAGCACAGAATACGTCGCCGGCGCAGATGAAGATGTTTCTGACCAGGATCGGGTTTGGGTCAAAGGTGGTCGTTACTGGCGATCAGACACAAAAAGACCTCCCTGCAGGAGCGCCGTCCGGACTGGATACGGCGATGAAGGTTCTTGCAAAGGTAGATGATATCGGTTTTTGTACAATGACGAGCCAGGACGTCGTGCGCCACCCGCTTGTCCAGAAAATCGTAAATGCTTATGAAGAGTATGAAAAGCGTGAGAAGAAACACTCATCCAGAAAACGCTGAGAGGAGGAACTGTCATGACTGTGGATTTTGAAAATGAGAGCGGCATGGATCTTGGCCTTGATCCGTATGATACGGCCGTCGATGTGATCTCATGCGTACTGGATTATCTGGACTGCCCATATGAAGCGCAGGTGAGCCTGCTGATCACGGATAACGACAGGATCCGTAAGATCAACAGCGATAACAGGGACATCGACAGCGCTACGGATGTTTTGTCGTTTCCGATGACACAATACAGTACGCCGGGAGATTTCAGCTTTTTGGAAGAAGAGGGGATCGACTGCTTTGAGCCGGACTCCGGGGAGCTGATGCTGGGGGATATCGTGATCTCAGCGGAGAAGGTACTGGAACAGGCGGAAAAATACGGGCACTCTGTGAAACGGGAATATGCATTTTTGATCACACACAGCATCCTGCATCTGGTAGG
>DVHT01000049.1 GCA_018711885.1 Candidatus Choladousia intestinipullorum | reverse complement strand
ATCTACCGCGTCGTTCAGGAGAGTATTACAAATGCGATCCGTCACGGAGAGGCAGATCAGATCTGGATCCTGATCAAGAAAGAAGACAGCGACATCCTTCTTCAGATCAAAGATAATGGCAAGGGGTGCGAACAGATCAAAAATGGATTTGGAACCCGCCATATTAAAGAAAGGATCGGAATGCTGGGCGGGAAGGTATCTTTTGACGGAAGCAATGGCTTTTTAGTGCAGGCCAGAATACCAATCAGATGGGGGGAAGAGTATGATTAAAGTATTGATCGCAGACGACCAGGAGCTGATCCGGCAGAGCCTGCAGATTGTCCTGGACAGTAAGCCGGGAATCGAAGTGACGGATATTGCGGCGAACGGCCAGGAGGTGATCGGCTGTATCCGGAAACGAAAGCCGGATGTGATTTTGATGGATGTCAGAATGCCGAAAATGGATGGGGTGCAGTGCACCAGAATTATTAAAGAGAATTATCCGGATATTAAGATCATTATCCTGACGACGTTTGACGATGACGAATACGTGTATAATGCGCTGAAATATGGAGCGAGCGGCTATCTGCTGAAAGGCGGCTCCGTGGATGAACTGGAGCAGGCAATAGTGACGGTCTACAACGGAAGAGCGATGATCAATCCTGATATTACGACGAAAGTGCTCCGGCTGTTTTCTCAGATGGCAAAGGCGGACTACAAGATATCTGTGGGAACGCGCGGGGTCGAAGAGCTGACGAAAACGGAGTGGAAGATCATCCGGGAAGTCGGGCGCGGAGCTGCAAATAAAGAGATTGCAGAGAACCTGAAGCTTTCGGAAGGAACAGTGCGCAATTATCTCAGTACGATCCTGAACAAACTGGACCTGCGCGACAGGACGCAGCTTGCCATATGGGCGGTGCAGACGAACATGGCAAAAAAAGAGCTGGAGGATAGCGGGCAATGGGAAAAAACCAGAAAATAGCTGCGGCGGCAGGCGTGCTGGTCTTTGCAATCGGCGTTGTCTGTCTGATGTTTTCCGTGAGAGCGCAAAAAGAGCGGGAAATCGTGCTGGAATTCGGCATGTTTACAGGGAGCAACTGGGGTGTGGAGAGCGCCACGAGTTTTGTGATCATAGACAAGGCGATCGAACGCTTTGAGCAAGAACATCCCGGCGTGAAGATCCATTATTACAGCGGGGTCCTGAAAGAGGACTATCCGGAGTGGTTTGCAAGAAAGCTGTTAAAAGGCGAGGTGCCGGACGTATTTATGGTACTTTCCGACGATTTTAAGCAGTACTGCTCCCTCGGCGTGATGAAGGATTTAAGCGGGCTGATGGAACAGGACGCAGGCTTTGATACGGAAAAATTCTATGATACGGCGCTGCGTGCCGGAGAGTACGGCGGCAGGCAGTATGCGCTTCCCTATGAGGTGGTGCCTACGCTCATTTTCGTGAATAAAACGCTTCTGAACAGGGAAGGACTGACAAGCCCGAGTGCGGACTGGACCTGGGAGGACCTGTATCAGATCTGCAAAGCAGTGACAAAAGATACGGACCATGACGGGAAACTGGATCAGTTCGGCACATATAATTACGGATGGCTGGAAGCAGCGTATTCGAACGGAGCCAGCCCGTTTTCCGTAGACGGGAGAACCTGCGATTTTACGAACCAGGAAACGGCGGAGGCGATCCGGTTTATCAGCGAGATCAATAATCTGTACGAAGGCCAGCAGGTGACGATGGAAGACTTCGATGCGGGGAATGTCGCCTTTATGCCGCTGACATTTGCAGAATACCGCACCTATAAAACATATCCTTATAAGATTAAAAAATACAGAAATTTCCGATGGGACTGTACGACACTTCCGGCAGGGCCGCGTGGAGGAAACATTTCCGAGGTGGATGCGCTCCTTATGGGGATCAGCCGCCATACCGAGCATGAACAGCTTGCCTGGGAGTTTCTGAAACTGCTGACGTACGATGAAGAGATCCAGATGGATATCTTCCGCTATTCGCAGGGCGCATCCGTGCTGAAGTCCGTGACTTCTTCTGAAAAAGCGGAGGCAATCCTGCAGACTGCTATGGAAGAAGGAGAGCTGGCGATTGATTCTGTACTCCTTGGCAATATCATAGAAAACGGAACGATCGCTCCGGATTTCAAGGAGTACGAGCAGGCGCTCAGTCTGTCTGATAACATGGTCGCAAAGATGCTTGAAGAGGACAGCGATATGGAAAGCGGGCTGAAGGTATTGCAGAAAACGATCCAGGATTATCTGAATCAGTGACGGGACAGAAAAAGACTGTTGTATACCCTCAAGTGCAGAATAAAAATTCAGCAGATGGGGTATCACAGCAGTCTTGCTAGACGTTCTTTTTACTTATTTTATAAAGTTATTAAAGCTTTACTACATTAGCTGCCTGCATTCCGCGGGCACCTTCTGTCAAGTCATAAGAAACAGCCTGTCCCTCTTCGAGAGTCTTAAAGCCTTCGCCCTGAATCGCAGAAAAATGCACGAAAACGTCAGATCCGTTTTCTCCTGTGATAAATCCGTAGCCCTTTTCTGCGTTGAACCATTTTACTGTACCCTTGTTCATTTTTGGTACCTCCTTACTAATACTCAAAAGACCTGTTAAAAAAATCTCACTAACTATCATAGAATACAAAGTCGTTTATTTCATACTCTATAATAGTTAGTGAAATATATTAACCAGTATTTTTGCAATTTCATTATAGCACAATCTATTATCGTGTCAAGTAAAATGAAGGAAAACAAAACCAGTATTTTTATGCCTGCCGTAGTGCTGCAAGGACATAAAAATACTGGCTCTGGATCTGTGCTGTACGATGTCTGTCTGTACTTTACGTTTCTTCCGTTGCTGCCGTTTCAGTGTCTTCTTCCGCTTCCAGCTCTATTTCGAAATCTTCGAGAGAAAGGTCCTCATCCTCTGAATAGGGCTCTTCGGTAATGTCTGCATTTTCATACAGGTAATCTCCGGCTTTTGTCTCATACAGAGACCATACCAGAGTTTCTCTTGTATTATCCGCTTCGAAATCTGCCGCACTGTCGTATCCGTAGTATTCGGCGTAATCTGTGACATAGGAAGTATATTCCTCTTCCGTCACTTCAAGGCCGGCCTGTTCGCAGATGGAGCTGACGATCAGGCGCCGGTTGACTGTTGTGAGCACTTCTGCGTCCATATCGTCTTCTGTGAGGCCGAACAGGTCGTAGATTTCCTGCTCATCTGAAGTGCCTGCAAACGCTGCGTAGAAGGACAGGGTCTCTTCTTTGCAGAGGTCGTAGAGCTCCTGCGGATATCCGGCGAACACAGCCTCGCTCTCGACCGCCTGAAACAGGGATTCCACCGTGTCCATGAGGCTTGTCTCTGCGTATTCGTCTGCCAGCGTGTCGCGGAGAGCTGATTCAAACTCTTCTGTGGTAGAATATTCTGTATTCTCAGAAACGAAGGTATCGTTATACTCAGGAGACTGGATCTCACATACGCTTGTGACGTCCACGCTGAAATCGACGGTCTGCCCCATCCAATCTTCCATCCAGATATCATCGCCGAACGTGATCGAGAATTCCAGTGTATCTCCGGCTGAAGCGCCGAGAAGTTCCTGATCAAATTCCGCTCCGTATTCCTCGTCGCCGAGGGTGATATAGGTACTTTCGGTGTATTCGGATTCTGCATCGCCGCCTACCGTGGAGGTCAGGTCAATATAAACGACATCTCCTTCCTGGCTGGCGCGGTCCACTTCTATCTCTTCATCATAGGCAGATACTTCGAGGTCGACACGTTCCTGTACCATATCGTCCGTTATCTCATATGTGTACTGTGTGACCGGGATGCCGGTGATTTCTCCGAGCGTGACGTAATCTGATACGTCTTTTACCAGATAGTCAGAAGGAGTGATCGGATCGAGGGAAGCTTCTGTCTGGGACGAAGTTTCTTCTTCCGCGATCACCGCATCCTCATCTGCAGATGCTTCCGGAGCAGAGGTGGAAAGCTCTGTTTCCGGATTGTCGTCCGCCTGGTTCCCGCATCCGGCCGCAGATACCGCTGCGATCAGACCGAGCAGCAGAAGGACCCTTTTACTGTGCATATTTTTCATAAATCCTATCCTTTCTTGTAAATTGATAAGGTGACGATTATATAAAGTATAACATTGCCGCTTGTTTGAGTAAATAGATTTTTGACAATACACAGTTTTTTCACTTTTGCCTTTTCAGAAAATGGCGGCTGTGTTATGATAAAATTAAGAAAAAAATCAGAAGGGACAAACAAAATGGCGTATATAGAAATACCGGAAAAAGCAGAATGGATTTTGAAGGTTTTACAGGAGAACGGACATGAAGCCTATATTGTAGGCGGGTGTGTCCGTGATTCGATTATGGGCCGGACGCCTGAGGACTGGGATGTGACGACATCCGCTTCCCCGCAGCAGGTAAAAGCGCTGTTCCCCAAGACGATTGACACCGGAATTGAACACGGCACAGTAACTGTTATGATAGAAAAAGAAGGGTTTGAGGTGACGACGTACCGGATCGACGGGGCGTATGAAGACAACCGTCATCCCAAAGATGTGGTATTTACTTCAAGTCTTCTGGAGGACTTAAAACGACGCGACTTTACGATCAATGCCATGGCGTATTCGCCGGCTGCAGGACTGGTGGACGAGTTTGGCGGCATTGACGATCTGAGAAACAAGACCATACGATGTGTAGGAGACCCGAGAGAGCGGTTTGGAGAAGACGCCCTGCGGATGATGCGGGCCGTCCGGTTTGCCGCGCAGCTTGGCTTTACTCTGGAAGACAGCGTGCGCGACGCGATCCGGGAGATGGCGGACGCTCTGGACAATATCAGCGCAGAGCGTATCCAGGTCGAGCTGGTGAAAATCCTGGTTTCCCAGAACCCTCACTGGTTCCGGCTGGCATATGAGTGCGGGATCACCTCGGTCATCATGCCGGAGTTTGACCGCATTATGGTACAGCGCCAGAACAGCCGGCATCATGCATATACGACGGGCGAGCACACGCTGCTCTCCCTTCGGAATATACCGGCCGACAAGGTGCTGCGTCTGACGATGCTGTTTCACGATATGGGAAAACCGGACGTTTTTATGACGGATGAGAACGGAAAAGATCATTTCCGCGGTCATGCCGCCTACAGTGAAAAGATCGCGGAGCGGATCATGAAAAATCTGAAATTCGATAACGATACGCTGCACAAGGTCTGCTGCCTTGTCCGGAACCATTCCTGGTATCCGCAGCTCTCAGGACGGGATGTCCGGGCATGTGCGTACCGGATCGGACCGGAGCTGTTTGACTCTTTTCTGCTTGTAAAGCGGGCGGATATCATGGGGCAGAATCCGGATGTAGTAGAAGAGAAGCTTGAGTATTTAAAAGAAGTAGAGCATATCTGGAGAGATATCAGGATGCACGGCGACTGCCTGTCCCTGAAGGATATGAAGATAGGCGGGGCGGAGCTGATCGCGGACGGGATGAAGCCCGGGCCGGAGATTGGCCAGCTTTTGAACCGGCTGCTGCAGGAGGTGCTGGAGTACCCGGAAAGGAATGACCGGGAGTACCTTCTGGAGCGGAGCAGGATACTGAAGAAGGAGATGGAACAGTGAGATCACCTTTATCGACTTTATGCTATGTGGAGCAGGACGGAAAATACCTGATGCTGCACCGGATCCGAAAGGAGCACGACGTAAACGAAGGAAAGTGGATCGGAATCGGCGGACATTTTGAAGAAGGGGAAAGTCCGGAGGACTGTCTGCTCCGGGAAGCGAGGGAAGAGACGGGCCTTACGCTCACTTCCTGGCAGTTCCGCGGTATTGTCACCTTTTTTTCGGAAGGCTGGCCGCCGGAATATATCTGTCTGTATACGGCCGATGCATTTGAGGGGGAACTGCTCCCCTGCGATGAAGGAGTCCTTGAGTGGATCCCGAAGGAAGAAATTACAAAGCTGAATCTGTGGGAAGGTGACAGGATTTTTCTGCGGCTGCTTGCGGAGGATGCGCCGTTCTTTTCTCTGAAGCTTTCGTATCAGGGAGATACGCTGACCTGCGCGGTGCTGGACGGCCATCCGATGGAACTGTTTGATGTCTGTGACGGAAACGGGGAGCCGACGGGACGAGTGACAGAGCGAACTATAGCGCACAGGCTCGGCCTTTGCCACCGGACGGTCCATGTGTGGGTCGTGCGGAAAACGAAAGACGGAAAATGGCAGATCCTGCTGCAGAGGCGGAGCGCCGCCAAGACGTACCCGCTCTGTTATGACGTTTCGGCAGCGGGACATATCAGGGCAGGAGACGGGTACGAGGAATCGGCGTTCCGGGAACTGGAAGAGGAGCTTGGAATAAAGGCGTCTGCCGGGGAGCTGCAGTATCTCGGAAGGTTTGACGGAGGAGAGATTGAAACAGAGTTTCAGGGAAAACCGTTCCACGACAGGGAGATCACAGCAGTGTACGTATGCGTCCGGGATATGGAGGCGCGCGATTTTTTACTTCAGGAAGAAGAGGTCGAATCAGTTCTCTGGATGGACTACGAAACGTGCCGGGAAAAACTGGAGCAAAGGGACGAAATGTTCTGTATCAAATTACAGTCGCTGCTGATGCTGGGCCGCAGTCTGGGAGCGGAAGAAGAGAACGGCATCTGAAGGGAAAAGAAAGGGAGGCTGCCCGGATAAGAGACCGGGAAAACAGAGGAGTACATTATGAAAAAAACATCAGTCAGAAATCCCCTGCTGCTGCTTCTGACGGCAGTGATATGGGGAGTTGCTTTTGTTGCGCAAAGTGTAGGAACGGATTATGTGGGGGCTTTTACGTTTAACTTTGCCCGCTGCATGATCGGAGGGATCGTCCTGATTCCCTGCATTTTTCTGCTGGATCATGTGCGGTGCGGAAAAAGGGAGAACGGCGGCAAAATGGCCGGCGGCTCCGGAGCAGGCAGGAACTGCCGGACGGAAGAAGATTCCGAACGGGCGGTATATACGTGGAAGCAGAAGGAACTGTATACCGGCGGCCTGTGCTGCGGCGCGGCTCTTTTTGTGGCGGGCAATCTGCAGCAGTTCGGGATCAAATATACGACAGTCGGGAAAGCGGGATTTATTACGGCGCTGTATATTGTGCTCGTGCCGCTGTTCGGGATTTTCCTGAAAAAGAAGGTGGGGGCAAAGATCTGGTGCAGTGTAGTGCTCGCTGTTTTCGGACTCTATCTCTTATGTATGACGGACGGGTTGGCTATCGGTGCAGGAGACTTTCTGGTCCTGATGTGCGCAGTGGGATTTTCCGTACATATTCTGGTGATCGATCATTTTTCGCCGAAGGTAGACGGCGTGAGGATGTCCTGCATCCAGTTTTTTGTCTGCGGGATTCTCTCCGGCATCGGAATGTTCCTTACAGAGGATTTTGACTGGGGAACGATCCTTAGCGCATGGATGCCGATTCTGTATGCCGGAGTAATGTCCTGCGGAGTGGCTTATACCCTGCAGATCGTCGGGCAGAAAGACATGAATCCCACCGTTGCTTCGCTGATTCTGAGTCTGGAGTCGGTCGTGTCGGTGCTTGCCGGATGGCTGCTGCTTGGACAGAGGCTGAGTGCGCGGGAACTTTCCGGATGTGTACTGATGTTTGCTGCGATCATACTGGCACAGCTTCC